>NZ_CP126539.1:2483333-2810555 GCF_030177755.1 Devosia sp. RR2S18
GCTGGTGTAAAAGCCTTCCTGATCATTCCCGTTCCAGATCACCTGCGTGCCCATGCCCCGCCGCTCTGGGAAACTCACCAGCCGCTGGATGGTGTCGCGCACCACGTCCTCGCGGTTGTAGATGGTGCCCGTGGTGCCATAGAGCACACAGTTGTGGGTGTAGTGGGTGTAGATCAGGCCGATATCGCGCTCGTCCCAGATCTTGTGCGTGCAGCGGATGATGTAGTCGACGATGTCGGTGTAGATGTCGTCAAACCCTTCCAGCGACTGCGCGCGCGGCCGATTTGTTGGTGCCAGATCGGCATAATCGTGCCGCTCCACCTGGAGCACCGACTCTTCCATCGCAGACGGCGAAGCGCCCTTGGTCTTTGGATTGGCGGGGACGTCGCTCATATCTGCTCCTTGCTTTGCCTGATCGGCACTTTTCGTGGTGGAAGCCAGCCAGTCGCGCACATGACGCGCCACTGCGGCGGGATTTTCAAGCGGGGCGAAATGCCCCGCTGCGGGAATGGTAAAATAGCGCGCGTTGGGAATACCTGCGGCCAGCTCTTCATGCGCCTCCAGCGGACATACCTGCTCATCAGCGCCGGCCAGCACCAGCGTTGGTACATCGATGGCGCCCAGCCTGGGCCGGCTGTCCACGCGATGGATCGCAACTTCCGATTGGCTGTCCAACACCTCGGGTCCCGCATCGCGCGCCATTGCCAGGATGGTCTCGCGCAAGGCCGCACTCTCGGAGTTACTCGATGAAATGAGGCGACACCACGCATCGAAGATATAGCCGTCCATGCCCTCGAGCCGCGCTTTCGCCACGGCGCCCCGGCGCGTGATGGCGTTGGCTTCAGGATCGGGGCGCGGCGTCGTGTCGAGCAGCGCCAGCCCAGCAATCCGATGTGGCGCCTGCGCGATCATCTCGAGCGCGACGATGCCGCCCAGCGAAAACCCGATCAGGTTAAAACGCTCCGGCGCATCGGCAAGGATCCGGGCCGCCAGCTCCGGCGTGCTCCGCTCCCCCGTGATATTCATCACCCGGGCATGGGGGTGACCGAGCAGTTCGAGCAGCGGCTGGAACAATCGTGCGTCGCACACCGTCCCCGGTAGCAGGAGGAGCGGCACGTCAAAGCCGTCGCTACTTTTCACTGTCTGGAACTGGGGAAAGGGTCTGTTCATCTCTGCCATTGCGGCGGCCACCACCGCGACCGGGCCATTCTCGGTAAAAAACACTGGCAAATATTGAATACGTATGCAAGATCAAAAATCCAGCCGCGTAGCGCCACGAGAATGCGTTGCAAAACCGTTCCTCTTCGTGGTGCCGGCCGCATGATCTGCTGCATTGGAGCGTTTCTCAGATGACCACCGACCCTGCCACGCCCTTTCCCGGCGTCACCTATGTCAAGGCGCCGGAGCGCTCCTCGCTGAGCGACAATGCCCCCGTCGAGAGCCTCGTGGCCGAGATCATCGCCAATGTCCGGGAGAATGGCGACAAGGCCGTACGGGCATATTCTGCTAAGTTCGACAAGGCCGAACTGGAAAGCTTTGAAGTTACACTTGAGGAGCGCGAGCAAGCTCTCGCTGAACTGGACCCGCAAACCCGCAAGGACACCGAGTTTGCCATCGAGAACGTGCGTAAGTTTGCCCAAGCGCAGCTTGCGACCATCCTGCCGCTGGAGGTTGAACCCCTGCCCGGCGTGCATATGGGCCACCGCGTCATCCCGATCGAGCGGGTCGGCTGCTACGTCCCTGGTGGCCGCTATCCCCTTCTGTCGGCTCCGATAATGACCATTGTCCCTGCCAAGGTGGCGGGTGTCGACGAGGTCATCGCCTGCCTGCCGCCCAACGCGCACAAGGCGATGATCGCCGGCTGTCATCTCTCGGGAGCCGACCGCATCTTCCGCATTGGTGGTGCGCAGGCCATCGCCGCCCTCGCCTACGGCACCGAGACGGTTCCCGCCGTCAACAAGATCGTCGGCCCTGGCAATGCTTTCGTCAATGAGGCCAAGCGCCAAGTCTTCGGCCCCGTCGGAATCGACCAACTCGCTGGACCCTCCGAGATCTTCGTGGTCGCCGACGCGACCGGCGATGCCGAGATGATCGCCACCGATCTGCTGGCCCAGGCCGAACACGACATCCGCACCCGTGTGGGCCTTATCACCACCGACCGAGACTTGGCGGAAGCCACCCTGCGCGAGGTCGAGGCGCAGCTGGCAACCCTCTCCACCGCCAGCACCGCTGGCGCCGCCTGGCGCGACTATGGCGAGATCACGGTCTGTGACTCCGAAGAGGCGATGATCGCCTATTCCGATTTGATCGCCGCAGAGCATCTGCAGGTGCATACGGCCGACGCAAAGGCGTTTGCCAAGAAGCTCCGCAACTACGGCTCCCTCTTCATCGGCGAGCTCGCCAGCGTCGTTTATTCCGACAAGAACTCGGGCACCAACCACACCCTCCCCACCATGGGCGCAGGCCGCTATACCGGCGGGCTCTGGGTCGGTGCTTACGTCAAGATCGCCACGCATCAATGGCTGGACGAACGCGGCGTCGAGCAGGTCGCGCCACCCGCTGCTCGCCAGTCCGCCAGCGAGGGACTCGAAGGCCACCGCCGCGCCGCCCAGCTCCGTCTGGATCGCATGCAGAAGAAGAACGGATAGGGGAAAGCACCCCCACCTAGCCTCCCCTGAGAGGGGGAGGAACAGGTTGCTAGCCGGGGCAGCATCAGCCCTAAACACACGCAAGCCATCCCTCCCCCTCTCAGGGGAGGCTAGGTGGGGGTACGGTGGATTTCGCCCCGCGCTCAGCCGATCTTGTCCGCCTCGGCCCAGGCCGCCCGCAGCTTCTCGATAGTGAACCCCGGCGCCCGCGCCGCGGTCAAAATCGGCACTTCCTTGCGCAGCACCACGTCGATAGCCCAAGCCATACGCTCGATGTGCTCGGCGGGGATGACTACCGCACCGTGCCGATCGGCGTGGATCAAGTCGTCGGGTTTCACCGCCATGCCCAGCACGTTCACCGGACAATCGAGCTCGGTTACATGCACAAAGGCGTGGCTCGGCCCCACTCGGCTGGCGATCACCTGATAGCCTTCATCCAGCATGGCTAGATCGCGCAGCACGCCATTGGTTACTGTACCGGCAAGACCCAGCCCCTTGTGCTGGGCAACCTGCATCTCGCCCCAGAAGCCACCAATCACATTGGGCCAATCGGTGTCCTCGATGACCACCACGTTCGGTCCCTCGCCCGCCGAGACATATTCGTAGTATTGGAGGCGCAGCGCCCGTACTTCCGCCGCCGGCTTTTGCGCAGGCGAAGAAGCACGGATCTTGGCGGTGCGGGCAAAGCCCACGACCGGCGGCAGGTCCGGGTCCGCGCAGACAATGGGCTGCTTGGTAAAGCCCTCTGCCGTGCGCCCGCCCATCACATGCTCCAGTGCGTTGCAGACGGTCGGCGTGTCGGATCTGCGCAGGGCGTCCAGCACTTCGGCGGAAATGTCGGGCATAGGTCCTCTCTTCAAGAAGCGGCCCGACCGAAGCCGGGCCAATATAGGGTTATTCAGCTGCTTGGGCGGCGGCAAACTGGGGCGCTGCGGGAGACGCTGCCCCGCGGATCACAAAGGCGATTGCATCGGCCGAAGCAGGGTTGCGGAAGCCGTGCATCAGCCCGATCGGAACAGTCAGCGTGTCGCCGGCACCCATGATCAGCTTGCCCCCGTCCCAGCTGAACTCGAGCGTCCCAGACTGCACGAAGATCACCTCCTGCTCAGCGCGGCTGTGCTGAGCTATGCTGGCGCCGGTTTCCAGCTTCAGGCGCCGCAGGGTGAAATCGTGCTGCCAATGTCCGCTGATGGGGCCAGCCTTGATGCCGTCCTGCCCATCCACATCACCGATGACGGGCGCTTCTTCCACGCCCTCGCCAGCCAAGGGGGAGTTTGGATCGCCTTTGATGTCAGCCGCTTTTATGGCGTACTTCTGCAGTTCTTCCAGCGGCGGCGTGGCCAGTTCCCGCAGCTTCTCCGCGCTCGGGGGCTGCTCGAGTTCGGCACCCTCGGGCACGGTTTCGCCCAGTGTCGTGTCCACCAACTTGCCGCCCTTGAGCAGCTTCAGCCCATAATCTTCGGCCATCTGGAAGACGCTTGGAGCCCAGACGACCTTGCCCGGATCGTCATGTCCCAGCACTACAAAGAGGAAGCCGGTTCCCTCGTCGCGCTTCTCGAAGCCGCGGAACATGTGCGTGGGCACGGTGGCGACGTCGCCCGGATCGACGTCGATATAGCCCTCGTCCTTGTTGGCGCCGAACACGAAGCGCCACTTGCCCGTGTGCACCACGAAGGTTTCCGCCGTGAGGTGGGAATGCTGCGAGTTGGTGCAGCCGAACGGCTGGCGCGCTGCGCCGACGTTAAACCCGTGGGCTTCGGGAATATGCACCACTTGCGCCGGGTTTTCGCTGACGCCCGGCCCGATGATGGTGAAGTTTTCCTTGCGGTCCGAACCGGGGGTGCGCGCATCGATGAAGGCGTTACGTAGCCCTTTGAGGTCCGCATAGCGGACGAGCCGCGGTTCCATGGCGTCCTGGGTCCACTTCGTGGTCATTGCAGGTGTCCTTTCAAATCGCGAATGAGAATAGCGTAGTGATTTGCATTCGTATGCACCGATAGTCGTACACAGGCCGTCAGCTTACGCAGTTTGTGCATGTCAGCTCTCGCGCGGTCGGTAGATGCGGCGGCCGTCGCTCTCCACGAGCCCTGCCTCAGTCAGGCGGGCGGAGCCGCGGACCACCAGGTCGCCGCTCAGGATGCGGTGCTCAGCCTCTATTTCCCCGCTGGTGATCTGATCCATCAGGATGTCGACCGTGGCTTCCACCATCTTCTTGAGCGGTTGGCTCATCGAGGTGATGCCGTAGCTGGTCCAGCGCGCCGGGCCGACGTCGTCATAGCCGACGATGGAGAGATCTTTCGGGATCGAAAGCCCGAACTCGTAGCGGGCGACATCCATCACGGCCACGGCCATGTGGTCGTTGGCAACGAACAGCGCCTCAGGCCGGTCCGAGCGCGATAGCATTTCCCGCGCCGCTGTCTCCGCGTCGGCACGATTATAGTTGCCGGTGCCGATGGTGATCTCGGTGAAGCCATGCGCCGCTAGCGCGTCCCGGTACCCCTCGAAGCGGTCGCGGTTGGTCGACGAGTTCTCGAGACCGGCGATATAGCCAAAGCTCTTGTGGCCACCAGCGACGAGGAAATCGGCGATGCGCTTGCCGCCCTCGCGGTTTCGGGTGGTCACGCTGGAAACCGCGTCGCGTTCGGTGGTGCGGTTGAACAGTACAACGGGGATACCGGCCGTCGCGCATTCCTCGGAGAGTTCGGAGGAGAGCGAGGTCGACGCCAAGATGATCCCGTCCACGCGATACTGCATCAGCTGATCGAAGACGGGATCGCTGTCGCGGTCCATGAAGCCGGTGAACAGCAGCAGATGGTAGTTCTCCGCGGCGAGAGCGCGGCCCAACTCTTCCAGCACATCGGGATAAAACAGGTTCTCGAGATAGGCCATCACCACGGCAATGATGCGCGAGCGTGAGGTGATCAGCGAGCGGGCAATGGCATTAGGCCGGTAGCCCAGGACCTTGGCCGAAGCGAGCACCTTGGCTCGCGTCTTGGGCGAAATGGAAGCGCCTGGCGTGAAGGTGCGCGACACGGCCGACTGCGACACGCCGGCATGCTCTGCCACCTGCGAGGACGTGACGCCCGGCTTTTTGCCGCCTATTCCGCTGTCCATCCGCCATCCACCAGAAGCGATGTGCCGGTCACCAATGCGGCGGCATCGGACGCCAGGAACACGATCGGGCCCATGATATCCTCCACCCGCCCAAGCCGACCGAGCTTGATCTTGGACAGGACCCAGGCCCTGAATTCGGGATCGCTGAGGCTCTTCTCCGTCAGTTCGGTCTCGATAAAGGTCGGGCACACAGTGTTGACGCGAATATTGCTGGCGCCAAGCTCGATGGCCATGCCTTTGGTCAATCCTTCAACAGCGTGCTTGCTAGCTGCGTAGATCGAGCGCCGCGGCCCTGACACATGCCCCATCTGCGAAGAGATGTTGATGATGGAGCCACCCTGCCCCGTAGCGAGCAGACGCCGGACCACGGCCTGCGAGACAAAGATGGTGGCAGCGAGGTTTAGGTCCATCACCGCACGATAGTCGGTCTCAGTCGCCGCCACGAATTCGCTGTGCCGCGCCGTGCCCGCCGAATTCACCAGTATCTGGAAAGGGTCCGCCTCAGCGATGAAGTCCGCCACGGCGTCGGTATCGGTGATGTCGATCGCGACGCCTTCGGCGGCAAGCCCCGCCTCCGCCATCTCATTGACGACCCGGGTCACGTCCTCCGCCGTGCGCGCCGCCACCGTCACATAGGCTCCGGCTTCCGCCAATGCCACGGATGCACCCAGCCCGATGCCACGCGTGCCGCCGGTAACAAGGGCACGTTTACCGTCGAGGCGAAAGCTGGGGGTACGCGGCAGGACCATCGCTATTTCACCGCCTCGGTGCGTGGCCCAGCCGCCGTGCCATATGGCACATTCCTGCCGCCATAGCGACGCACCCGCACATTGGCCTGTTCGGCGTGGCCGACAAAGCCTTCGAGCATGGCCAGCCGAGAGCCATATTCGCCGATCATTGCCGAAGCTTCGTCAGATGTGACGGTCTGCCAAGTACAGGTCTTCATAAACTTCCCCACCCAGAGACCGCCGGTATAGCGCGCCGCCTTCATTGTGGGGAGGGTATGATTGGTGCCGATGACCTTGTCGCCATAAGCCACATTGGTCCGCGGCCCCAAAAAGAGCGCACCGTAATTGCGCATGTTGTCCCGAAACCACATGTCGCGGTCGGTCATCACCTGCACATGCTCGGAGGCGATGCGGTCTGCCTCCGCCAGCATCTCGTCATAGTCCTCGCAAACGATCACTTCGCCGAAGTCCTGCCAAGCCTGCTGCGCGACCTCTCCCGTGGGCAGGATCTCCAGTAGCCGCTCGATCTCGGCCATGGTATCGCGGGCCAGCTTTTCCGAATTGGTCAGCAGAATGGCCGGCGATGTGGGGCCATGCTCGGCCTGGCCCAATAAATCGGTGGCGCAGATCTCGCCATCCACCGTCTCGTCGGCGATCACCAAAGTCTCGGTTGGGCCGGCAAACAGATCGATGCCCACCCGACCGTAGAGTTGGCGCTTCGCCTCGGCAACAAACGCGTTGCCGGGACCGACCAGCATGTCCACCGGATCGATGCTCTCGGTACCGATCGCCATGGCGCCGATCGCCTGAATGCCGCCTAGCACATAGATTTCGTCGGCACCGGCCATCGCCTGTGCGGCGACAATCGCCGGTGCGGGTCTGCCTCCAAAGGGCGGCGCACAGGTAATGACCCGCTCGCAGCCAGCTACCTTGGCGGTAATCACCGACATGTGAGCGGACGCCAGGAGCGGATATTTGCCACCCGGCACATAGCAGCCGACGGCACTGATCGGCACATGCTTGTGGCCGAGGATCACGCCAGGAAGGGTCTCGACCTCAAGATCGAGCATTGTTGCCTTCTGCTTTTCAGCAAAGTTGCGGACCTGCGCCTGGGCGAACTCGATATCGGCAAGGTCCTGCTCGGACAGTTCGGCCTTGCACGCCTCGATCTCTGACTGGCTCAGACGAAAGTCGGTACGATCCCACTTGTCGAACTTGCGCGACAGCTCACGGACGGCCTCGTCGCCTCGCTTCTCGATATCTGCCAGCATCGTCTCTACGGTCGCGCGAACCTGCCGGTCAGCCTCTAGCCGCGCTTCGACATCCTTACCGCGCTTCAGCCATGTCGGCATGGACGCCTCCTCCACTTCTTGAGAACAGTGTTGCATACGTATGCAACTTGGTAAACTGAAAGCTTGTGCTCTACGCCGCTTTCTTGGGCAGTGGCGGCCGAAGGTCGGCCAAGCCGGTGGTCTGCTCATAGTGATGCCCGACCTGACAGATCGTGGCCTCGTCCCAGTGCTTGCCAACCAACTGCATGCCCACCGGCAGCCCGTCCACAAAGCCAATCGGCAAAGCCAAGGCCGGATGCCCCGTCAGGTTGAACGGCAAGGTCCGCATCGCCGTCCAGCGCGGCGCTATGCCATCGAACTCGCTGAACTTGGGTGCTGTTGCCAGCACACTTGCGGTCAGCAATACATCGCAGCCCGCCAGTACCCGGTTCATCTGTTCTGCTATGGCGGTCCGTGCCCGCTGCGCTTGCAGCAGATCGGCAGCCGAAAGCGCGAACCCCGATGCCAGGCTTTGATAGGCGAGCCGCCCGTAATCCCCGGCCCTGCAACGCAGGTTATGCTCATGGATGGCATAGGCCTCGGCCTGCAGGATCACCGCCCCGCAATCCTCGATTTCCTGGTAGTCAGGAAGCTCAACCTCTTGAATTTCATAGCCCAAAAGGGACAGTTGGCTTGCCGCCTGGTCCAAAAGTGCTGCGGTCGGGGGCAACAGTCCGTTAGCATCAAGGTGCCAATTCCGCGCATAAGCTACTCGCAATCGAGGCTCTTGCTGCCCCAGCTTCGAGGCTGCAGCAGCACCGCGATTCGGTTCGGAGATGGCATCGAGGGTAACCGCAGCTTCCCCCACCGTCGCACTTACCGGCCCCACATGGTCCATGCTCCAGCTCAGTGGAAACACGCCATCGCGAGAGACCCGGCCATAAGTTGGCTTTAGCCCCACCACCCCGCAATAAGCGGCGGGCGAGCGCACGGAGCCACCGGTATCGGTACCAATGGCGGTCCGGAGCAATCCCCCCGCTACGGCAGCAGCGGATCCCGACGATGAACCGCCGGTGATATGATCGACATTCCAGGGATTTACAGCAGAGGGGAACGGCAGGTCGAAACTCGGCCCCACCACCGCAAACTCATAGGTCGACAGCTTGCCGAGCAGTACTGCGCCACGATCTTTCAAGCGTCTGGCGACCACGGCATCGGTGTCAGGCACATGGTCCTGCATCAGCCTTGAATGGCAGGTCGTTTTAATGCCTGCCGTATCGATCAGGTCCTTGAGACCGTAAGGAATTCCCTGCATCGGGCCCCTGTCGACCCCGCGAGAAAACGCTGCGTCGGCTGCTGCGGCATCGGCAAGTGCCCGCTGTTTCGTCACCGAGATGAACGCATGATAAACCGGATCCAGCGCCTCGATCCGCGCTAGCGCCGCCTCGGTCAATTCAACCGAGGACAAGCTTCCAGCCCGCAGGCGAGCACCTGCTTCGAGGATAGTGAGTTCGTGCAGCGGCTTGTTGGCAGCACCCTGGTCCGCAGACGCCATTGGCGAGGCTGCCGCCGTGAGTCCGGGCCCCTCAACTCCCAGCGTAAAGACGTGCGCTGGCTCACCTCTCGCGCTGCGCAGCCCTTCAGCGGCAGCCTTGAGGCCAGCTGCCCCTTCAAATATCTGCTTCTGATATTCCGCCGGAATGTCCAGCCTTTCAGCACGGGCAAGCGCCGGTAGATCTGCCGAACTCATCCTAGCCTCACGCCTCGATCCGTTGACCACTCTGGCGGTCGAACAGGTGCACTGATTGTGGGGCAACTGCAATGCGAACCACATCGCCGATCTCGGCGCGATAGTCCTTGCCGACCTTGATCGACACCAGTTCACCGGCAACGCGGAGCGAAATCATCGTTGCTTCACCCAGGAGCTCGACGGAGTAAATCGGCGCCTCGATCTGCCCCCCTTCGGCAGCAAGCGTCGCATCCTCGGCGCGGAAACCTAAAGTCACTGGGCCGTTGCTGCGCCCATTGAGGCCCCCGATACGAATGTTATCCCCGGTGAACACGCCATCGCTTATGATGCCGTCAACGAGGTTCATGGCGGGAGAGCCAATAAAGCCAGCAACAAAGGTGTTAGCCGGACGATCATAGATTTCCATGGGCGTGCCGACCTGTTGAATCACGCCCTTCTTCATCACCACAACCCGGTCAGCCAAAGTCATGGCCTCGATCTGATCGTGCGTCACGTAAATCGTGGTGCGCTTGAGGGTGTGATGCAAATTCTTGATCTGGGCGCGCGTGGATACACGTAGTTTCGCATCGAGGTTGGAGAGCGGCTCGTCCATCAGGAAGGCGTTGGGCTCGCGGACAATGGCCCGCGCCAGGGCCACGCGCTGCCGCTGCCCGCCGGAAAGCGCAGCCGGCCGGCGCTCGAGAAAATCATCGAGTTCCACCATCTTGCTGGCAGCCATCACGCGATCATGGTGCTGATCGGCCGGGACCTTCCGCACCTTGAGCGGGAAGCGGATGTTCTCGTAGACGGTCATATTGGGGTAGAGCCCATAGCTCTGGAACACCATCGAGATGTCCCGATCCTTGGGTTCAAGCTTGTTGACCAGCCGGTCGCCGATCCAGATCTCGCCTTCGGTGATGTCCTCAAGCCCAGCGATCATGCGCATGGTGGTGGTCTTGCCGCAGCCGGAGGGCCCCAGCAGCACCAGGAACTCCTGGTCGGCGATGTCGAGATTGAAGTTGTCGACACCGACGAAGTTGTTCCAACGCTTGGAGATGTTCTTGAGACGGATCTGCGCCATGAGGATCAGCCTTTCACTGCGCCGGCGGTCAAACCGCTGACGATCTGGCGTTGGAAGAAGAGGACGAGCACAAAGAGCGGCACCGTCGCCGAGACCACCGCAGCCACAGCAAACATCACATTGCCCTGCTCCTGCACCGAGCCGAGGAAGCTCGAGATCTTGGGCACCATGGTCTGATTGTCGGCAGACAGGAGCATGGAGGTGACGGCGAAGTCATTGTAGGCGAGTAAGAAGCTGAACAGCCCAGTGGTCACCACGCCGGGCCACATCACGGGTATGATGACCATGCGGAACGCCTGGAACCTGGTGCAACCATCCACCATGGCACTTTCATCCAAGTCCTTGGGAATACTTAGGAAGAAGGAGTGCAGCATCCACAGCGTGAAGGGCTGATTGATCGCCACCAGCACAATAATCGATGTCGGCAAAACGCCCCAGATGTTGAGCTGAAAAAAGGGCAGCAGATAGCCCGAGACCAAGGTGATGTGCGGCATGGCGCGGAAAACGAGGGCTGCGATCAGGATCCAGAAGGCGTAGCGCTGCCCCGACCGGGCGAGCGCATAGCCACCAAGCGTTCCCAGCGTCAGCGAGATCACCGTGACGCAAATCGTGACGATCCCTGTGTTCAGGGCAGCCTTCCAGAACTCCCGTGTAACCCAGGCGCCGTGGTAACCGTCACCCGTGAAGGGCGAGCCCGTCTGGCGAACCGTGTAAGTGCCGAAGATCGCATTCCACCAGCTCTCGCGGCTGAAGAAGTCCGGCTCCACCTTGAACGAGCCCCAAACCGTCCAGAAGAACGGAAAGGCTGCCAGGATTACCCAGATAACGATAAAGCCATAAATGAAGATGTTTAGGGGAAGCGGGCGTTTGTGAGTTGCCGTTTCAGACATGGTCACACCACCTTCCGGTTGAATTCGCGCCAGGTGCGGACCAGCACTGGCATCAGCAGGATGACCACCCCGAGGATCGTCAGAACCGACGTTGCGCCAGCCGAGCCAAAGAGCTGCGCGTCTCCCGACAGATCGTTGAAGATCATCCAGGACAGCGAAGTGGCGTTGGCCTCCGCAGAAAAGCCGACAATGGGCTCGAAGACCCGGAAATTATCCATGAGTTGCACCAGCGCGACAAATGTTGCGAGCGGCGCCAGATGCGGAATGATGACATAGCGGATGCGCTCCCAGCGCGAGGCGCCATCGATCATTGCCGACTCGAGAGTATCGGCTGGCACGGTCTGCAGACCGGCATAGAAAACGACGAAGCTGAAGGGTCCGTTGGTCCAGACGCCATAGGCCAGCAGAGATAGCCAAGTCAGCAGCGGAGAGGCGCGAAGCGACAGCGTCGGATCGTTGAAGATTTCCTGGATCGTCGCACCCACGATGCCGCGAGGCTGGATCATCCAATAGAGGATCAGCGAGCCGATGAGCGGCGTGATGATCATGGGCAGGAGCGAAAAGAATATCACCGGCCCTTTGGTGGGCTTGGGGAGCGCATTTACAGCCAAGGCGATCGCAAATCCGAGCGCCATGGCGAGCGGGGTCACGACGAAGCAATAGACCAGGGTGAAGGCAAGCGCCTTGTAGAATGGCAGATTGTAGATCCGGTTTACCACGTCGCCCAGGCCGCTGTTGCTGGCCAGGATTGCGCCGATTTCATCCACAGCGAGATGACCGCGATTGAGATAAGTCCCAAAGCCATTGAACTGTCCAAGTGGCTGGGCTTCCTTGAGCGCCTCCGTAGCGGCAGTGTCGACGCGCAATTCGGTCGTGCAGCCGCCGAAAGGCTGGCAATTCTCGACTTCGACCAGCACCCGCCCATGCTCGACATGCAGGCTCTGCACAACAACCGAAACGACCGGCAGGGCTATAAACAGCACCATGGCGATCAGCGACGGTAAGATGAAGGCAAAGAACGTCTTATGCGGCATGCGATGCCTCCCCCTGCTGCTGGTTTTTGAGAATCCATATGCGGTGCACCCCTGGAGAGTGCGGGTGGAGGTCCGGCAAGCCGGAGGGAATGGCCTCCACCAACGTCCTCCCGCCAACGCGGGAGGATCTCATTGGCGCCTTTAGAGGTAACCGCCCTCACGCGCCGCTGTGTCGTAAGCGGCCTTCACGTCGGCAAGAGCCTGCTCGGCTGACTCGTTGCCAGCCATGAACTCGGCCAATTCGGTGGACAGCGCCGTGTGAAGCAGGCCCATGTAGGGCTGCATCGGGTAGGCACGCGCGCCGCCATTGGCCGTGGCAATAACACCGACGGCCGCAGGGCCCGGCTCATAGCCTTCAACCAGCCAAGTGGCTACGCCAGAGTTCTCCGCTACCATCTCCGGGCTGATGCCATGGACCATAGCCTGGAAGGAGGCCGCTGCATCCTCGTCGGACACGTTCTTGGCAATGGTGAAGCCGTCCCACCAAAGGGCAGCCGCCGGAACGGTTCCGTCGCCGACGGTCGGGGCCGCTGCTAGCACGGTGTTCTCAGCAACGCCTTCAGCCGCACCCTCGTCATCGATGGTGGCGCCGGCAAGCGAGCCCCACTCGTTCATGATCGCAACATTCCCGGCTTCGTATTCAGCCTTGATCGCGTTGGCATCAAACGTCAGGTAATCGGGGTCCATGAACTCGGTCATGGCGCGCATGATCTCGAGCGTGCGCAGCCCGTCTTCATTGTCGATCGCCAGCTCTGCCGAGCCCGCCTCGAAAAATTCCGCGCCAGTCCCAAGATACGTGTTGACGAATTCCGCTGCGAGATCCCAGCCCGGCTTGACCGAGGCGGCCAACGGGTAATCCATCAGCCCTGCGTCCTTGATGGCCTGCGCCGCTGCCAGAACGTCTTCATAGGATGTCGGCGGCTCAACGCCGGCTTCTTCCAGAACATCTTTGCGATAGAACAGGTGCTGCGCGTTGCCCATAAATGCAATGGCCATTGTCTTGCCATCGATCTTGATCAGCTGATTGGGCATCAGGTCCTGACCATACTGCTCCACCAGATCATCAAGGGGCCGGATCAGATCGTCGTTGAGCAGCGGCACGATGGAGTTATTCGCCACTACCGCAACCGTGTATTCGGCCGGATTGATGGACAGCGCCGGAACCTGCAAGTTCTTGTGCTCAGCTGTAGCGTTGGCCGTCACGGTCACGCCGTCCGAGGCGCACTCTTCGGCTGTCGAATTGATGAGGCGCAGTGCCTCGAAGTCGTTGGAGAGAATGCGGACGGAGCCTGCCCCCTCTATTCCGCAATCCGCAAAAGCGGCGCCGGCAGTCAGGCCAAGCACGCCAAGCGACACCGTCGTCTTCAGCATTAAATTCATCTCGTTCTCCCTTGGCGCACGAGCACAAGGCCGGTCGCCGTCCCTGTTCCAACACTGTCCCGCAGCTGCGGTGAGTTCCTCAGACGCAGCCATTATCTTCCGCACGTCACAATTGTTACGGGCGCTTGCATACGAATGCAAACGCTTTTTGCATTCGTATGCAATGGCAGGTCGTGACTGATTGGGAACCCAGCAGCAGTTGCCGGAAATGCTTTAAAGAGCGAAGGAGAAAGCGTGGGGCTTTGTGGAGGAAGCCCCGGGGCAGCGGTGACGCTACCCTAGAAAGGTATCGGTAACCACTTTATGCCCGTCCAGGATGAAGCACCCGTGCATCTCTATTTCCTGCAGGCACTCCCTGGCGGAATGCACGAGGGGTCTGGGATCATCCTGAGGAGACATTGAAAGTCTCGTGAATATCGACCACGGTCCTGCGTGAGGCGGCAAACCCCTGCCGTCGCTCGTGGCGGTAAATCCCAGGTGGCGCCCCGGACCTCGGAACACATACACATCAACTGGCCGAGACAGTTCAGACACCAACAACATTTCTCCGCGGCAAGGCGCTAGAACAATCCGACTTCACGGCGTTTGTTCCACCGGAGGTGGGGAAAGGCCGGTGTTCCGGCCTTTCCCGAGATATGAAACTGTCCGAAGGCGAATAGAACGGACCTCAGGCAGCTAGGGAGATCCTACTCCGCTCGGCTTCAAGCATGCCCTCGGTCATGCTCGTGAACTCGGCCTCGGCCAAACCCGGGGGGATAATGGGGAGGTAGGAAACTGTTATCGTCCCGGGGGACTTGGGTCCCGACCCCGCCGTGCTCCAGAAGCAGCCGGAGTTGAGCGCAACTGGAAGCGCCGGAACACCCAGATGCTTATACAATAGCCCCGCGCCTCGTTTGAACTTCACCGGCTCCTCGGGACCTTTCCGGCTACCTTCAGGAAAGATAAGAATGGAACGTCCTTCCGAGAGAGCCGCACGACTTTGCTCCAGCATCAGGGAGAACGATTTGGCTCCGGAGGCCCGATCGATGATGATCATGGGAGAGCGTCGCAGGTACCAACCGAGAACAGGGATATTCAGCAGTTCCTTCTTGGCGACGATCGCAACATCAGGAGCCATGACAAGGAACGCCAAAGTTTCCCAAGTGGACTGGTGATTGGAGACGATGAGGCAGGGCGTATCATTTCGTACGCCGCTTTCGGTGTGCTTGAGGCCGACCATTACCCGCAAGATCGCCAGGATCCCACCGGCCCACAGCCGCGTAACCGACCGAATTGCCCGTTCCGGCGCACCCGTCAGGTAGAACCACGGAATTCCGACGGCGAACAAACCGGTCCACAAAGCCAGCACGACGTCGAAGGCTGCCGATCGAATATGAATGGAGCTCGTGATCTTAATTCTCGCGATGAACTGAGGATGCCACAACGGGGCAACGCGCGGCACGATGCGCACTGCTCGCATTGATAGCATATCGGATCCAGCAATTCTTCAGGCTGACCAAAGATTGATTCCCTAGTGCGACCCTTCCACCTGAAGGGACATCCCCGAACTAGTCCCGCGAAGAGGCAAGAGGCGGCTGGAGAATACTGATCTCGATACGCTCATTGGCAGCCATATAGGGGTCCGTGGGAAAGAAGGGCTCAGCTGTTGCACGGCCATGTACGGACTGCACCCATTTTTCGCTCAGCCCAAACTCGCCCAGCATGGAGCGCACCACGTTCGCGCGGTCCATGGTAAGCTCCCAAGGCCCGTAGCGTTCGTTGGCATAGCTGCCCCCAGCTGCTGTGTGCCCGGAGATCTTGAGCGGCGCTTGCAGCTGCTCAAGAGCCGGCGCAATTGAAGCCAGGGCCGCCCGCATAAACTCATGGGGGTTTTTGGACCCCTCCGGGAACATCGGCCTGCCTTGCTGGTCAACAATCTGGATGACGAAGCCCTCCTCGGTCTGCTCCAGGATCAGGTGCTCGGAGGCTTCAGCCAGTTCCGGCATGGCTTGCCAGGCTTGTCGGATCGTCGCGGCAGCGCTGTGGAAGGATTGATCTTTCATGGACTTCAGCTCGGTGGCGGATTGTCCGTCGGCCTTGTCTGCATCGCCCAAGTCGGTTGCGCCGCCACCTCCCCCTGTCGATGCGGCGTCCTCGTTGGACGGGGTGCCAGAGATGGCCCGGTCTTGCTCAAGGTCGATGACAGAACCAGCCATCTTTGCGCCGTTCGGCGCGACAACAGTGCCTGCCAGGGTACCGGCAGAACCATTCCACGAAGTACTAATGTTGGGTGGAGCGAAGTAGTCCGAGAGCCCCTCTTTCTGATCGGGCGTGGTCATGCTGATCAGCCAGAGCAGAAGAAAAAACGCCATCATCGCCGTGACGAAGTCCGCATAGGCGATCTTCCAGGCTCCACCATGATGGGCGTGCCCGGCCTTCTTGACCTTTTTGACGATGATCGGACGAGTGGTGGGGGCCATATCTACCGGGACGTGTTTCAGCAAGAGAGCGCCGACGCGGCGAGACAACCATGATGAGACGTCTGGCTTAACGTACCGTAAGCTCAGGCGAGGTTTTCGGTCTCCCAGGTGCGAACGTGTGAGACCGCGCGCTTAGTGACGTCCGTCAAGGGGCACTCTAGCTCAACTCCTCCCCTGCCCGATCTCGTAAACGTAATGCGTGCGCGTCTGAACCAAGGACCGGAAAAAATTGCCGGCCCGGCTGATCTTTTCTGCCGCGATAAAGCTAGCTGAAGCGGAACGATCGTCCGCAAACTCCAGGAATCGCAGTCCCTCGAACGCTGGCACAGCGATTGCATCATGCTAGCCAAGCGCACTCCACGCGCAGTGTGAAAGAATAGGGGAAACTCATGGGTATCTACGGCGCTCTCTCCAGTGCGGTGACGGGACTTCGCGCACAGGCGCACTCACTGGAGAACATCTCCGGCAACATCGCGAACTCCCAGACCACGGGATACAAGAGAATTGAAACCGACTTTCTCGACCTTATCCCCGATGCCCCGGTTAGCCGTCAGGTTCCAGGCGCGGTGCTGGCGCAGTCGCGCAGCACCAACGACGTCCAAGGTGACATCAAGACCGTGACCAACGAGACCTTCGTTGCCCTCAACGGCAATGGGTTTTTCGTTGTCGAGCCTACGGTGGGCCAGTCGGACGGCCAACCGGTCTTTGCCGGCACCAATTTCTACACCCGGCGCGGTGATTTCGAGATCGACAAGGCAGGTCGCCTGGTCAATGGTGCGGGCTATTACCTCAAGGGCCTCGATGTGGATCCGGGCACCGGCAACGTTTCTGGTTCTGTGCCCAAGATCATCGAGATCTCCAACGCCTTCCTGGAGGCACGGCCTACTACGACGATCAATTATGGCGCCAACCTGCCGCAACTGCCCAAGACGGCCAACTACAAGCCGACCGAGCCAGGTAGCGAACTACTGCGCGTAGATCTTCAGGGCCGCGACATTATGGGTGAACACGAGGATGAATTCATCAATAGCTCGATCTATGGTGGGGCGACCACAATCTACGCGGAAAACGGCGCCCCCGCTGACCTGCAGTTCCGTTGGGCTAAGGCCGATGGTGACACCTGGAACCTCTATTATCTAACGAAGAGCGAGGCCGCTGACGACCAAGCCGCCTGGAAGTGGGTCGATCAGGATTTCTCGTTCGGCAGCAATGGTGTGATGGAGAATCCCACCACCGACACGACAAACTTGAACACCGTCAACATCAATGGCGTGGCCATCGCGAACGTAAGCCTAAGCCATGGCGCCCAAGGCCTCTCGCAATTCGCGGACGTAAACGGGGCGGTAAGCGTCTCCACCTTGAGCCAGAACGGTTATGGCGCCGGTGAATTCGTCGCTGTTGCCATCGACGACAGCGGCCGCGTGGTCGCCAGCTATTCCAATGGCGAGAGGATCGACGTGGCACAGGTTGTCACTGCCCAGTTCAATGCCGTGAACAAGCTTAAGCGCCTAGATGGCGGGATATTTTCTGGCACATCTGAGTCTGGTGAGGCGATCCTGGACATCTCGGGCAGCGGCATTATTGGCGCCGCCTTGGAAGCGTCCAACACCGACATTTCGGATGAATTCACCAAGCTGATCGTCACCCAGCAGGCCTATGCGGCGAGCACTCGGATTGTCAGCACAGCGGATGAGATGCTGCAGGAAAGTCTCAGCATGGTACGCTAATCCGCCAACTCTGCAGTGACATCAACCTAAACCGGCCCACAGGCTCGAAGGCACTATCCGCCTTCAGCCGGGCCGGTCTAGGATAATGAGATGGATGAACCACGGAGATAAACAAGTTACTCTCGGCTCCGGCAATTAGCATGTTGCGGCTCTCTTGTGCTGACGCGATCCATAAAATTGCGAACAATTTTGTTCGGGTATTTCCATATCTTTTTGATCAAGTGTCAGAAGATTGTACAGCCACACCAAGAGCAAAACGATGGACAGCAAAATCGGCAACGCCCTAGGACCTACGGACGCGCTATTCACCGGCCACCAGGAGGCAATGCTCGCAGCCCTCGGTTGCGCCCGCCAATCGAAGCCGAACATCGATCTACCCTGCATCTGTCGGTTTGATGCACCTCGCTCTCAGTTCTTCGTGTCGGACGGCACAAAGGACGGCGAATTGTACGGAGCCGTCTTGATCGAGGGCGAGAAACCGCGGGTCGGCTACTTCAGCCGCTCAGAGCTGACGGTGCTTAAACGCGCAGGCCGGCTCAGGCGCACCGATTTGATGGATGATGTCCTGACGGTTCACGAGGTGGGTCGCATTGCGACCATGAGGTTCCAGGAGGCCCAGTCCGTGAGCCTGGCCGGCGCAACGGATCAATCCAAGCGACGGATGAATGCTCTGGCGCTGTAACGCGAGACCCAGTCTGGATAGATCCACCTCTTCTCAGCAAAGCTCAGAAATTGTTCATGCCGCTCCCCGGTTGTAGGGACCGTACTAAGGGCCGAAACACCGCGGGCGCGCAGAGACCGCGCTTGTTCGGTCAAGTTTTTTCTCATGGGGGTTCAGCCCCAATGCTGGTGCTGGACTGAAATTGCTCGCCTTTTTGTCGCTCCCGCTGCAAATTCCGGTTCCGAAATCTTGCAAATGCTTTTATCTTCGTTCGATCAAGTCGAACGGAGAGCTAGCGTGTAAGAACATGCTGTGGGACTGATCTGCCGCGCGCCCGGACCGCTGCTCGAGCCTGAGGTCACCAACGAGCATCAGTGGACGCCCCAAACGGTGATCGGTGCCCCCTCGTGGACGCCTACGATGTGCTGGATGCCACCGCCGGCCGGGTCGGTCCTCGCAAGCTGAAAGCCTACTGGCCGGAGTTCCAGGGCGAGTTCGATGAGCGGGTATCACCTGCAGAGATCGGCAGTGCAGAGCGACGGCGCCCGCGGCGCCAGCCGGTCACCATTGCAGATCAGCAGAATGGAGGTCAGCACTCCAACTTGCATTACGTATGATCCACGTCCACCACGTCGCCCTCCTGGCGAGCTTCACCACGTTCTGGCGTTGCTGGTGCTGGGTTAGCCTTACCTTCTCGCGCTCGTTCGGAGTGCGGAAGTCGATGCCGGCAGCGCAGGAGGCGGTTGCGGACTGGCAGCGTGCTAGGGAACTTGGGACTGTCGACATTGTTCGGAACGCCTTCGAGGCCGTTGCTGACCTCCCTGCCCCTAGCCTGATCATCGAGGTTGAGCTCGAGCAGTCGATCGGTCGGCCTGTGCGGGTGCCGAACTGCGGGCGGTTAGCATGAAGTTTGAGAGTTTCATCACCGCTGTGGGACGCGCCGGGGCGGTGGTGAGCGGCGGTCGGCTGCACTTCGGTGCGCCGGCCGCTCAGAAAAACTGGAGTGCTCACAATGCTTGAGCTCTCCCTAGCCACCGACCCTTGGGCCATTCTCGCTGAAGCGGGCCAGGCGCTCGGCGGCCAGATCGAAGAGATAATGGCTCTCTCGCCAACTGCGCTTGAATCGAGGAGAGCGGCGAGAGTAAGCCTCGCTGCAGGAGCGAGGCTTTCAAGGCGTTTAGTCTACGAACAGGCGGGAAAAATCGGGGAGCTGTAAATTGTGGCCAGTATCAGCTAGCCCGATCACCGATACACCCCAAGGACCGTCAGAACTTGGCACCTGAATTGCCATGACATACGTGCCCTCCATCGCGCCGGAGGTGATCTCCAGGACCGCAACCTCGCCGTGTGCGTCAACCTCTTCAGTGAAGCTCTGGAAACGAGCAAACACATCTTGGATATCGAGAATGCCGGTCCCATCAAGGCTGTCTCTGAAGATGTTGGTTACATCAGTTCCCATGTCCAGTTGGTCGCTCTCCGTTTCGAAGTCCTGAACCATGCTGAAGCCGTTGGTCGAGATTTCGAAGATTGGACCGTCAGCCGTTTCTTCGACGTAGCCGACCCCTGCGTTGGCGAGGAACCGGTCGGCTCCATCACCGCCTGTAAGCAGGTTAAACTCGCCAGCTCCGTGATCACTTGCGCCGCCATACAAAGCGTCATCGCCGCTATGACCGAAGATGAGGTCGGCGGCAGCTGTGCCTTCAATCTCATCGGCCTCGTTGGTCCCTGAAATGAAGCTGAGGGCAGCTCCAGCTCCGGGATTGCCAGCTACGTCGGTGTAGGCCCCCGCACTGATAGAGACACGGGCCGAAGTTACCGAATCTGACGGCAGGAAGGTTACGCCGTAGGTACTGCCGCTACCGGTCAGATCGGCAACGGTTCCGCCTTCTACTTCGATGTCCGAGATATCAAAGCCCCTCACCACCTCACTGAAGGTGACGGCAAGCTGGATGCTTCCGGCCTCATCAAGATTGGTATCGGCAACTTCGATGAATACCGTGGGCGGGGTTCTGTCGGTGGGCCGGGAGGGCTCCTGCGGCTCTTGGGGTTCCTGCGGCTCTTGAGGTTGTTCAAAGCCAGGGGGCAAGTCGTCTGGAGGGATTACTCCATCCGGGACGACCAGTTCTTGTCCTTCAACGGGTACGAAATCGGTTGGAAGTGGCTGGTTGGCGGGAATGGTGTAGCCCGCCGGAGGCACGTAGGTTGGCAGGAACGGTGCGACCTCTGCCACGCGCTGCATCAGTGCTTCGACGTCACCATTCTCAATCGCGGACTGCGCTCGAGGATCATTGGCAAACTGCGACAGGTTGATGCCGTTGCCGAGGCTGCGGCCTTCTTTGAAGCCGTTACTCATAAAATGGTCAAAGGCTGAGAATCCTCCCGCCCGAACAGCCGCGGCTACATCAGGATTGGCATCCAGATAGCCCTTGAGGTCGAAGAACTGCGAGGTGTTGCGCGGCTCGTGCTGACCATGAAGAACGAAGTGCTCGTAAGCCGAGGCAAACATCCCCGCCTGAATAGCGGCAGCAACATCAGGGTTAGCCGCGAGATAGACTTGCGCGTCGAAAAACAACGAGGCGTCTCGGCCTTCCTCCGCACCATGGCCCATAAAGTGCTCGAACGCAGTAATCAGGCCTGCAGCAACGACGGCCGCCACGTCCGGATTGGCATCAAGGTACAGCTCTGGCTCAAAGAGGGGAGACGGCGAGCGGTTCTCATATTTGCCATAAAGCTCGAAGTGGGCCTGCGCGGTGATTTCGCCGCGCTCAACAGCGGCTGCCACGTCGGGGTTATTGCTAAGGTACCAGACTTCGTTGAAGATGTTCATAATACTTCCTCAACCGGACCTTTTCTGCCAACCTCTCGTGAGGCAAGCAAACGTCGTCCGGTCATCAAATCTACAGGGTTATGGTCGGAGGCCTGCGGGTAGTCACCTCGACTACAACGCCGTCTCCTCGGCCCGAGTGCTCGGGTGCGGTCGCCGGTCTAGTCGGTGTTCGAAACCTTCGCCCCACCCAAATGGGTGGCGAGCTCTAATTGCTCGCACATCTGGAACTGCTGTGTCGTCTCAAGAGGATCTCAGCGCTAGAACTTGCCGCACGTATGATCCACGTCTGCGGAAGTTGACGCCGGCAGCGCAGGAGGCGGTTGCGGACTAGCAGCGTGCTACGGAACTTGGGAGCAAATGCGGAAGTTCCGGCTAATGGCCTTGATGCCGCCAGCGGAGGAAATCGAAATGCGCGCACCTATGATTGTCACAACCGCCGCCGCTCTGTTGTTCTCACTTGGCTTGCCGACTGAAGCGCAACAGCGATTTGAAGGGGAGCTTCTATTCGGTCCTTTTCCAGAGCGGGCTCAGCAAGACCGTTCTGACCGTGGAGACCGTCGCAATGAAGGAATGATGGTGTGCTCGGCGTTCGTAAGCAACGACTGGCGTGACACCATTCCGGTTCCAGACTCATGGCGTCCACGAGACTGTCTCGACTTCGCCAGAGGAATCGGAGCCTCGGGATACAGTCTGGGCTGCTTATTCGAAAGCGGGCAAATGCGAGTAATTTTCGGCGCGGCGGGGAGCGTCAATACGCGTGACGACGGCAGCCTTCCCGAACCGAATTGCGGCTGGAGCTTCCGGCGACAACGATAGAGCGCTTAGCAAGAGCGACACGGCTGCTGTTGCTGTCGTTACTCGCCTCGGGGGTGGGGTCTACGTCAAGTGGGACTACTGACGGCCAGCGAGTGGCGCGCACCTCGCTAGGCGGAGCTTTATCGTCCACAAGCTCCTATGTTGCATATCATGTTGCATAGATTCGCCGGGAGTTTCGAGAAAAGCCCGGAAATGCAGGGTATTCGCTTGCAACACAAATGCAACATGAACGAAGGGCTTCCGGCCCCTACCCCGCCGATAAACCATTAAAATGATTGAGAAGATCTCTGGAGGCCACGCCCGGAATTGAACCGGGGTACACGGATTTGCAATCCGCTGCGTCACCACTCCGCCACGTGGCCTCTGCTGCGGTTTCTCTGAGGTTTGGGCATAGCTGTCAAGCTGAGGTTTGCACACACTATCCGATGTGTGTGCAAAATCCGTTCCCCAGAGGTTCTACACCAGGTGGGCACATCCGCTCACTTCTCCCTGCATCGCCTCCTTGTCAGGCTCGGCACGCCCGGCAAACACCGGCTCAGTGGCGCGCCGCAACGCAGTCATCGTTTGAGCACCAGCGATGCCGTCGACGACTAGCTCTAGCCGGCCCTGGGCCGCCCGGACGGCGGCGTCCGTGGCTGGCCCGAAGTCGCCATCGATCAGCAAGCGCGGCGACGCGCCGTACTCACTCAGCAATTTCAGGCTCCGCACGGCAGCACCGCGCGACCCCCGCTTAAGCAGCGTGGTCATGATTGTCTCCGATGTTGATAATTGCGCCGCGCCAGACGCGCGGATGTGCTAAGCCGCTGGCCAACCGAAGGGATGGACCATGGCGACATTGTATTTCGTGCAGGGCTTCAGGCAGAAAGGCCGGAAGATGGAGCCGGACCAGCCGCAGCAGCACAAGAGTCCCGAGAAGCCATTGCAGCGGCGGAACGGATCGCGCCGACGCGAGCAGGCGTCTGGGCCTATTCAGCAGACGTTGACGTTGAAGCAGATACTTATGATGAGCCCAAGGTTCTGTTTAAAGTCGGGACACTGCCGCCGGGGCTAGCCGATTAAGCCCGCCAATCGCCAGAGCCCCTGCTAGTTCGAGCCTTCCAGGTGCCGCACGAAAGCGTCCGATGGCACCGAAGTTGTCCATTAACTCTGATTTTAATGGGAACGTCGGCAACAGGAACCAAGAAGGTCAGGCACCATTTGTTTGGTGCGGGGATTGATCACCCTCTCCTCAAGCTCGGCGGCTGGACACCTCGTCTGATGATGCCCGGGGCGGCCGCGCAAAAGCCAGCGGGAGGAATGATCGCTCCACAACTCCCATTCGGAAGTCCGCTGCCTAGCCCAACGTTTCCTGTGCGGCCAGCGCGAAGCCATCGTTTGTGGTTCCGCTGGGGCGGGTCCCGGGTTCGCGGTTATCGCTTCCCGCCCCACCACTCGGTTGCTTGAGCTCGAGCGACGTGGTGGAGCCCACAGCGCGTGTCGCCTTGTGGGTGACGCTGACAATACGATAGCTGCCGTCTACGCCGGGGCGAGCGCCGGTGAGAGTGAAAGCGCCCTCTGCTTGAGCCTCAGCGGCAAGGTCGAGCTCGACCGATCCTTCGCCGCCCTCGCGTTATCGTGAGGTGAACGACATGCTCGGCGACCTTTCAGAAGGCATGGGCAAGCGTTACAGCCGTGGCGCCGAGATGCGCAAAACCAGCGTCCGGGTATTCAAAAAACTGGCTCGGTAAGTGTGTGCAAAACGGCTCCGAATGCCCCGAAAATCATCAGCAACGAAGCCGCGTGTGTGCAGGAAATTGAAGCAGTTTCAAAGGCCTATGCAGATTTGCAATCCGCTGCGTCACCACTCCGCCACGTGGCCCCAGAGGCAGTTCCTAGTTGAGGTCAACGGCTTGCGCAATAGCGCCGAAAGCTTAGAGCGAAGTTTTTGATAGCCATCGAAGTGGTGCGTGGCAAACGGAGCGGCTCGCCCTTAGCGTAGGAGTGTGCGTGGCCTTGGCGACGCATAGCTCTTGCCTCCTTATGACCTCCGAAGCGTCGGTCGGAGCGAACACAGCCGACTACATACGGGTGATGGTGTTCGCAATCGACGACGCTGGACTGAATTTGCCAGTCCCATCAAACAGACATGATGATCCACCCACTCGATAACGCCGTATCCCATGCTGACAGGCGCGGAGTGGTCGATGTATGCCTTAGGAATGAGTGATAAAACCACGGGCCACGTGCCCGGCGATTCTGCGTCCGAAGACCCTGCCGTTCTGATTTCGCGCATCGCCAGTGCGAAAGACCGCAGCGCGCTGGCCGCGCTATTCGCCATGTTCGGTCCGCGCGTCAAATCCATGATGCTCAAGCTGGGCGCCAGCGATGCCCTGGCCGAAGACTTGGTACAGGAGACCTTTCTCACGGTGTGGCGCAAGTCCGCGCTCTATTCCAACCAGCGAGGAGCAGTCAGCACCTGGATCTTCACGATCGCCCGCAACTTGCGGATCGACCAGCTCAGGCGCCAGTCCAACAAGCCCTATGACGACCTCGAGACTGTGGAGCTTGCCAGCGACGATCCCATGGGCAGCGTTTTGGTAGAGCAGAACCAGATCATCGCCCGCGTCTCTGCGGCACTCGGTACGCTCTCTCCTGAGCAGCAGAGCGTGGTGCGCCTTAGTTTCATCCAGGACCTGCCGCATGCCCAGATTGCCGAAAAGCTCGGCATTCCGCTCGGCACCGTAAAATCAAGACTTCGCCTTGCATATGAACGGCTCCGGCCTTTGCTGGAGGATCTCCATTGACAGTTACTCACCACCCCGACATCACGACCTTGATGGCTTTCAGCGCCGGCACGCTGGACGATCCTTATGCGACTGTCATCGCAACGCACCTCGCCATGTCGGAGGGCGGCCGCGACACGGTGCGCCGCATCAATGTGATCGGCGGCGCCCTGTTGTCTTCCGAGCCCGAGGTGCCGCTGGCGGACACTGCGTTGGATAGGCTGCTCGATTCCATAGATGATCGGGAGCCGGCCTCTGCATCGGCAGGCGCAACTGCCAGGGACATTCCGCTTCCGCTGCAGCGTTACCTCCCGAACGGCCTTGCCGAGGTAAAATGGAAGTGGACCGGGCCGGGCGTGGCAACGGCCGACCTCGACTGGGGCAAGAATGGGAAGTCCCGTCTGATGCTACTGCGGGTCGCCGCCGGTCGCCCAGTGCCCGAGCATGGTCACGGTGGACAGGAATTAACGCTGATCCTCAAAGGCGCCTATCGCGACCGATTTGGCGTCTTTGGCCCGGGTGACATAGCGGACCATGACGAGGATGTGGAGCATCAGCCGATTGCCGAACCAGGCGATGACTGCATTTGCCTTGTGGCGGTCGACGCCAAGCTAACCTTCCGAGGTCGCCTGATGCGGACCCTGCAGCCGCTCTTTGGCATATGACGCTGCGGCCCGGCGTCGCTTGGGTCATCGGAGGTGGCTCGGGGATCGGAGCGGCAGTCGCCATTCTTCTTGCCCAACGCGGCTGGACAGTTGCCATTTCCGGGCGTCGGGAGGACAAACTTAATTCGGTTGCTAATGGGCAATCGTCAATCCGACCCTATCCGCTCGACGTCACCGACTCGGTGGCCATCGCAGAGAATATGAACCAGGTTGTGGCCGAACTCGGCCGCATCGATCTCTTCATATTCGGCGCTGCCGCGTGGCAGCCAATGAAGGTCGGCAACTACGATTTCGAGCAGTTCCACCGCGTCGTCGACACCAACTATCTCGGCTTCGTGCGGATGCTGGCGCCGCTCGTGACGCAGATGGAGCGTCAAGGCGGTGGACACCTTGCTGCCATCGCTTCGGTGGCCGGCTATTTCGGCCTGCCACGATCTGCGGCCTACTCCTCCACCAAGGCCGGCATGATCAACTTGCTCGAGACCATGCGAGCCGAGCTCGCCCCCAAGAACATTGTGGTACGCATGATCGCGCCAGGGTTCGTGAAATCCGAACTCACCGAGAAGAACGACTTCCCCATGCCGTTCCTGCTGGAGACGGACGATGCGGCACGTCGGATTGTCGATGGGCTGACGCAATCAGATCGGTTTGAAATTGCCTTCCCCCGACGTATGGTCTGGCTGATGAAGACAATCCGTTGGCTACCATATGGCGCATTCTTCCGGCTTACCGGCAGGATGCTGCCCAGAGACAACCCTTAGCCATTAGCTGGGACGGCGGTATTGGTAGATGCCAACATCGATCAGCCCTTCGGTAAAACCCGCCTCGCAGTAGCTCAGGTAGTAGACCCATTTGCGCCTGAAGCGCTCATCATAGCCTAGCGGGGCAATCATCGGCCAACGTTCAAGGAAGCGTTCGCGCCAGAGCCGGAGGGTCTTGGCATAGCTGAGGCGGAAGGTCTCCACATTCTCCAAGATCAGCCCGTGCCGCTCGCCGTATTCGCGCATCGCCGACTTGGTTAGCAGCATGCCGCCGGGGAAGATGTATCGCTGGATGAAATCGGGGCCGCTGCGATAGCCATCGAAATCGGCCTCGTTGATGGTAATCGCCTGGATGGCCGCTGTGCCACCTGGCTTCAGCCGATCATGAACGGTCTTGAAGTAGCTCGGCCAGTTCTCCTCACCCACCGCTTCGATCATTTCGATGGAGCCTATATGATCGTACTGCCCCTCAGTGTGCCGGTAGTCTTCGAAGACAAGCTTCGCCAGATCATCAAGACTCTGCCGCCGAAGGCGCTCCTGACCGTATTTTAGCTGCTCGGCTGAAAGCGTGATGCCGCGCAGATGCGCCTTGTAGTCTCTGGCCACCGTCTCGGCGAACCCACCCCAACCGCAGCCAATTTCAAGAACCGAGGAGCCCTCGGTAATCCCGGCCATGTCAGCGACACGGTGATACTTGGCGCGCTGCGCTTCCTCGAGACTCTGGTCGCCTGAGGTAAAAACGGCGGAGGAGTAGGTCATCGATGGATCGAGCCACTGACCATAGAATTCGTTGCCGAGATCGTAGTGCTCGGCGATGTTCCGCTTGGAGCCTTCGAGGGTATTTCGCCGCGATAGATGATAGTGGAGATCGCTGGCAGCACGGCGGAAGAAGCCGTAATTTGCCCGATCGAGCATCTCCCGGTTCTGCAGGAAGAACCGGAACAGAGCCGTTAGGTCATCCACCTCGACATCGCCGTTGAGGTAGGCAGCGGCGAACCCCACCGTTCCGCGCTGCATTGCTTCGCGAAGAACGTTGAGATTCTTTAGCTTGAGGACGGAGTGGCTCCCCGTGGCAGGATTGCCCAGCGTACGGCTACGGCCATTGGGCAAAACGACGGTGACCGCGCCATGCTTGGGATTGCCCACAAGTTTGACGCCGATAAGTTCAACTGCCCACGCCGCGAAGCGAGTCCACGGCGTAACTCCAGTCTGGGTATTCTCTACTGCTGTTTTGGTCATTGAGCCGCTTAGGTCCAGATCGTCACTAGGCTTGGCGGCGGGTCTTTGGCGGGCGCCGCAACTTCAGTGTCGTGGGCACACCCTTGAGCCACAAGAGCAGGGCCTCCCAATATATGCCGGCCAGTACTTTAGCCGTCATAAACGGATATGCAAGCAGCACTTTGATCAAGCTGGCATCCCGCAAAGGACGCTTTTCGCCGCTGAAATAGGCGGTTAGGCCGCCGCCTTCAACCGAGCCCAGAGTGACGCCGACAAACACCGTCTCCTCCGGCTTGCGTATGGAAAAACGATACTCGCCCTCCATGGTGTTGAAAGGGGAGACGTAGAGCCTCTTGGGAGCCATGTGGCTGATGACCGAACCCTCGTCTGCAACCGCCGCCTGGTAGAAGTGATGTTCACCGAACGTATTGCTGACCTCATAAAGCATGAAGCAGGTCTCACCGTCCGCATTGTCGCAAAAGTAGACCGTGATGGGGTTGAAGGCGAAGCCAAGGATGCGTGGATAGGCCAGCATCCTGATCCGGGAGATATCCCCAATCCCGGCAGCCAGCGCCTTGCGTCGCACAAAATCAGCCAAACTGCTCCCGTCCCGCGGCCCAAAATCACGAACGTGCAAGGACACAAAGTTCAAGCTGTTCAAAGAAAACAGCCGAAGGTCTCGGTCGAGGCTCTCAAGCTGTTCGATGTCGACCAGTATGGAGAAGACCCGATAGCGGAGCACATGGCGCTTGGGACGCGCCCGCTTGTGCACCACCTCGCCAACATAGAGCGCGCCAGCTTCTATTCCGCTGCCCATAGCTGCTCCGGCTGGTCCGCCCAGTTGTGTTCTATGCGCTGGCGTTCATGAGCAACCTGCCACGGGCGCCGTGGCGCGCCGATCCGCTCTGCCACTTCCAGCCCTGCCTGCAGGCCATCTTCGTGGAAGCCATATCCCATCCAGGCGCCGGCAAACCAGGTGCGCTGAACGCCTTGCACCTGCCAAAGATCGCGCTGAGCTGCGATGGCGCGGGCGTCGAATAGCGGATGCTCGTATTGCGCCTCGTAGTGCACTGTTCCCTGAGCAAAGGAGCGATGCGGATTGAGCGTCACAAACAGGTCCGTCTTGGTCCTGAGCGGCTGTAGCTTGTTCATCCAATAGGAGAGGCTCAACGCTGTATCCCCCTCCTCGCCTCGTAGATAGTTCCAGGAAGACCAGAGATGACGTCGCCTCGGCATGAAACTGGCGTCAGTGTGAAGAACGGCACGGTTGCTGACATTTCGAAAGGAGGAGAGGACATTCCGCTCCACTGCGCTAGCATCGCCGAGCAAGGCCAAAGCCTCGTCCGCATGGCATGCAAAAACCACCTGATCGAAGCGCTGGCGCGTCCCATCGGCAAAAAACACCTCCACGCCCTCTACGTGCCTTACCACTGAAGCAATATGGACGGACCTGCGCGTTTCGAAAGCCGCCTTAGCCAGTATGCGGCTGACATACTCCCTTGAGCCTCCAACAACCGTCCGCCACACCGGACGATTGGTCACCTGCAGAAGCGAGTGGTTGGCGAAGAACTCGATAAATGTTCTGGCGGGAAAATCGAGCATGCCGCGCGAGGGCGTAGACCAGATGGCGGCAGAGACCGGCAGGATGTGATCCTCGATAAACACCCGCGAATAGCCGAAACGGTCGAGGAACTCGCCGATCGAGATATCGGGTGAACAGCTGGCGACCTGACGCTGTGCTTGCCGGAAGAAGCGCAAAATGTCACCAACGAGCTGCCAGTGCTCCGGGCGGATGATGTTCCGGCGCTGCCCGAACAGGCCGTTGAGGTGATTGCCGGAATACTCGCGGCGCCCCTCCTCGATCGACACCGAAAAGCTCATGCTCGAGGGGGTCGTCGAAACCTCAAGGTGCGAAAACAGGGCCGTCAGATTTGGATAGTTCTGTTCGTTATAGACAATGAAGCCCGTGTCGACGGCGACTTTTCCTCCGGGCAGCTCGACAGCCACCGTGTTGGAGTGCCCGCCCAACCGGTTCTGCCTCTCCAGAACGGTAACCTGATGGTTTCGCGATAGCAACCAAGCTGCTGAAAGACCTGCGATACCTGAGCCAATAACAGCGATGGTGGGGAGTGTCATGGATCAGAGGTCTCGAGAGCTAACTAACACAAGTTACGTCGAGACAGTTCCTCTGGATCAAAGTTCCAGTGCTTTGTTTGAATAGCCCCTAGATTTGTAGACGCCTTCTTCCCTAATTTTGAGGCAAGGAGGCCTACATGGGCAAAGGCAATTTCAGCGACGAGTTCAAGCGGGACGCGGTGCGTCAGATCACCGAGCGGGGGTATCCCGTTTCGGAGGTGTCGCAGCGTCTGGGGGTGAGTGCTCATTCGCTCTACGAGTGGCGCAAGAAGTATGCATCGGATGTTTCCAAGGGTGGGGATCAGGCCGATGAGATCCGGCAGCTTAAGCGAGAACTGGCGCGGGTCACTGAGGAGCGCGACATCCTAAAAAAAGCGGCCGCGTACTTCGCCAAGGATGCAAAGTGAGGTACGCGTTTGTCGCCGAGCATCGCCAGCAGTTCTGTGTGCGCACCATGTGCCGGTGCCTTTCCATCCATCCCAGCGGCTATTATGCGTGGCTCAAAAGCCCTTTGAGCAAAAGGGCGCGGGAAGACATTCGCCAGACCGAGCTGATCGAAGAGGCCTGGAAGCAGAGCGGCAAGGTTTATGGCTACCGCAAGCTGCATGACGACCTGCTGGACCAGGGCGAGACCAGTTGCGCCAATCGTGTTGCGCGCCTGGCCAGACTGGCCGGGATCAAGGCTCAGATCGGCTACCGGCGCCGGCCTGGTGCCTATGGAGGCAAGCCATCTGTGGTGGTCGACAATACCCTGGCTCGTCAGTTCGACGTCGATGCGCCGGACACCGCCTGGGTGACCGACATCACCTATATCAAGACCATGGAGGGCTTTGCCTATCTGGCCGTGGTCATCGACCTGTTCTCGCGCCGCGTCGTCGGCTGGTCACTACAAAGCCGGCAGACCAGTGAGGTCGTCCTTCAGGCCCTGCACATGGCTGTCTGGCGCCGAAAGCCACAGAACACGGTGCTAGTCCATTCCGATCAGGGCTCCCAGTTCACCAGCATGGACTGGGCTAGCTTCCTGCGACACCACAATCTGGTTCACTCGATGAGCCGGCGCGGCAACTGCCATGACAATGCTGTGGCCGAAAGCTTCTTCAACCTGCTCAAGCGCGAGAGGATCAGGCGTCGGACCTATCGGACACGGGACGAAGCCCGCCAAGATGTGTTCGATTACATTGAGATGTTCTACAACCCCACCCGAAAGCACGTCCGCAACGGCATGCTCTCACCCGTCGAGTTCGAACGGCGGCACCAAATCTAACCCCGAAGGTGTCTACAGAACAAGGGGCTATTCAGTTACCCCTTTGGAACAGCGATGTCGCTGAGCCGAAACTGAACCTGTTCGCGGCCTTGATAGTGATCGATCGATAGGGCGCCGGCGAAGTGCAGGGGTGTGTCGCCCGAGCCAAGAAGCGCATTCCCGGTTGCCGATCCCGCAGCTCGGAAGGCGATTGCCTTAAGACGAGCCCCATCCTCCGAAGCAAGGCTGAAGCTCACGTGACCACCCTTCCCGACAATCTGGGCAAAGCGTGCGCGATGCGCGGGGAAGGCGAAGACCGGCCCTGGATTGCCGGCCCCAAAAGGGCCGGCGCGTTCGAGGTCCCGAACCAAGTCCACCGTGGCGCCGCGCGCCGTCAGTGCGGCGTCGACAGAAACGGCTGTGGACGCTCGGGCGGCGACGACCTGCTCGCCGAGTGCTTCGGAGATAAACGACCGAAATACCCCGAGTTCTCCTGCCCGGATGGTAACGCCAGCGGCCATCGCATGCCCGCCACCCTTGGGTATAAGACCGGCCTCTACCGCCTCGATGACAGCTCTGCCCAAATCAACGCCCGGCATGGAGCGTCCTGATCCGGTCCCATGCCCATCAGGTCCCAAGGCAATTGCGAAAGCCGGGCGATCAAAGCGTTCCCTTAGCCGCGCGGCAACCAATCCCACGACCCCGGGATGCCAGTTTGCCGAAGCGAGAACGAGGACCGGTGGCCCCTCTCCCGATCCGATTTCAAGTTCGGCGACGGCTGCCGCTTCCTCGACCGCCTCGATTTCGATGCGCTGCCGCTCCGAATTCAGCTCTTCTAGGCGCGAGGCTATTGCCATGGCGTGATGCTCGTCATTGACGGCGAGCAACTCAGTTCCCAAAGCTGCATTGCCGATCCGCCCACCCGCATTGATACGAGGTCCAACAAGGAAGCCCAGGTGATAGGGATTGAGCGGACCACTGACCCGTGCTGACAAAGCAAGCGTCGCCATGCCCACATTGCTGCCCTGGCGGGCGACTTCCAGGCCGCGGATGACGAAAGCTCGGTTCAAGCCAGTCAAAGGCACCACATCGCAAATTGTGCCGAGCGCCACTAGATCAAGGAGTTGCATGAGGTCGGGCAGTGCTGTGCCGCCCCGCTCGCGCAGCAGCCTGTTGACTGCGACTAGGGTCATGAAGGTTACACCGACGGCGCACAGGTACCCCAGGCCGGAGATGTCGTCGGGTCGATTGGGGTTCACCAGCGCCGATGCCGGCGGCAGTTCATGATCGGACAGGTGATGGTCGATGACGAGCACATCCGCGCCTCGGCTTCTTGCATGCGCAATGGGATTGTCGCTGGTCGTGCCGCAGTCAAGGGTGATGATGAGAGTGGCGCCGCTGTCGATCAGCTTGTCCATGGCGGCGATGTTAGGACCATAACCTTCGAATATGCGGTCCGGGATATGTACCTGCGGTTCGATCCCGAAATGCCGCAGGAAACGGGTCATCAGCGCACAAGAGCAGGCGCCGTCGACATCGTAGTCACCGAAAAGAGCAATGGCTTCGTGGTCGGTCACCGCCCGAGCCAATCTCTCCGCCAGCGCATCCATGTCCGTTAGCGTGGAAGGATCCGGCATCAAGGCGCGGATTGTTGGCGAAAGATGCATAGCGGCGTCATCGAGACCAACACCACGTGCAGCTATGACCCGCGCAAGTATCTCGGTGATCCCGGTGCGCTGGGAGATCGCCGTTGCGGTACGCGTAGCCTGCGCATCCAAGCGGTCACGCCAGGCGCGGCCGGTTACTGACCGGGTAACATCGAGGAAAGTGCGCGGGGCATTCAGCATGGCGCCACAGGTAGGCGATTTGTGGAGATGGGTCGAGAGGACTAGCGCGCGTGCCGAGCTCGAATCCACCGCACGGTCTGGCTCCAGCTGCGCATGACGATGGTACTCGTCTCAACCGAATCGCGACGTAGTTTGATACCGTCCAGGAGGGTGCCATCGGTAACGCCGGTAGCGGCAAAGAGTACGTCGCCAGAGGCAAGGTCACTTACTTCGTAGATGCGGTTCTGGTCCTCTATACCCATGGCGTAAGCGCGCTCCCGCTTGGCTGGCGTGTCGAGTATCAGCCGAACCTGCATCTGCCCGCCGATGCACCTGAGGGCGGCAGCGGCGAGCACGCCTTCGGGAGCACCACCTGAGCCTAGATAAATGTCAATGCCGGTGTCTTCGGTGTTGACGGCGTGAATAACCCCAGCGATGTCGCCGTCGCTGATGAGTTTCACGCCGACACCTAAGCTACGCAATTCCTCGATCAACGACGCGTGGCGGGGCCGATCCAATACAATTGCAGTGATTTCGGATAGTGGCACGCCCTTGGCGCTGGCAAGGCAGCGCACATTCTCGGTGGCCGACAAGTCGACATGCACGGTACCCGCGGGGTAGTTCGCGCCGATGGCGATCTTGTTCATGTAAACATCGCGGGCGACGTTCAGCAATCCGCCGCGCTCTGCCATAGCCAGCACTACAATGGAGTCCGGCTGGTTCTTAGCGCAAAGCGTCACGCCTTCGAGGGGGTCAACGGCGATGTCGACCTGCGGCCCTCCCCGCGCGCCAACCTCCTGCCCGATGAACAGCGTCTCGCATTCGTGCTCCTCGCCTTCGCCGATGACGATTCGCCCGTCGATGGCGACGCTGTCGAGCTCTTCCTTCAGCGCGAGAACGGCAGCTTCGTCAGCGGCTTTTTCATTGCCTTTGCCGCGCCACTCCGCGGCAGCAATAGCGGCACGCTCGGTAACCCGCACGAGTTCAAGAGTAAGGCTACGGTGCAGATGCGCCGGCCCCCGATCATCCTCGGTCTTGTTGAGCTTCATGCTTCTCCTCCCAGGGCCTGACTTGCCCCGGAGGGATGTCAGAGTGCTTCGATCCGGATCAATTGCGGTTTACCCACAATGAACCCGTCCGCAGCAATCTGCGCAAGCGAGTCGCGGACATCCGATTCCAAAGTTTTCTGCGTAATCATCACGACCGTGCGGGTTGGTGACCCGTCCGGCGCGGTGGCTTTAGCACTGAGATCGGAACGCTGTATGACGGAATCGATCGATATGGAGCGCTCCCCCATCCGCGTGGCGATAGCTGCCAGAGCGCCAGGAACGTCTTTGGCGTTGAGCCGGATATAGAAGCCGCCTTCATGGGCACGCATCGCCGCCTTCCGATAGGGCATCAGCTCCGCGCTGGGCACACCGAGTGGTGGGACACGTGTGCCGCGCGCAATATCGAGGATATCGGATAGAACCGAAGACGCCGTGGGCGGACCTCCAGCACCGGGACCCGCCAACAGCAGTTCGTGCACGTGATCGGTTTCGAGCGCCACCGCATTCATGACGCCATCGACGCCGGCGATTGCAGAGCCTTTCGGGACGAAGGTCGGGTGCACACGCTGCTCGATTCCATCCTCGGTGCGCCGGGCAATCCCTAGAAGCTTGATCTTATAACCGAGATCCGCAGCCACCTTGATGTCGTGCTGCGTTATGCCGGAAATACCTTCGACAAGGATCTGGTCCGGAGCGATCTCGTAACCGAAACAGAGGGTCGCCAAAATGGAGAGCTTGTGCGCGGTATCGTATCCCTCGACGTCGAATGTCGGGTCGGCTTCAGCGTATCCCAAGGCCTGAGCATCCTTGAGGCAATCGTTGAAGCTGATATCCTCATTGCCCATACGGGTCAAAATATAGTTGCAGGTGCCGTTCATAATCCCGAAGACCTTGGCGATCCGCGCTGTGCCCAAGCCTTCGCGCAAGGTCTTGATGACCGGAATGCCGCCGGCGACCGCAGCTTCGAACCCGAGTTGCGCCCCTGATTCCTCGGCGACTTTGGCCAGTTGCACCCCGTGCTTGGCCAGCAAGGCCTTGTTGGCGGTCACAACCGGGCGGCCGATCTCGAGAGCCGCTTTTACTGCGGCGTAGGCAGGCCCATCCTCGCCGCCAATGAGCTCCACAAAGAGGTCGATACCGTCGGACTTTGCGAGGGCCACCGGATCATCGAACCAATCCAGGCCTGAGATGTCGATGCCTCGGTCCCGGGAGCGGGAGCGGGCCGCCACCGCAGTTACGACGAGTTGACGGCCAAGCTTGCGCGTCAGTTCGGCGCCTTCCTTTTGCAGAATGCGGACCAGTGTTGCACCGACATTGCCGAGACCGGCTACGCCGACCCGGAGCGGCTGCTGAGCCTCCCCATCTCCATAGTCCTGCATCGCCTTGAGAATCCGGGTGCGGGTATCAGAACGCGGTTCGCGGCCTTCTCTAAGGTCAAAAACGAATAGCGGATCCCCAGCCACCGTGCGGCCAAAGCGTGTCGGTGTCCAGCCTCGGGCGGCAATGAAGGCTTCAACGGCTTGGCGGAAGGAGGCGATGTCACTCATGGTGGCGCATGTGCATAGGAAATCGCCTAGTCGTCAATAGGAGTGCAGGTATGCACTCAGCTTTGACGCAGGCGTTGTTGATTTCACCTCCCTTGGGCGGAGCTACCCAGGGAGGTGATTACTTTAAGGTCGGCGCTCAGGCTTTGAGCGGCACAACGTTCCCTGCCCCAGCTTTGCCGCCCAGGAGCTTCTTGACGTTACGTGCTGCCTGGCGAATGCGCTGTTCATTTTCAACGAAGGCCAACCGGATATACTGGTCCCCATATTCGCCAAAGCCGACGCCTGGTGCCACAGCCACTCCAGTTTCTTGGATCAGAAGCTTGGCAAACTCGAGGGAACCGAGATGGGCGAACTGCGCCGGAATAGGCGCCCAGGCGAACATCGTCGCTCTTGGAACTGGGATGTTCCACCCCGAGCGGCTGAAGCTCTCAACCATCACATCGCGCCGATGCTTGTAGATCTTGCGCACTTCCTCAATAACTTCGTCGCTACCATTGAGGGCCGCTGTCGCGGCGACCTGGATGGGCGTGAAGGCGCCGTAGTCGAGGTAGGACTTTACGCGCGCCAGGGCCGCGATCAGCCGTTCATTGCCAACTGCAAAGCCCACGCGCCAGCCTGGCATGGAATAGGTCTTGCTCATCGATGTGAACTCGACCGCAATGTCGATGGCACCCGGCACCTGCAGCACTGATGGCGGCGGTGCATCATCGAAATAGATCTCCGAATAGGCCAGATCGGAGAGAATGAAGATGTCGTTGGCCTTACAGTACTTGACCACCTCGGCGTAGAAATCGAGGTCTGCCGTATAAGCCGTCGGATTGGCGGGGTAGTTGAGAACCAGAGCGATCGGCTTGGGAATCGAGTGCCGCACGGCACGATCGAGCGAGCGCATAAAATCTTCGTTCGGATCTGCGGGCATCGAGCGAACCACCCCGCCGCTCATGATGAAGCCGAACGAGTGGATCGGATAGGTAGGGTTAGGCACCAGAACAACATCGCCGGGCGCAGTGATCGCCTGGGCCATGTTGGCAAAGCCCTCCTTTGACCCGAGTGTCGCCACCACTTGAGTGTCCGGGTTGAGCTTCACGCCGAAGCGGCGGCCATAATAGCTCGCCTGGGCTTTCCGCAGCCCAGGAATGCCCTTGGAGGTCGAATAGCGGTGCGTGCGCGAATCAAGCACCGTTTCCTTGAGCTTGTTGACGATGTGGTCAGGTGTTGGCAGGTCCGGATTGCCCATGCCCAGATCGATGATGTCGACGCCGCTCGCGCGGGCCTTGGCCTTGATGGGGTTAATGTGCTCGAACACATAGGGAGGAAGGCGGCGGATGCGGTGGAAGTCTTCGCTCATAATAATCCTCGACGGCCGGCGGGCCTGACGGCCGCGATGCAATGACGCTCTACCTATTGGGTCGTCAAATATCGCGGAATTGTGGTTGTGCTAGGGTTAAGGGTCTGCCCGCTCGGGCAGTTTGATCTATTCGGCTCTTCCCGGCCACGCGGGTGGCCATGGGGAAGAGCTAGCGGGCGTCCGCCGCTGCTGCTGCGCATGCAGCCGAAATCACTGCACCGGCGGCGAGCGAGGCTCCAACCTTGGCTACAGTGTATAGAGACAGCATGTCCCTTGCCCTTCAAAATCGATTTTTGTATTGAAACCGGCTATCGACAGGGCCGTTCATAAATGCTGGCCGGGTTCTTGTAAATGGCCGAAGGCGCGCCGACCTTCGACCGAACGGCCACTATGGTGAGGTACAGCTTTGAAGCGCATTGCGCTGGTCACGATTGGCACACAAGGCGACGTTCAACCCTATATAGCCCTGGCCATCGCGCTCAAGGATCGCGGCTACACGGTTGTCATGGGGGCTTCGGAGGAGTTCGAGCCGCTCGTCACCTCGCTGGGCATCGAGTTTCATTCCCTTGGCCCTTCGATCCAGGCGTTCCTGCGCCAGTCCCGCTTCGAGAATGCGATGAGCCAGTCCATGCTCATCAACGGCCCGTCCCTGCTCCGGCAGGGCCAGCAGATCGCGGAAACGGCAGCTCGTGCCGCCTGGGCCATGTGCCAAGGGGCCGACGCAATCGTCATCAACATGAATACCAGCTTCGGCATCGATATCGCCGAAGCTCTGAATATTCCCGCGATCATGACGGCTCTGCAGCCGCTGAACTCCACCAGCGAGTTCCCCATCTCGATGTACTACGTCGCCGATGATCTGGGACCGGCGCTCAACAAGCTGACCTACACGGCCGCCACGGTTCAGCAAGCTTATTGGAACCTGCCGCGCAATAAGCTGCGTCGCGAGCTCATGGGACTGGAAGCGCGGGTCATGGGTGGCGTCTTCACCAACACCGATGGTTCGCCGCTGACGACCCTCTACGCCTATTCCTCGGCCATTTCGCCACGCCCTCATGACTGGCCGCAAACAGCTATCGTGACCGGCTACTGGACCCTGCGGGACACTTCCGGCTGGGAGCCCTCCCCCGAGTTCAAGGCGTTTCTCTCGGCCGGCGAGGCGCCGGTCTATATCGGTTTCGGCTCCATGCCTTTCGGCGCAGAGCGCAACACACGTATCCTCAAGGAAGCTGTCGAACTCTGGGGCGGGCGCGCGGTGGTAGCCCGCGGTTGGGGGGGCATCGATCCCCGCGATCTGCCTGACAACATCTTTGCTATCGAAAAGGCTCCGCACGACAAGCTCTTCCGCTATGTCAGCGCTGTCGTGCATCATGGTGGCGCCGGGACGACCTCGGCTGGCCTGCACCTGGGCCGCCCCACCTTCGTGGTGCCGCAGGCCATGGATCAACCTTATTGGGGCCGCCGGGTTTATGAACTCGGCTGCGGCCCCAAACCGATCCGCCTCCGCAAGCTGACCGCCGAGACGCTGGCTGCAGCTTTGCAGGACCTCAGCTCCAATTCCGAGTACCGCCGCAACGCCGCCGACCTTGCCGAAGTGCTCCATGGAGAAGATGGGGAAGCAGAGGCAATCAAGGTGATCGAAGAGGTGATGGAGAACTACCGGCCTCGAGCGGTCAAGCTGAGAAAGATCCGGCGCTCGAAACGTCCAAAAAAGAGCGCTCTTAGGACCGCCGGTTAGTTGCGAGCGCTATTGCCGGCGAGAGAGCGCCAGCGCTGTGCTGGTTATCCCAGCAAGCGCTGGAGGCACCAGCAGCGCGACCGTTAGTGCAATGATCAACAGCCCAAGACCGGGATTGATCCAGGCAATGGCGATCAAAGCCAGACCACCCAGTGCGTAGCTCACCCCCAGAACATGATGGGCGATTCGCCAGTGGTGATCCGAAGCAATGGGCCATGGCAGGCGCATACCGGCATAGGTGTGCCGCTCGGCCTCCCGCAACACGATGCCCAAGACGAGAAGACCGGCGCCTTCAGCCAAAGTGACCAGCCGGAGCAGATCTAGATCCGAGCCGATGCCGAGCAATAGCAGCGAGAGCTGAACGGCAGCGATCGTGCCGAGGAGCACTGTCAGGACCGGGACGAAAATGTGCTGGGTCTTGGCTAGGTGGTTCCTGCTCAACATGCGCTCGAGCGAGAAGAAGGCGGCTAACAGCAAGATTTGCAAGCCGGGCGCCACAGGCAGCGTCCAGTCGCGGGGCCATTGCCGATCGGCCGTCCCGCCGCTCCAATGCGCGACGAATGCGAAGCTCTCGGGGATGTGGAGATAGGCCACAGCCGTGATCGCCACCGTCGCCGACAGAAGCAACACGTGAAAACGGGTAACGAGCCCCGTCATTTGGATGCGACGTTCCGACGCCGACACGTCAGCGGCGCATATACTGCACCATAGAACCCTGTGTCCCTCTGCAGATCAACGCCGTCTACGGTCATGTAACTGACAGTCCTGCGATCAACAAAAAAGGGCCGGTCACCCGGCCCTTCTCTGGATATGCTCCGAAGCTTAGCGCTTGGAGAACTGGAACGAACGACGGGCCTTCGCCTTGCCGTATTTCTTGCGCTCCACGACGCGCGGATCGCGGGTCAGGAAGCCACCCTTCTTGAGGGTCGGACGCAGTGCGGGCTCGAAATAGTTGAGCGCCTTGGAGATGCCGTGACGAACGGCACCGGCCTGGCCGGAAAGACCGCCACCGGCGACCGTGACGACGACGTCGTACTGGTCGTTACGTTCGGTCGCCACGATCGGCTGCTTCACGATCAGCTGCAGCACCGGGCGAGCAAAGTACTTCGCGAACTCGCGACCATTGACGGTCACGGTGCCTTTGCCTGGCTTGATCCAGACACGGGCAACGGCGTTCTTGCGCTTGCCGGTAGCATAGGCGCGGCCGAGGGAATCCAGCTTCTGCTCATGCACCGGAGCGGTGTTCACCGCCGGAGCAACAGAGGAGGTGCCAAGGTCTTCGAGAGAGTTGATGGTATCGGCCATGATTACTGCACCCGGCTGTTCTTGGTGTTCATCGCAGCAACGTCGAGCTTTGCCGGGTTCTGCGCTTCATGGGGATGCTCGGCACCTGAGTAAACACGCAGGTTCTTGAGCTGGGCACGGGTCAGCGGACCACCGGGCATCATGCGGCGGACGGCGTTCTCGAGCACGCGCTCGGGGAAGCGCCCCTCCAGCAGCTCGCGGGCGGTACGATCCTTGATGCCGCCGGGATAACCGGTGTGCCAGTAAAAGCGATGCTGGTCCAGCTTGCGGCCGGTCAGCTTCACCTTGTCCGCATTGATGACGATGATGTTGTCACCCATGTCCATATGCGGGGTGAAGGTCGGCTTGTGCTTGCCGCGCAGACGCGAGGCAATGATCGAAGCGACGCGACCTACAACGAGCCCTTCGGCGTCGATGAGGACCCACTTCTTTTCGATCTCGCTCGGTTTTGCCGAGTAAGTGCTCATGCTTGAATTCCCTAGAAATTTGGGGCTTGCCAACCTTCATCCAAGGAGAAAGCGGCACGTTCGGCGCCGCATGTACGCAGGAAACAACAGCCCGTCAAGTCACTAGATTTAGCTGAGCAAAATCAACGCTCTACTCATGCGGTATTATGATACCTCTAATCAACGACGGGCGCGGACCATGTCCGCGATATAGGCCGTGACTGCTCCCGCCAGCATGAACGCCAAAGCTTGGTGCCCCACCGCCAGCGAGATTGGCACCGCATGGAGCAATGTCATGATGCCGAGCACGACCTGCAGCAAAACGAGCACGCCAAGCCGTGGGAGCCAGCCATGCACACCATCGAAGCCGCCCTGGCGGGATTGTTGCCAGAGGACAACTGCCACATAGGCTACGATGAGGTAGGCGAGGCCGCGATGGATGAACTGAACGGTGAGGTTGTTCTCGAAGAAATTACGCCAGAATGGCTCCATCACGCCCATGCCCGAGGGAATGATGGCACCATCCATGAGCGGCCAAGTGTTGTAGCCCATGCCCGCATCGATACCGGCGACGAAGGCCCCTGCCCCAATCTGCAGGAACAGCAGGCAAAGTAGAATGCCAGCGGCCCATAAATGGTGCTTTCGCACGAGACCTGGAGTGCGCCCGGGCTCCAGCGAACGGGGGACATAGACCAGTGCCATGAACAACAAGGAGGCGGCGCAGAGGTGCGCGGCGAGGCGGTACTGGGAGACGGAGGTCAGCTCGGTAAGGCCCGAAGACACCATCCACCAGCCCAGCAAACCCTGGAAACCGCCAAGCACGAAGAGACCGAAGAGCGGCCAAGCGAGCTGCGGTGTGAATCGTTTCTGAACGAGAAAAACAAGGAACGGGACCATGAAAAGCAGCCCCAGCACGCGACCCAAAAGGCGGTGCAGATACTCCCAGAAGAAGATGTATTTGAAGTCGTCCAGCGACATCCAGTTATTGTTCACCTGGTACTGCGGGATCTGCTTATAGGCTTCGAATTCCGCAACCCATTGTTGATCATTTAGCGGCGGAATTGTCCCGGAGATTGGTTTCCAGCTGGTGATCGACAGTCCCGACTCGGTGAGGCGAGTAATGCCCCCCACGACCACCATCAAGAGCACGAAGGCAGCAAGGCTATAGAGCCAGATGCGGACTGACCGCAGCCGGTCATCGGCATATCGTGTATGGCTCAGTGCGGCATTGTGGACCACAGTCACGGCAGTTTCCTGGTAGTCGTCTGAATGCTCGGAGTGGTATGCCGCTCATTCCTACCCCGCAATAGGCGCGATGCCGCAGATGACGCAACGAAACAGGAAGTTGATCGGGATCCTGCTGATCCTGGGTTCGATGGTCGCCTGGCTGTCGATCTGCACTTCGATCTATCTGGCGTTCCCGCCCGCCCTGCCCTGGTGGGTCCTGATGCCCTATTTCATCGTTGCCGGCATGGGCTGGACCTTGCCAGCGATGTGGATCGTGCGCTGGATGGCGCGACCGGACTAATTGGTCAGCTTGCCGATTGCCGAGAACACAGATCCCGTCGCAAAGACATCGACATAGCGGCGCGATTGAAAGTACCCGTTGAGCGAGATGCGCGGGAGTGCATGAGGCTCCTCAAGGTGACGCGGGTAGAGACCGCCGGGACGGGTCGTCACTGCGGTATCAAAGCCGATCTCGCGAGCCAGATCGAATTCGCGCTGCCCGGCCGATAGCGGACCACCAAGCGGATAGGAGAAGTGCGCAGGGCGGTCGCCGAGGCGGTCCTCAATGATGTCCACACAGTCCCCCATCTCCGAACGTGCCTGCTTGAATGGTAGCTTGGCCAATTCGTAGTGATGCACCGTGTGGGCACCAATGGTGCAGAGCGGGTCACCAGCGAAGGCGCGCAGTTCCTCCCAATCCATGATCAGGCTTCGGCACTGGGCTGCAAGATTGTATCCATGCCTATCTGCAAAGGCGTGGAGGATCTCGAGCCGTTCCACTTCCGGCATGTTGCGCATGCGCCAGTACAGGTGGTCGAAGGCCTGCTGCTTCTCGCTTGTCGTCCGGGTATTGAGGTGCTCTATCGCACCCTTGGTGTCGACGGCGATCGCTCCCACCCGCGCGATGATATCCTCGATGGCTTGCCACCAGATCTCGCCGGTCCCGTCGACCAGGGCCGTCGGCACATATAGCGTGAACGGCGCCTCGTGCCGCCGCAGGATCGGCAGGGCATGAGTGAGATTGTCCCGATAGGCGTCGTCGAAGGTCAAGACGGCGAACTGCCTGCCTTTTGCGGGGCTTGCCAGGAGGACCATCGCTTCATCCAAGGTGACGATGTCCAGCCCCAGGGCTCTGATCCGTTCGATTACGTAGTCGAGGAACTGCGGCTGAATCTGCAGAATGGCATTGGGAGAAAAAGCGGGCGGCGTTTCCGGCAACACCCGATGCAGGGTAAAGATGACCCCGCGCGACCCGGACAGTGTCCGAAGCAGCCCCGGAAGACGGGAGGCCCATAAAGCCTCAAATACCGCGCGGATCGCTCTGTACTTGAGCGACATAGCCTACCTACGCCGCAACCATTGCAGGAATGGCGGCCACTTCGACATCCTGGAAGCCGTCATCCGCGAGTTCAGCACAGGCGGCGGCGACAGCTTCACGGTTGGCTTCCTCGTCGGTGACGAGAATGACACGAGCCTCTATCTCGGAGAACAACGGCAGGCTGGAAGAGGAACCAACAGGACCGGTCATCACCACAACCACCTCATAGATGTCTCCGAGCGCCTCGATCAGAGTGGCAGGCTTCATCGACTTCCGCTTCAATTTCGCAGAACATCCCCAGGACACTTCGGCGAAGGTGTTGTCGGAGGATTTCTGCACCACATCACCAAAGCTTGCTTCACCGCGGCTGAGATCGGTCAGCCCCAACTCTTCGCTGGGGCGTGCACTACCGGCATCCACCAGCGCGACACTGAGCCCAGCCGACAACGCATTCCGAACGAGATCCTCGGCCAGAGCCTCACATTCTTCGTTGGAGCGGTAGCCCGAGAGCATCATCAGGTTGGTACGGCCAAGCACGAGGTCGGACGCAAGGTCTTCAGCAGAAAGACTATTGTAGGACACGGCTGGAACCGATGGCATCACCGCGACCGCTACAGGTGCTACTTCCTCAATCCCTGGCTCATCGTTGGCGGGCTCATCGCTCACTTGCTCTGGGGTATCGGAATCGTTGACCTCGCTCAGCATGCGCATGAAGCGCTCGCGAGCCTCCCTTGCGGCAACCTCCTCTTTATCCAGAACGTCCACGACAACGGGCTCGATCTGGATAGGCGTGTCCTGGGCCACGATGACGGGGGCCACTGCAACTTCAGCTGTGCCGGTCTCTAGCTCGGGCTCAGCGACCTCTTCTTCCTCGTCAACCCAACGCTGATCAGGCTCCAACTCGTCCTCGGAAAACGGCACCTGCTCCAGTTCATCCTGAGCCCGCGGCGCAGGCGCTAGCGGCACAAGCGCGCGGCCGGACATCAGCTCACCGAAGGCCACTGCCCCCACCTGCCCCGCCAAAGCGACAAGAGCCACTGCCATCAGGATGAGCTGCGTTTTTGGCGAGGCTGGCGTCACCGAAGGCGCCGCAACACTGACGACCCGCACGTCGGGCAAAGCCGAATTGACGTCGGTCCGAGATACCGCTTCGTTGTAGCGCTGGAGGTAGCCCTCGAGCAGGCCGCGCTGTGCAGCCGCTTCGCGCTCGAGGCCGACGAGCGTGACATTGTCCTGCGTTGCAGTAGAGGCCGAGCCTTTGGCTGTTACCAACTCGTTGCGCAGCGAAGCTTCGAGGTCCGCCTCGATCTGCGCCTCCGCCTCCAGGGCTTCGGCTACCCGCCTCGCTTCGAGGCGGATCTGGTTGTCGAGTTCGGCGATCTGCGCGTTGAGGGCGAGGATTGCGGGGTGATTGGCTAGCAGAGTTGCAGAACGCTGCGCCCGCTCGCTCTGCAGCCCCCCCTTTTCCTGGGTCAGTTGCTGGATGATGACGGACTGACGGACATCACCGACACCCTCAAGCGGCACACCGCGCTCGATCATGTTGCGGATAAGATTGGCTCTGGAAAGAGCCGTGTTCTTGCGTTCCTGAGCCGCATTGATCTGGCCGACAATGGTCGAGAGTTCCTGATCGGCCAGGCTCGTATTGTTGGCACCGAGGAAAAGATCGTTCTGAACCCGGAAGTCGGCAACAGCTTTTTCTGCCTCGCTAACGCTGACGCGCAGTTTTGCAATCTCCTCGGCGAGCCAGCCCGACGCCTCGACGGTATCGCTCAACGATAGCTGCGCGCGTCGGGTCACGTGCGCATTGGCGACGGCGTTGGCGATTTCTGCTGCCAGTTGCGGATCAGTGGATTGTACGGAGACCGAGATAATCCTGGAATCACGCTCCTGGGCAACGGTGAGGCGCTCATTGAGGTTGTTCAGCACCGTCTCGTCGATGCTGGATGGCGTTGAGCGGCGGCCGAGCAATTGCCCTATCAGGCCCATTGGCGAGAACCCGCCACCGCTGCCGTTGAATTCGGTCACCGAGCGCAAATCCAGCCGATCGATGACGCTGACGAGAGTATCGCGCGATTTAAGAAGTTCGATTTGACTGGAGACCACGCCCGCCTCGTTGCCACTGAGAACCGGCGCCTGTTCGTTGGCAGAGCGTATGTAGATATTGCTCCGCGGCTCCACCAGGATGGAGGCCGAGGATTCATAAAGACGCGGCTGGAACATCAGGAAGACGAAGGTGGCGGCCAGAAGTCCCAGCGTCACAAGAATTATGCGCGGCAGCCGCCTGACCACAGCAGCCACCAGAGCCCTGACGTCAATGCGGGCTTCACTTGCGGCATGCGACTCATAGGTCATCACTATCCCCCGTCTCTCGTGGGCGATTTATCGCCGTGACGTGGTAAGCAAACCGTTAAGCGTGCCGCGTTTCGCAACCTCGGGTAAGCGCCGGAAGCAAATTGTTAACCATGCCAAGCCACAGTGCACCCAATCTCAAAGGTCGGGATTCTCATGCGCTGGCTACCAATACTTACCGTTGTCCTGATGCTGCCCGTGGCGGGCTGCGCCACCACTCGACCTGCGACCTATCTCGTGGAGACGAAGGGTCCCTATGAGCTCGACACCGGAGACACGGTTCGGGTCACCGTTTATGGTGATGCGGAGCTGACCACCACCTATCGGGTGGACGATGCCGGTGCGATTGCCTTCCCACTCGTAGGCCCGGTCCTGGTGCGCGGCACGACCACGAACGTTGCAGCACAGCGCGTCGCCTCGGCCCTTGCCAACGGCTATATGCGTAACCCCGATGTTGCCATTGAGGTCGCCGAGTACCGCCCCTTCTTCATCCAGGGCGAAATCGGCAATGCGGGGCAGTTCCCCTACGTTCACGGAATGACGGTGCGCTCTGCCATCAGCACCGCGGGCGGGTTCTCCGACACGGCTGACCGCAACCAAGCGGTGGTCTACCGGCGTCAGCACGATCAGATGGTCAAGGGCAATGTTGATCTCGACTTCCCGATCTTTCCCGGCGACACCATCGTCATTCTCGAACGCTGGTTCTGATGGCCGCAGGAAAACTGCGTATTCTGCAAGTTATGCGAGCGCCGGTTGGCGGACTGTTCCGCCACGTGGCGGACCTCACCAAATGGTTGAATGAACACGGCCACGATGTTGGCCTTGTTGTGGACAGTCTTGCGAACGACGCCCAGACAGAAAGCCGCCTAGAGGCACTCTCGGCCCATGCCAGCTTGGGCGTTCACCGCATCGCCATGCCGCGCGTCCTGGGCAGGGGCGACCTCAATGCGCCGCTGGCCGTGCGGCGCCTGGCGCAGTCCTTGTCGATAGACATTCTGCACGGTCACGGTGCCAAGGGCGGCTTTTATGCTCGACTGGCACGTCTCGGCAGATCGACCATCAGCGCCTTCTACACGCCGCATGGCGGCGTTCTGCATTTCCCGCGCAGCTCCGCTTCCGGCCGCCTCTTTCATCTGCTGGAACGTCGTCTGATGGCGCAAACCAGCGCCATCATTTTCGAAAGCGCCTATGCGCAAACAACTTACAGCGCACTGATTGGCAAACCGGCGTGCCCAACCGAGATCATCCACAATGGGCTGCAAGCCGAAGAATTCCAAGCAGTTCAGGCTGACGAGGATGCCAGTGATTTCGTCTTTGTCGGCGAGCTGCGGGAGCTCAAGGGCATCTTCGTCCTGATCGAAGCGCTGGACGGACTGCGACGTCCGGATGGCCAACCGGCCACGCTCGTCATGGCGGGAGACGGCCCTGCGCACGCGGCACTCGTCAGCGCGATTGAGCAACGTGGGCTAACCGGGCAGATCGAATTGGCCGGCTCACAGCCCGCCCGGAGCATGTTTGCCCGCGGACGCATTGCGGTGGTGCCGTCACTGGCAGAATCCCTGCCCTATATCGTCCTTGAGGCTGCGGCAGCCCAGCTGCCGGTGATCGCCACGCACGTCGGCGGCATTCCTGAGATTTTCGGCCCCACGGCTGCCAATCTCGTGCCAGCTGGCAATGCAGAGGCGTTGCGTGCGGCAATGCAGGCGGCGCTCGCTGATCCGGCCACCGCAAGGAGCGAGATGCACACAAGGCTCGATTACATACGGGAGCGGTTCTCCTCGGACACCATGGCGAGCCAAATCGAAGCTCTCTACCAGCGGGGATCGCGTAAGACTTACCCGTAAGGCTTCACCGAGTTTAAACCCATTGGACATGACAATGCGGGCCGAAGACTTCGCAACCGGTTGTGTCACATGTATCGCGTCGAGCCAAAACAGGCTGTGCTGGATCACGTCGCCAAGCAGAGCGCACCCGATGAGGTGAGGCAAGGCCTTTCGCCGCGCGCCGAGGCCATCATCGCTGCCCCGGTGGAACACGGGCTCTCGGGTCAGGTGCTCTCGGGCTTTGCCCAAGTACTCGAAGCAGTGCTTCTCGGTATCCTGGGCTTTGCCATCTATGAGTCTTATGTCGAGCTCGATCGGGGACAGCCGGAGTTTTACGTCCCCATCATTATGGGCGTCTGCGTTCTCGCCAACATTTTTCTCAACATCGCGCGTACCCATCGCATTGCCGCCTACCGCAAGCTCTTTACCCAGCTCAGCCGGGTGATCGCGGCCTGGGGCACGGTCATCGTCATCGCGGCCGTGTCCATCTATCTGCTCAAGATCGGCCAGCATGTTTCCCGGTTCTGGCTGCTGAGCTGGTTCGGGCTTGGGGCCGCGCTTCTCGTCGCCTACCGCCTGACGTTGCGAGCACTGGTGCTGCGCTGGACGACACAGGGCCGTCTGCGGCGGCGGACGGCAATTGTGGGTGGCGGCAAGGACGCCGAAGTGCTTGTCGAGCAGATCCGCAACAGCAACGACGTCGAACTTCTGGGATTGTTCGATGACCGGGTAGATGAACGCTCCCCCGGCGAGGTTGGCGGCTTTCCCAAGCTCGGCAAGGTCGCCGATCTCATCGAGTTCGCGCGCCGGACGCCCGTGGACCTTGTGCTCGTTTCCATGCCGCTCTCGGCGGAACAGCGCGTGCTGGAAATGCTGACGCAGCTCTGGGTGCTGCCAGTCGACATCCGGCTTTCGGCTCACATGAGCAAGCTCAAATTCACCAGCAGAGCCTATTCCTATGTCGGGGACATTGCTGTCTTCGACATGGCCGACCGTCCGATTTCGGACTGGAACCTGGTCTTTAAATGGATCTTCGACAAGTCCGTGGCGCTGACCGCGCTGATCCTCCTGTCCCCGATCATGGTGGCTACAGCCATCGCCATCAAGCTCGAGAGCAAGGGGCCGGTCTTCTTCATGCAGCAAAGGCACGGCTTCAACAATGAGCTGATCAAGATCTGCAAGTTCCGCTCCATGCGGACCGACATGCTCGATCTCAGTGCCGCCAAGCTCGTCACCAAGGACGATCCGCGCGTAACGCGGGTTGGACGGTTCATCCGCAAGACGTCGATTGACGAGCTGCCGCAACTGCTCAACGTGCTCAAGGGCGAGCTCTCGATCGTGGGTCCCCGCCCGCATGCCCTCCAAGCCAAGGCGGACAACAAGCTCTACTACGAAGCCGTTGAAGGCTATTTTGCCCGGCATCGGGTCAAGCCTGGCATGACCGGCTGGGCGCAGATCAACGGTTGGCGCGGCGAGACCGACACCATCGACAAGATCATGCAGCGCGTGAACCACGACCTCTACTATATCGAGCACTGGTCGATCCTGATGGATCTCTACATCGTGCTGATGACGCCCTTGCGGCTGTTCAACTCCGAGAACGCGTATTGATCCCCGTTATCAACACCCCTTGGAAGGCCGTCGGCCTGCTTGCGCTCACCGCCGTCGGCGCGTTGGCGGCAGCACCGGGACAGGCGCAAAGCGAGATCTGCATGGAATGCATACGGGTGCGGGTCGGGCCTCCGGTGGTGGTCCGTGGCCCCTTCCCGGACGAACTCGATGCGCCCTTCACGGCGCTTAAACTCGCCGACGGCTCGTTTCGCGCCTTCAGCGCCAACGGGTCGACCTATGCAATCGAGGGGCCGACGCTGTGGGACCTGGATGGTCCGCGCCGGGAGGTCATACAGGGCGGTGCGCCGGGGAGCATCAATGATTGTGGCAGCTGGCTGACCTCGACCATGCGAGCCGGCGACCTCGTCCTCGGCTTCGTCCACCAGGAACACGCCTGTGACTACAACCAGGGCCGCACCTATAAATCCATGGCTGTCGCCAGCTCGGCCGATGAGGGCCTCACCTGGAATGATTTGGGGACGGTGATCACCGGCACGGACACCCCGCAGCCCGACAGGACGACTGGCGAAGGCGACTGCACCATGGTGGATGGCTTTGACGGCTATCTCTACGCCTATTGTCTGCGCAATTCCGACTGGCAGACCATCGTCGCGCGGACGCCGCTGAGCAATCCCGTCTCCTGGCGCAAGTATTACGAGGGGCTGTGGGACGAGCCGGGGCTAGGCGGTCGCGCCAGCGATATTGGCTTTATCGGCACCGGCGCCGGCTATCTCAAGACGCACGATTGGGTGGCGGCGGTCGCGAACGACACTTGGTTCGGCGGTCTTCGACTGTCGCTATCTGCCGACAAGGTCAACTTCCTGGATCTCGATGAACCGCTCCTGACGATCGACGGGTCAGATTGGGATCGGCCGGCTGAGACCGACCTCATCGCCTATGCGACCATCATCAACCCGGCAGACGGTAGCAATATCGTCGATGACGACTTTCTCCTAAGCTACATCTATGTCCCGCCGGGTAAGGGTTTTGAGAGCCGATATCTCGTGCACCACGATGTGTCCCTTTCGGTAGAGGATCAGCCGATGGGCGTTCAAGTCGGCATGGCGCTGACCCGCTGGTCAGCCCCAGACGGAGAAAGCTACATCACCTCCAGCGGTCCATTGACCGGCGATCGGCTCGCTTATAGCAGGGACGCCAAGGTCGCCGACCTGCTGACCCACGCCCCCGAGGGGATCGACAGCATCAAACTTGCCGAGTGTTCCAGCGTGCAGGCCGGGCACCTCGATCACATCCTCGACCGCGCCGAAAGCTGTGCGGCAAACGGCTATATGCCAGAACGAACAGCAGGCTGGTTGTATGCGGCCGAACAACCCGGAACGGTGCCGGTCTATCGGTGCTTGGCCCAGGTGACGGAAACGCACTTCGCTTCGAGCGCACCCGATTGCGAAGGTCTTGGCCAGATTGAATCCCTGCTCGGCTACGGGCTCGCGCCATGAGCACCGATGTCGGCGCTCGGGGGACCACACGGCAGGTGGGGGTGAGCCTTGCGGGGCTGCGCTTCGCCGTCTTCACGACACGCAACCTGGTCTTCCTCATCGCCGTGCTGGCGATGAACTACACGCTCAGCCGTCCATCACCAGTTGATCTGCTGTACATCACGTCGTTTCTGATCACGCTCTTCTATCTGACCTTGCTGGAAAAGCCGGAAGTGACCCGCAGGTCGGTGATGCTCGCCCTCCTGCTCGGCGCCTGGGCGGTTTCCTACTTCCTGGCGTCCATGCCGCATTTCAGCAAGGATCAGGTCGGCTTTGAACTGCTGGCCAAGACCTTCGCGATCTCGATTGGGTTTGTGGGTGCTTTCGTTTCGATGAGCTGGAATCGCCGGCACTTCGAAACTTTCATGATGGTCTACATTGCGTCTTGCGTAATTGCCTCACTGCTCGGCACAGCCGGCTTTCTGATCCAGCACCCACTCCTGACTTGGGACGGGAGAGCCAAGGGCCTTATCGACGACCCGAACATGTACGGCTCGTTCCTCATTCCAGCCGTGGTGTTTTGTGCCTATTTCCTGTCGCGCGGACAGGGCAGCAAGTTGCTGCTCATCGGCTCGATCGCGGTTGTCCTCCTCGGCATCTTGCTGTCCTTTTCGCGTATCGCCATTGTGGCGGCGGGCTTTTGCCTCTTCGCCTACATCTTCTTCCACAATCGGCGGCACCCGCGTCGCTTGGTGCTGATTGTCGGCGGCCTGATCATGACCAGTGTGGCGCTCTTCGCGCTTGCGAGCCTCATCTCGGCTGAGTTCACCGACAAGCTCCTGGATCGCCTCACCTTTGCCAAGGCCTACGACCTGGGCGAGCAAGGGCGATATGCGCGCTATATGCTCGTCCTGCCCATGATCCTACAGAACCCAATCGGCGTCGGCGTGCTGCAGCTCGAAAAGATCTTCCCCGAGCCGATCCACAACATCTGGCTCAGTTCCTTCGTCAACTACGGTTGGGGCGGAGGCATCAGCTACATCATTCTTGCCGTCGGCAGCGTCGTGGTTTCGCTGCGTAACTACCGGCGGACAAACAACGAGATCGCCATCGCCTTGCTGATCTCGCTGATGGGCATCATCTTCTGTTCGTCCCTGCACGAGGGGGAGCACTGGCGGCACTCCTGGCTCTTCTACGGGCTGATTTGGGGCCTCAACTCCTACAATGTCGGGCTGCAGCGACCATCCCCCGCGAGGGTGCACGTCAGCCCGGTCAGGCACTCGCCGCAGCCGCAGCGGCGTCCGGCCACAGCTATTCCGTCGCGGACCGGCGTCCCTGCTCCAACAAGACGCAGTGTCGTCGCCCAAAGCAAAGAGCCAGGGGCGGAACGCACCCGCCGCTCAGTGACGGTTCAGTCCCAGAGGGAGCCGGCAAGGTAGCGCCGCGCCAGATCGGCAGTGCCCTCCGCAAACCCAGGCATATGGGATTGCGCCAGCGTGGTCTCGGCGTGTGAGCCGATCCAGGCAAGCAACGCCATGCGCCGCAGCATGACCATGGACTCGAGTTCCGCCTCATCCTCCTCGTTGAAGGGACGGACCGAGCGATAGCTGGAGAGCCAAGCCGATTTCAACGCTGGGATGGCCGGACTGGTCTCGTGGAATGAAATGGAGGCGGCGAAGTCGTAGCCGTACCAGCAGAAGCCGCAATCATCGAAGTCGATGAGGGTGATCTTGCCGGCATCGTCGAGAATATTGCCTAGCCGCATATCGGCATGCACCAAGCCGTATCGTTGCCGGCTCGTGCCATAGCGTTCCAGCCGCGCCGTGAGTGTCTGGCTCAGCTCTTCGAGAATGGCCGCAGTGGCGGGGTTGACGCCCGGAGCGCGGCGCCAATCACCCCAGAGCCCCTCCGGCGAAAGCACCGTCTCTGCATTCCACGCCTGGCGCTTGAAGCCGGACGGTCGCTCCCATTCCATCACGTGCCGATGCATGGTTGCGGCAAAATTGCCCAGTTTCCCGAATAGCCCCGTAAGATCGTCGGCCAGCGTCGGCTCGACGCCGGCGACAAAGCGAAAGAGCACGGCTAGCCGATCCTCGCCGCCTGCGGTTCGGAAGGCCTGCAGCAGGCTGCCGTTCCGCCCCCAGACCGGCTCGGGTATGGCAAGGTCGGTCGCCTGCCGCAAAGCCGTCAGCCAGGCAAGTTCGCTCTCGATGGACGGGCGGGACTGGTAACCTGGACGATGCACCCGTAGCGTGAAGCGCCCCTGCTCGGCCGTATCGATCAGAAAGGTGTGATTTTCGGAGTAGTTGATGAGTTGCGCCGCGGCGCCTTTGGTCTCGTTCCACAGGCCAAGCGCTGCATCAATATCGTACGCCTGCAGCGGCATAGGTAACCCCGTCTCCAGAGATGGAGCAACAAAACAGCTCTTTAGTGAAATTGGTCGGAGCGGCCGGATTTGAACCGACGACCCTTTGTCCCCCAGACAAATGCGCTACCAGGCTGCGCTACGCCCCGACTGCGCGGAGACATAGTCAAGCCCGGCACCGGATGCAACCCCATTCTTGGTGGGTCACCAACAAAGGGAAACGCTGGCTCAGCAGCTAGGCCGTCCTGCCGGTCGTCCGGAGCGGAATGCACAAGTAGTGACCAGCGATGTACGTCACAAACACCGCTTCGAGCTTCCTTCCAACCGCCAAGCGCTCCTGGCTGGGAACGACCCTGCTGGTTCTACTCAGCCGCTACCAAGTCTGCCGCCTTGCTGCCGATGGCCATGGCGGGCGCGTTGGTGTTGCCCGAGACGATAGTGGGCATGACCGAGCAATCGATCACCCGCAGGCCTTCAATCCCGCGGACGCGCAGACTGATATCGAGCACGGCGGCAGGATCCTTCTCCGGTCCCATCGGGGCGGACCCAGAAGGATGATAGTTGGTCTTGACCGTCTGCCCGGCAAAGGCGGCGAGGCTCTCATCATCCACGAGAGCAGGACCGGGCAATATCTCCTCGCGCACCTTGGACCGCAGCGGTTCAGTTTCCAGCAGTTCCCGCGCCACCCGCATGGCCTTGAGCGTCAGCCGCAGATCATCGGGATGGCCGAAGAAATTGCAGTTCACCAGCGGTTGCGCAGCGGGATCGGCAGAGCGCAGCCGGACCGTTCCTCGTGCCTTGGGGCGCAGAAGGCAGGAGGTAAAGGTCACACCCCAGGTCGGCTTGGCCTTGGCGACATCTCGATCCTGATAGACGATCGGCGCGCAATAGAGCTGGATGGTCGGCCGATCCCCGCCGTCGGGATCAAAGAAGAGACACGCCTCGATGCCCGTGGTGGTCACCGGGCCGGAATTGAACAGGAGATATTGTAGGCCATTGCGGATCATCGGCCAGCCCCGGTCCTGGCCGAAATAGCCGGACTTGCCCGTCGTCGTGGCGATGACTGGCACCTCATGATGGTCCTGGAGATTGGATCCCACAGGCAGGTCGGCAGCAACGGAAATGCCGTGCTCTTGGAGGTGATCTGCCGGCCCGATGCCCGAGAGCATCAGCAGTTTGGCGGTGTTATAGGTGCCCGCGGCCATCAGCACTTCGCGCTCGGCATGCACGCGGTGAGTTTCGCCAGCCGCAACATACTCCACACCCACAGCCCGCCCGCCATCGAGGAGTACGCGGTCCACGCGGGCTCCAGTTTCGATCTTGAGGCGCTGATCACCCTCTAGCTGATTCAGAAAGGCGACACTGGCATCGGAGCGGCGCATGCGGCGGTTCCATTTGCCATAGGTATGCTGCATGATGCCCACGCCGTTCTGCCGCTCGCCATTGAAGTCTGGATTAATGGCGTAGCCCATGCCCTGCGCCGCAAGCAGGAAGTCCTCGGTCGTATCGCTGAGATGCCCCGGGTCCGAGACGCGCAGCCCCCCATCAATGCCGTGATAGGAATTGTTGAAGCGGCTATTGGCCTCAAGCGAGCGGAAGTGCGGGAGCATGTCGGCATAGGACCATTGCTCGCCATTGCCGAGATGGGCGGCCCAACCTTCATAATCCTCCTTCTGGCCACGCATATAGACCATCGCGTTCACGGCACTGCCGCCGCCCAGCACTTTCGCCACCGGCACAACAGGTCCCCGCCCGCCGAGCTGTGGCTGAGGCGCCGTCTTGTGCATCTCAAGAAAAGTGTCGCGCGCCAGGTATTTCATGTAGCCGGCCGGCATACCCATGATCGGGTTGGTTCTGCGGCGGCCGCGCTCCAGCAGCAGAACGGACAGGCCATAATCGCGCACAAGGCGCATGGCGGCCACCGAGGCTGCCGATCCGCCTCCGACAATGATGAAATCGTATTTCTGCACGCCTTACCTCGATTACCCGCCGAACCCCATCTTATGTGCTATGCGACGCCAGCTCGGACCTATCAAAGCTGAAAGCGTGCGGGTGGGATAGAGGCTACCGGGCCGCCCAGAGGAGCCCCCGCTGGAGGATCGTACGCACCTGAGGGATCTCCAACTCATCGGCAGTATGGCCGAGCGAGGAATAGAACACCCGCCCCCGGTCGTGCTGTGTCGTGAAGACCACCGGCATCACCACATCCTTGCGCCAGGGATGGAATTCACCTGAGAAGGTGGTGGTGGCAAGCACCTCAACCGCCGGGTCGTAGTTGAGGTAATATTGCTCGGAGGTGTGCTCGAAGCTGTCTATACCCGCCATGATCGGGTGGTCCGATTTGGTCACATCCACCCGATAGGTGATGATGTTGCCCGGGTGCTGCACCCAGTAGCAGCTTGCCGCATAGCGGAAGGGTACGCTGGCGCGGAACGTCGTCGCGAGCCCCATGTGATAGCCTGCCAGGCCGGTTCCGGCGCGAATAGCTCGGACAAGGTTGTCCATCTTGTCGGGGGCGAGTTGCCCGTCGGTGATCACAGGCACGACGAGGTCGTTGCTACCCACGTCCTCGTCGCCCAGCGCGTCGTACTCCGGCGTCACGGTCACCGCAAAGCCTTCCGCCTCTAGTAGGTCGCGCACCACGTTGGCGCCGCGTTCGGGCGTGTGCAGTTCCATGCCGCCCCAGACGACCAGAGCCTTCTTGCCTGCCATTATTCAATGCCTCCACTCGGCGCAGCCCGTTGCGCCTACAATCCAAGCCCCACAGCCTCGGTCCGGTGCACGCCTTTGGGGACAAAGGTGAAGGACGTTTCAACGCCCAAGAGTTTGGCCGCCAGGTGTACGACAGACAGCCACATTTCGGTGCCTTGCAGACTGGGGAACTGGCCATCGGCGAAGGCAAAGCCTTGGTCCTCGACCCACCGCTCCCCTGCCCGCGTGATAATTGCACGGGCGATCGCCTCTGCTTCGGCGCGACGATGATCGGTCTGCCGCAGGCAAAGCCAGAGCGGATGGATGGTGTCGAGCAGATTGCAGGCCGTGTAGGTTGCGTCCGAGAAACCGCCATAGTTGCGGTAGTTGAGCAGCACGGAGTCGATTGCCCGTTCCGCGTTCGGGACCGGCAGGCCCCATTGCGCATAGGTACCGCGGGTCAGTCGATAGAAGCCATTGACCGGCTGCAGCAATCCTTGTTCAGCGGTCGGCGCGCCCCACAAACCGGTGCCGCGGTCCTGTTTGAGTGCCAACCAGCCGAACAGTGTCTCGCGCGATCGTGCGGTCTGGAAGTAGCGCGCGTTGAAATAGAGTGCCGTGCCGATGGCGTCGACAACCGAGCCAGCGCTCCAGGCGCGCTCGCGCCATGGGAGGTTTTCAAGCCAGGAGCACAGCTCGATTGCAGTGAGATCCTCCACTGCAGCAATGCGGTGCAGCGGATGGCTGCCCAGCGCTTCCAGCGCATATCCGACGGCCAGCACATTATAGAGCGCAAGGCCATTCTCTCGTAGCGCCTCCCCTGATCGGGGTGGCTGGAACGGATCTGGAAAGAGACCCGTGGTCGCTTCCTGTACAGCCTGCAGCCTCGCGACAGTGGCGATCCGGTCCAATCGCGGCGGGGTTTCGCCAAAGGCAGCCGCAATCTCGATGGCGTCACACAGGTGCCTGATGCTGCGGCGCTCGGTGCCATCGGCCTCGCGCGAGAGATACTCCCCGGCTCGTTCGTAGCGCGCTAGAATGGTTTTCCATTGCCCCTTGGCGGCGGCGCCAAGGCGTTCCAGCACCGCTGCAACGTCGCTCTTTCCAGACTGGCCTCGGTAGCGGACAACTTTTGCCGGGACGCCTGCAACGATTGCCAGCGGCGGCACGTCCCGACTGACCACCGCACCAGCGGCGATTACGGCCCCCTTGCCCACCCGCACGCCGTCGACGAGCACCGCATTGGCACCGATCCAAACGTCATCCTCAATGGTGATGCCGAGTGTCTCGTGCCTTTGCACATGGATCGGCACGCCGGGGTCATCGAAGCCATGATTGAAGCCCACCAGGGAAGAATGGCTGGCAATCCGCACGCCATCGCCGCACCGCACCTTGCCCGAGATCATGGCGTAGGAGTTGACGGTACAATGGGCGCCGAACTCGACATCGCCACGCACCAAGGCATGGCCGGCGATCCAGCTCCTTTCCCCCAGCACCAGATGCGTGGTGTAGATCGCCGCCTCGGCAGCGATGTATGCAGTTGGGGCAAACTGCGCTCCCGCCACCTCCTCCAGGAGCTTCAGCCGGGCTTGGTGGTCTGCACCGGCGATGTCTTCGGGCGTCCGATCCCAGGTCAGGAACTCCAGACGGCGGCGGTGCCATTGGCCATGCTCGTGAACATCGGCTCCGTTCCCGACAACTGGACCGCTTGTAGGGGTGCCCGCTTCCATTAGGCGAGCCGCTCCAGCAGCGCCGGTTCGACCTCATAGGCCATGGGCAAGCCGGCCACGAAGCGCTCGACCTCCTCGATTGCCATCTGCCCGAGTCGGAGTCTTTCGGTGCCGATCGCCCCGGCCACATGCGGGGTCAGGAAGACGTTGGGCAGGCTGAACAAGGGCGACTGGGCCTCCGGAATTTCGGGGTCGGTAACGTCGATCACCGCATGGATACGCTCGGTCTGCAGTTCAGCAATCAAGGCAGCTTCATCAACCAACGCACCGCGCGCGGTGTTGATCAAGGCCGCACCATCCTTCATGAGCTTGAGCTGGTGCGAGCCGATCATGCCGTGGGTCGACGGCAGTGAAGGGGCGTGGATCGACACCACGTCCGACCTGGCCATCAGCGCATCGAGATCCACCAGTTCGGCTATCTTGGTGATGGGGTCGCCCCCTTGCACGAACGGGTCATAGAGCAGCACCTCACAGTCGAGGCATTCGAGCAGCGTTGCTACCTTGCGGCCGATGCGCGAGGCGCCGATCAGCCCCACGGTGCGGCGGAAATTGCCGATAGGCTCGTCCATCAAAGCATAGCTGCTGCGGCGCGAGGGGTCGGCGCGATAGCGGTCGCGTAACTCGAATACGCGCTTGTTCGCGAAGATGATCGAGGCGAGCGTAAACTCGGCGACCGGTACCGCATTAGCATCGGCCGCATGGGTGACCCGGATGCCTGCCCCGTAGACTGCCGGATCAAGCATGTATTTCACCGTGCCCGCGGCATGCGCGATCAATTGCAAATTGGGGGCAGCGCGAACCGCTTCGGCGGTGATCATGGGACACCCCCAGCCGGTGATGAGGATATCCACGCAGGCCAATGTCTGCCGCGCCTGTGCACTCTCGAACTCTCCGAGTGGCTCCTCCTGGACCACGTCGCAGATCTGGGCGAGCCGGCTCAGCCCGTCCCCATCAAAGACGAACTTGGTTTTGTCGGCAGCCATGGCAAAGGCCAGCTTGGGTCGCATCAGAACCGCTCCGGTACCAGGATGGCGCTGACGTCAACGCCCTCGCGCGCAAACAGCGCCTCGATTTCACTCAGGTCAGGCGCCGCGGGAGGCTGGTTCAGTGCCGCCTCGGCCGCATCGCCTGGCGGCAGGGCCATAGCCGCCGTTACCAGCACCGTCGTGCCGGCGGGGATTTCACCGCGCAGTTGCGGCACAATGGTCTTGGCGACGATTAGATTGGTGTTGGGATATGCTCGATGCGCCCGCCCTTCCCGCTTTCCGCCCAAGTCCACTATGGCACTCACATCGGTCTGGCTCTTCGCGATGGCCCGGCTTGGCTCATCGATGCAGGTATCGGCGTTGAGGTCGGCCCGGGCAATGGCGAACCCGCCCTCTGTTCCGTGTAGCGCGCGTGGCGTCGTGATCCGATGCACGCGGATGTGCCAGGGATGGGCTGGCAGCAACCAGGTCTCGACGGTCACATCGTTCCAGGGTTTCCAGCGGCTGAAGAGCATGTTGCCGGCAATCTGGGCCACTTCGTTGGTTTCGCGAACCCGGAAGTGTCGGCCGTCGTCCGAGAGCGCCAGCGCCCCATCGAATGCCCCCATATTGTAGGCGCGTTCGTCCACCTCAACGGAGAACCCGTAACGGGAAGAGTACGCGAACTTGGCGTATTTCTCGCTGCCATGCCGCATCTGCCAGTTCTGCTGACCGCTTGAAAGCGCCACCACATTGCCTGTGGTGTGCATCATTATCATGCCGGGATGCCGGAGCGGCACCGGCTCGTCGGTGAACCGCGCTGGCGCCTCCTCAGCCGTCCAGAACGGATGATCCTCGGGCAGTGCCAGCGGCAGAAAGGCCTTGAGCGCCCAATAGGGTGAGCCGGCCGAATTGTAGCCCTCGGACATGAAGAGATTGGGATAGCCGTAGCCAATCGAGAGAACGCCGTCTCGATTGGCGATGGGGTGTTGGCTCCACCAGCGCAGATGGCGCAGGAAGTGCCCCTTGATCTCCCCCCAGGGCAGCGCCTCGATATCGGCAAAGGCGAGCGCGCCCCAGATGCCGGCACAGGCAAAGCGATAGGTCAGGCTTCGCCCGAAGGCCAGCGTGCCGCCCTCATCGTCAAACCAGTGCTGAATATCCTTGGCGAACAGCGCCGCCCGCTCCTTGTAGGCGGCGGCACGCTTGTCATCGTTACGCGCAAGCTTGCTGTAGATCAGGCCATAGAAGTGCATGGCGAATGGAATGTAGTGATCGATGCGCCGCACATTGCCATCGCGGTACCATCCGTCACCCAGATAGAAGCCGTCCAGCTCCTCGAGGTACTTCTCTGTGAGCGACCGATCGAAATCGACGCCGCACTCTTCTAGCCCCAGATCGACAAGGATGCGGAAGAACTTCCAATTGTTGTCCGCATAATCGAACTGCCGGGCGTGCTTGAGATAGGCGGCGAGATTGTCCTTCGCCTTTTGTTCCAGCGGCTCCCACACCAGGTGCGGCAGGAGCCGCATGGTAAAGCCGATTGCCGCCAACTCCACCATGCGTTGATCGGTCGAATTGACCGCGCCCCAATATTCGGGATGCTCGGGATTGGTGCCATTGGCCAGGCCGCGGCGATAGAGCTCCCAATGACCGAACTCCCCACCGCCCGCTGCCAAGGGCGTCAGCCCCCACAGCGGCCGAGCAAAGCCTTCGAGATCGGCTGCGGCGCGGTCGAAATGGGCAGCCGCCGCATCTAGCCGCACCCGCGCGCCGCCTTGGGAGAAATAGGGCAGCAGCGGCTGGAACAGGTCCTGCAAGCCTCGTTCAACATCGGCGCGGGTCTGGAGCGGATTGCCATGCAGCGGATTGGCGCTCAGCGGATCATAGGTCATTTAAGCGTAGGTCCTTTGCGGCGCCGCGTCATAGGCGCCATTGAGGTCGAGGGTTTCGGCGAAATGGCAGGCCGCTTCCTGGCGCGTGCCGTGAACTGGCCGAAGTGCCGGCTTTTCGGTGCGGCAGATGTCCTGGGCGTATTTGCAGCGGGTGTTGAAGGGGCAACCCACCGGACGATTGCCGAGATAAGGGATCTCCCCGCGCACTTCCTTGTTCCGCCCTTTCCGGCGGGTCGGATCGGCGATCGGCAGCGCCTCGAGCAGCAACTCGGTGTAGGGGTGCCGGGGCCTTTCGAAGAGCATTTCCGTCGGCGCATTCTCGACGATATTGCCGAGATACATGACCACCACACGGTCGGCGATGTAGTTCACCACGCCCAGATCGTGGCTGATGAAGATGTAGGTCAGCCCGAACTCGCTCTTGAGATCTTCGAGCAGATTGAGCACCTGCGCCTGGATCGAGACGTCGAGCGCCGAGACCGCCTCGTCGGCGATTACCAGCTTAGGGTCGAGCACCAGGGCCCGGGCGATGCCGATACGCTGCCGCTGCCCGCCTGAAAACGCATGGGGATACCGGTCCACAGCTTCACGCGGGATTCCTACTTTTTCGAGCGTGCTGATCACCCGCTCCTCCAGCGCCTTGCCCCGCGCGATCTTGTGGATACGCAATGGCTCGGCGACGATGTCGAAGACCCGCATATTGGGGTTGAGCGAGCTCATGGGATCCTGGAAGATCATGCGGATGTCCTGCCGCCAGGGCTTGATCTGCCGCTTGTTGAGCGCCGTGAGGTCCACATCCGGCTGCCCCTTGGGGTGGTAGATCACGCGGCCTTCGCTAGCCGGCTGCGCCTGGATGATACAGCGGCCCAAAGTGGTCTTGCCGCAGCCACTCTCGCCCACAATGGCCAGCGTCTCGCCGGCATCGACCGTGAGGTTGATATCGGTCAGCGCGTCCAGCCGCCGTTCGGGCGCGAACAGTCCACCCGAAAGCGTATAGTATTTGGATAAGTTGTTGACGGTGAGCAGCTTGGTCATGCCAGTTCCTCCACTGGCTGGCGCGTCAACAGGTGACAGCGCGCATGGTGGCCGTTGCCCATATCGTTCCGCTCCGGCCGGATGGTCGGACACGGCTCGAAGGCGTAGGGGCAGCGGCTCGTGAAGGCACAGCCCACCGGTCGATCCTTGGGCGACGGCACGGTGCCCCGAATGGGCGAAAGCCGTTCGCGATCAGCCTTGCGCGCCATCTTGGGAATGGAGCGCATCAAGGCCTGCGTATAGGGATGCTTGGGCGCGGCGAAGACGTCGAACACGTCCCCCTGCTCCACCACGTCCCCCAGATACATTACCGCCACTTCGTCGGCGATCTCGGCCACAACGCCTAGATCATGGGTGATGAACAGCATGGCCATGCCGTACTCTTCCTGGAGGTCTCGTAGCAGGTCGAGGATCTGCGCCTGCGTGGTCACGTCCAAGGCGGTGGTCGGTTCGTCGGCGATCAGCAGGTTGGGCTTGCACGCCAGCGCCATGGCGATCATGGCGCGCTGCCGCAGCCCGCCCGAAAGCTGGAACGGATAAGCGTCCGCTCGCTCGCGTGCACCGGGTATGCCGACCTGGTCGAGCAGCGTCACGGTGCGCTCCCGTGCCGCCTTGGGCTTGAGGCCCTCATGGACCACCATCATCTCGTCGATCTGGTCGCCGATCGTGTGCACCGGCGACAGCGAGCTCATGGGCTCCTGGAAGATCATGGAGATCTCGTTGCCGCGCACCTTGCGCATGTCGAGGCTATCAGGGTTGAGCCGCGCCAGATCAACCGGCGCTTCGTCCCGCGGAGCGAAGGAGATGCGCCCAGTGCGGATCTCGGCATTCTTGTCGAGCAGCCGCAGCACCGCCCGCGCGGTAACCGACTTGCCGCAGCCACTCTCACCCACCAGGGCCAGTGTCTTGCCGGGCGTCAGCGTCAGGTCCACCTGCCGGACGGCCTCGACGGGCGCCTCATCCGGCGAGGTGAAGACGATGGACATGTTGTCGATGGTCAGCAGGGGATTATCGGCCATGGGGATCAGCGGCATCACGGAGGCCGTCTCCAAGAAAGTTCATGGAAAGGATGATGATGACGACACAAACCCCTGGCGCCAAAAGCCAGGGCGCGCTCGCCAGGGTGCGGATGTTCTGCGCGTCTTGCAGCAGCGTGCCCCAGCTGACGATTGGCGCCTGCAGCCCGAGCCCTAGGAAGCTCAGCGCTGTTTCGGCCAGGATCATGCCGGGAATGGCCAGCGTCGCCGCCGCGATGATATGGCTCATGAAGCTGGGGACCATGTGCCTGGTGATGATGCGCCAGTCGCTGGCGCCGTCCAGTTGCGCGGCGGTCACGAAATCCTCGGTCCGCAGGGACAGAAAGCGTCCCCGCACCACACGTGCCAGTTCCGTCCAACCGATCAGTGAAAGAATGATGGTGATGGCGAAATAGGTCTGCAGCGCCGACCAGTCCTTCGGCAGCGCCGCCGCCAAGCCCAGCCACAGTGGAATGGTCGGCATCGAGCGGATGAACTCGACCGTGCGCATCACCGCACCGTCGAACCAGCCGCCGTAGTAGCCGGCAAAACCACCGATGATGATGCCGAAGAAGAGGCTGAGCGTCACACCCGCTAAGCCGATCGACAGCGAAATCCGTGTTCCATGGATCAGCCGGCTCAGCAGGTCACGCCCCAGCCGGTCCGCCCCCAGAATGTAGAAAGGCGCACGCGGGTCGGCGACGCCGATGAACTTAACCGACATCGGGATCACCCCGGCCAGCAGATAGGGGTCTGATGGCGCAAAGAACTGCACCGGAATACGCACCTCCTCGTCTATGACGAAGGTGCGACGCAGCGCGACCGGGTCGATTTCGGTCTTGTAGCCGTAGACATAGGGCCCCAGCTGCCAGCCGCCGTTTTCATCCAACGCAACGAAATGCAGCCCCTGCGGCGGCGCATAGGTATAGCGGGCGCTATACGCGCTGGGTTCTGTAGGCGCCCAAAATTCCGCCAGTAGCGCCACGAGGTAGAACAGCACCACGACGAACAGGCTCACCACGGCGAGGCGGTGGCGCTTAAAGCGTCGCCACATCAGGCCCAGTTGCGTTTCCCGGCGGGCGGGCTTGGCCTCCACGCCTACGACGGCGTCGTTGAGGATTTCGACCGACATCTACTTACTCCCGTAGCGAATGCGGGGATCGATCAACGCCAGCAGGATGTCCGAGACCAGAGTACCGATGACGGTAAGGACGCTGAGCAAGAGGATGATGGCGCCGGCCAGATACATATCCTGCGTGGTCAGGGACCGCAGAAGCATGGGCCCGGCAGTGGGGAGATTCATCACCACCGAGACGATGACCGATCCGGAGACCAGCGCGGGCAACAGCCAGCCGATGGTCGAGATCAGGGGATTGAGCGCGAGCCGCACCGGATACTTCAGAATGACCTTCCACTCGGGCAGTCCCTTGGAACGTCCGGTCACCACATAGGGCTTCTTGAGCTCATCAAGCAGGTTAGCGCGCAAGATGCGGATCAGCTCGGCAGTACCGGCGAGCGACAGGACCAGAATGGGAGCCCAGGCATGGCTGAGAAAGTCCCAGACCTTTGGCAGGCTCCAGCGCGCATTCTCGAAGGCGGGGGAATAGAGCCCGCCCAGCGTCGTGCCGAACCAGGTGAAGGCGACATACATCAGGATCAGGGCGAACAGAAAGTTTGGCACGGCCAGGCCGATGAAACCACCGATCGTGGCGAGATAGTCGCCCAGCGAATATTTCCGCACGGCGGCATAGGTGCCGATCGGCAACGCCACCAGCCACATAACGATCACCGCAAGGCCTTCGAGCAGGATGGAATTGCCCATGCGACCCCAGATCAATTCTGTCACCGGGCGTTTCCATTCGAAGCTGTGGCCGAAATCGCCGCGCAGAATTCCCGTGATCCACTGCCAATACTGCACATAGAAGGGCTCGCCCAAGGCATATTGCCGACGCAGGTTCTCGATCACGCGTGGATCTACCTGCTCACCTGTCGCAGCCAGCGAGGCAATATAGGTCGTCAGGTAGTCGCCGGGCGGCAACTGGATAATAGCGAACGCCACAAGCGAAATGGCGAACAAGGTCAACACAATGGCGATGATACGCCGGACGATGTACTGGACCATGGTGGGGGTGCCTTGATGGTGGGGGTCTCCCCGCGACGGAGCCGCGGGGAGAGACAAGCGGAGGAGGTTGCCGCTATTCGAAGTACCAGGTCACCGGATTCATCGGCGCCGGGGTCGGGAAGAGCCAGGCGTTGAACATCGTCTCCGGAGCGTTCCGCAGGTTGTTCTTGATGATCGAGTAGGAGTTCGGCATCAGGCTGACGCCGATCACTGGGAACTGCTCCTTGGTAATCTCGAGGATTTGGCGCATCAGCTCCTCGCGCTGGGCAGCATCGCTGGTGGCGCGCAGCTCGGTATAGAGCTCCATCTGCTCCTTGGCCCAGTCCGCTGGCTCCTCGGCGATTTCCGTGTCAGTCCCGGTGTACCAGGCCTGCCACTTGTAGGCCCAAACGGATTCAGCATGGGCTGGGAAGTAGTACCGGGGATCCTGGATGACCTCGAGGCCACCGTCGCCCGCCCAAATCTGGGCGTCATAGTCATTGCCGGGGCGCTTGTCGTAGAAGAGGGTCCGGTCGATGCTGTTGAGCTCCATTTCGATGCCCACAGCAGCAAGCTGCAACTGCATGATCTCGAGCATGTCGATCCACTCCGGCCGCAATGCCGAGATGACATCAACCGTGATCGAGACAGGGCGGCCATCGCTCATCAGGCGAATACCATCACTGTTGGTTTCCGTAAGACCTGCGGCTTCGAGGTGCTGGACGGCCAGTTCAGGGTCGAACTCGGTGTATTGTTTGGCCAGTTCCTCGTCATAGAACTGGGACTCGGGCCGGGGTGCCACCTGGAACGGTTCGCCCTGGCCGGTGAACACCACGTCGATAATTTCCTGCCGGTCTAGTGCGTGAGAGAGACCGATGCGGAAGTCCTTGTTCTGGAACAGCTCGCGCTTTGCCTCGTCGTCGTGGTTGAGGTTCAGCTGCAGCACCAGTGTGTTGGATGCCGAGGGGACCACCTCACCCAGGTGATAGTCACCCTGCTCCTGCCCATCAAAGAACAGGGGCTTGTTGACGGTGGTGGCGATATGGCGCTCCTGGAAGTCGATTTCGCCATTGAGGGCCAGCAACGTCAACTCTTCGGTGCTCTCACTCACCCGCATCGAAAGGGTGTCGATATAGGGCAGCTGGTTACCCTCGGTGTCCACCTTCCAGTAATAGGGATTGCGCTGCCAGGTCACACGGGAGTTGTTGGCCGTATAGGGGGTCTCAATGACCCAGGGATACAGCACGGGCAGTTCGGGGTTGGCGTACCGGATGGTTTCCCAGCCCCACGCACAGCGATCCTGCAGGTGAAGAGCCCAGCTGCTGAAGCCTGCTGCTTCTGCGTCGGCAGCAGCGTTCTCGTTGTAGCTGGGGTGGAACTGGCTGCAGTAGTCTTTTTGCAGCGATACGATGTGTAGCCCATCCGTACTGGCTAGCTGATCCATCAGCATGCCATTGGGGTTGGGGAAGATGAGCTTGAATGTCAGCTCGTCGATGACCTCAATGGACGGCATGTTGTTAGGGTTGTCGATCCAGCTCGAGGCTGGGTAGTCGGGGTCCTGGTACATCTCCACCGCGAAGGCAATGTCTTCGGTGGTGAATGGCTTTCCATCCGACCACTTCACGCCTTCTCGCAGGGTGAAGGTGTATTCGCGCGCGTCTTCACTGGCCTCCCAGGAGACGGCAAGATTAGGCAGGACCTCCTGCCACTGGTCGTCGAAGCGGACCAGTCCTTCATAGGCAACGGTCTTGACGATCATGCCGTTGTCACCGCCGCCGCGCATGCCCATGCGCCAGGTACCGCCATAGTTGCCGATGCTCTCGGCCTCCACCACCTGCGGCTCGGCCGGCAGGCGCTCCTCGACGGGTGGCAGATCACCGCTCTCCACCAGTGCCTCGAGTGCGGGCGCCTGCTGCTGCGCCCAGGCCGGGCCAGCTACCGCCAGCACGGCAGATATTGCGACGGAGCCGGCGAGCCCCAAAAGTCGTTCTTTCCTCATGTGTACTCCTCCCTTGCTCAGGACGTTGGCCCTGAAACCTCGTTGTGGCATCCGGCTCTTCCTCGTGAGCCGGTACCCTTGTGGTGCGCCCCTCGGGGCAGTCCAGCCGCTCAGCCGAGCGGCAAGATTTCCAGCGCGATGTGCCCTTCCCGCTTTGGCTGCCGCGGAGTGAACACCACGCGCGTCAAATCGACGGGCGGCTGATATTGCTTTTCCACTCCAGCATGCCGTTCCAGCGCCACTTCGACTTCCTGCTGGTCGAACTGGACACGCACTCCCGCGGCGCCCTCGCCGATCAGCACGGCATTATCCTGCAGACAGACCTCGGTCGCCGTAATCAGCACCGATTGCAGAACCCCATCGCCTCCAGCGAACTCATATCTGTCCTCGAGCAGCACGCGGCCGCCCGGCGCCTGGCGATCAAGCGCAATCGCGCGCCGCAGCGACCTCACCCCGGCCTCGGCCGGATATGCCGCTGCCATGTCGAGTTCCAGACGATCGGCACTCATGGTGTGTGAGTGGGAGAGCACTTGCGCTTCGCGCTCGCGACCTTCCACCTGTTCAAAGCCATTGACGACCGGCACCGAGTGGCCGCGCGACGATGCCATCAGGTTCTGATAGCGTTCGGGTCCGAAATAGGCTTTGGAATAGCGCCCGCGCCCTGGATCGGTCAGCACCACCTTGCCACCGGCGAGCACCATGAAGGAGCCCACGTCGTTTTGGTTGTGCATCTCCTGGTTGTGCCCGCCTTTGGCGGCGAGCCGAAGTGAGCCGGGCTGATCGGGATCAAGGCGGCTGATCATCCACCCCGTCTCCTCATACCAATCATGGAGCGGCAGCACGGCGGCCCTGCTCTTAGGCGGAAGAGGCCAGGCGTACTGGCGCAGGGGCCACGCGAACTGGTTGAAGCCGGCCACCTTGAAATCATTGCGCATGCCGAGGCCCAGCAGGTCGGGCATGTGCAGATGCTGCGCTAGATGGGTGAGCAACCCAGGATGGAACACCGGATTATTGTCGGAATCCGAGAAGCTCACCCAAACGTCTGGTGCCAGCATGGTGCGCAGCGGGAACTGCGCCACCGACCGGATGAACTCGCCCTCGAGCAGATCGATGGCCCCGCCACTGCGGGCATGCAGCAGCTGCGCCAGCACGACGTAATTGCCGAAGCCATAGGTCCAGTAGTCTGGCCCTTCTGAAGAGCCTCCCTCGCGATCGAAGGTCTCGAGGTAGTCCGCTAGGCTTTGCAGTCCGCGCGTGACGATTTCAGCAAGTCGTGCCGTGTCCGTTTCGAGATAGAGGGCAGCACCCACGGCGCCGGCGACACAAACCGCGGTCCAATTGTTAACCTGCTTTTCTGGGGTGGAATGAAGCCACCAATGATCGTTGCGATGGAGAAATGGTCCGACCACGCGTCGCTCCACCTCAGTCCGCAGCCGTGTCCGCAGGTGAGCCGACAACCGGTCGCCCACCAGATAATCCAGCTCCGCCATGTCCAGCGCGGTCATTGTAGCGGCCAGATCGACCGTCGGACGATCCGGATGATCGAGGTCTCGGGCATGGGCTGGCCAGGCCCAGTTAGTTTCCTCAAGGCGCGCCCAGGCGATTTCTTCGAGCGCGGGAACGAAACGCCCCTGCCCCTCCAGCCATTCCGCCAAAGTGAGGCGGTAGAGCATGTTGCGCCGGGTCCGCTGCGCATCTTCATAGGGCTCGCGGCGGCCGGTTTCTCTGAAGTCGCGGTAAAGCCGGGCCGGTAGCGCTGGAACTGGCGCTTCGGCATCGAGAGCTGCGTCTGCCAGCAGCGCCCCGATGACGTCGTCGCCAAGCCGCTCTTTAAGGCCATGCATTTCCGATGAATTCGAAACCGGAAAAGGCGCGAACGCTGACGCAGAAGCGAGCACCATGCTCACATGTCTGACGTTCCACCGCCGCAGATCCATTAGGTTTCCTCCAGGTCACCAGCCGGAAAGCTGCTTGAAGCACTTGTCGTTGTCCGGCACCGTCCCGCAAAACTATGCATGCTTGCGCAACATTGCAACAGTTTTTGCGGTTTGTGCAAATCTTTGCGCTCGGCGTAGAAAGAGCAGGACCGTAGTTTCCCACTGAAGCAGCTTTAGGCGACGATCAAGGGTAACAATACGGTAGCGAACTAGACGGAAAAGACTGTCTCGCCGGCAACCTGTGTCAGCCCGATTTGGAGCTGTTGCACAGCTGGCTCACCATCCATGTGCTGGGCCAGCAATCGCACTGCGCCTCGCCCGATCGCCTCCCGGTCCACCCGCATGGTACTCAGCCGCGGCGTCGCCATGTTGGCCACGGGTAGATCGTCAAAGCCCACGATGGAGAAGTTTCGTCCAAGCCGACTGTCCGGTCCGTAGATCCCCTCCAGCATCTCGACTGCCGCAATGTCGTTCCAGATGAACGCTGCCGATACATCATGTTTGAGCGCCAGGAGATCGGAGAGCAGTTCGGCGGTCGTTCGCTCGCCCGTATGGACGATGACCGCCTCAGCGCCAGGCGTTGCGGCCATCGCAGCCTGAAAGCCGCGCTCCCGCTGAAGGATCGTTGGGCGAACGCGGTGGGTATAATGGAGAATGCGCCGGTGTCCCGCGTCGAGCAGGCGCTGCGTCGCCTGGTAGGCCCCGTAGAAGTTGGCGGGTGATACCGAACTTAGGAGCATCTCCGGATCACTGCCATTAACCAGGACGACCGAGACCTCCTCGTTCTGGCTCCAGTCTACCAGCTCATCCCACCCATCGATCCCCGCCAGCAGCAGACCGCCGGCGTCCGCCTGCTCAATCTGCTTGCGGATCATCTCGAGCGTTACCGTCGCCTCGTTGACGAGCCGTACATCGAGCGTCATGCCGGACTCCGCCGCCTGCACTCGCATGCCCTCGACGATGCCGAAATAAAACCCGGACATGCCGCTTGTCGCCGAGCCAAGCGGCACCAAGGCTACGGCACGCTTCTCCCCGCCCACGGTAAGTGGTGTATGCTTGGATTTATAACCCAGCTGCCGCGCAATGCGCTGCACATCGCGCCGTACTGCATCACTGATGCCCGTCTCATTGGCCAGGGCCCGCGAGACGGTGCTGATGGAGACGCCGAGATGTTCGGCAATATCGGCCTGGTTCGCGCGGCGCTGGATGACCAATTTGCTTCTCCTGAACTCAACCACGCAATATTTGCGTTTCTTGAGCAAGGCAAGCCGATAGTTACGAGATGCGCCGCGCATCTATATTTGAGAGCGCGCCTACGAGGCCCAAAAGCGACCATATTGGGGCCTGAGGTGAGATGGTGGGGCGAAACCGCCCCACCACTTCGACTAGCGCTGCTCTGCAACCTCGCCGGGCTGCAAGGGACCGAACTCGTTGCCCCAATTGTTCCGGATATAGGTGGAGATTGCAGCGATCTGCAGGTCGTTCAGCTGGTCGCCGAATGGTGGCATGTAGCCAAAGCCATGCACCAAGGTACGGGCCAAGTACTCGTCATCCCCGAGCGACTCGTTGCCGACAAGGGCCGGGCCCTGGGCGCCCTGCCCGGTTGCGCCATGGCAAGCCCCGCAGTTGATGCCGTAGAGCGTCTGACCATTGTTAAACAGCTCATCGAAGCTGGTATCAGCGGTTTCGGTCGCAGCGGCTTGAGCTTCACCCTCGAGATCCGCAGCATCACCCTCAATGTCCCCGGGAACAGCTGCTGACTGCTCGTCGTTCGGGACGTCCGCATCCACCGGGTCGACGCTGGCGTCGTCCGCCGCCTGCTCGGTATCGTCACCTGCCGGCTCAGGCTGGCTTCCCTCAGTCACCTCCGGGGACAGCCCCAAGCCCGACGGCGCCTGGCCTGCGCCATCTTCACTCTCGTAGGTGAACGCAAGGATCGCCCCGGGATTGTGCAGCACATTGGTGAAGCCGCGATCGCCGTAGAGCTGGGCAGCGGTGCCGAAATTGTCAGTCGCGATGAAGACGGTTTTATTGTCCGCCCCTATGGCGGTGTCCCGATACCGGTTCTGCGTACCGAACCAGGCAGTAGGCAATCCTTCGGCCTCCGTGCCATCTTCGCTCAGCTGTTGCACGTAGAGCGTGCCATGCTTGAGCGTAGGCAGAAGCACCGAGTTGTCCCACTCGGGAATACCATCCTCTCCAGCCGCATAGTACTGGATGGAACCAGGAGCGATGGTCGGGTTACAGATCCAGCCGCAATTGCCTTCGAAGTCGTACTCGTCGCCCACCGTCCAATAGGTCGCAATCGGCTCAACGATCTCAGGCTCGAACTCGCTCTCGGGGTATCGTGGCACCTCATCGGGAATATCCCGGCCGGTATAGCGCAGATCCGCCGGCGCCTCACTCCAGTTGCCGTAGACGTAGACACTGTCGTCACGATAGCCCGCAACATTAGGCCAGCCATAATTGCCGCCGGGCTCGAGCACGTTCAGCTCGTCATCGGTATCGGGGCCATGCTCGGAAACATAGATTATGCCCTCGGCGCCGAAGTCGATGCCCTGCGGATTGCGGTGGCCATAGGTGAAGATATGGCTTCGCACGCCTTCAATCTCGGGATTATCCTCGGGGATTGACCCGTCCAAGTTTAAACGCAGAACCTTGCCAGTGTAGGATTGCCACTCCTCGGCGTCGACATCCTCCTGACTTGGCAGGGATTGAGCCAAGTTCGGCCGCTGGTAGTTGCCACCGAAATTGGCCCCCTGTTCGCCAAGCGTATAGTAGATTTTCATGTCGGGCCCGATCTTCACGCGGCCTGCGTTGTGGTCGTTCCAAGCAGGAACTCCGGAGATCAGGTCAACCGGATCGACAAGCACCTGGTTGGCCCCGTCATAGGTGTAGCGAACCAGCTTTTGCCGCGGATCTGGCGATTGGGTCGACCCAGCCTCGTAAGTGTAGGCGAGATAGACGTAGTCATTCCCGGTGCCCTGCAGCAGCTCAGGGTGGAGCGCCATCCCGAGGAGCCCCTGGTGCTGCACGTCGACGCTAACGTCTTCAAGCGTGAGCAGCGTCTGCTGCGCCCCGGTGAAGGGATCGACGCGCGTCACTTCACCAGTGGAACGCTCCGTGACCCAGATCATCTCATCAGGACCCCAGGTAATCTCCCATGGATTGGAAAGCCCGGTCGTGAGCACGCGAGCGGAAAAGAGCTGGTCATCGCCCTTCTCGACTTCCACGGGGTTCTCCTGCGCCATGGACAAGCTGGTGCTCATCATGAGGGCGAGACCAAGCGCTCCCCCACCCACCAATTGGTGCATCTTGAGTGATCGGGGGCCGCCTTGAATACCCTGGCGCATCGATGTCTCCTTATTCACTATGCTATTGTGGCGCGGAATACCGCAGCGAGTGACAACGACGCAGGAGCGACTTAGTTCGCGTTCTCGCTTACGACCTTTTCCGTAGCGCGGACCGTTCAGCGGTGAGACGACGAGCCTCGCAAAACCTGCAGCTCTCTTGTGCGGCGATTTCTGTAAAGGTACAGGCGTCCAGCTTGACTGCCGGTGCGGTTCTTTCCACAAGTCGACGTCCGCAGGAATAAAGCACGATGAGCGACACCAAGACGCGAACCTTTGTCACTGCACATATGGTCGCGGAACGAGCGGGAGTGTCGCGCTCGGCGGTGTCCCGAACCTTCACCAGCGGCGCCAGCGTGTCAGAGGCAACCCGCAAGAAGGTCCTCGAGGCGGCCGCATCTCTCGGCTACCATGTCAATCATTTGGCGCGCGGCCTGCGCGAACGCAGCAACATCGTCTGCCTGGTTGTGTCAGATGTAACCACGCCGATCCGCTCCCGGATGGTGGACGTGCTGACCCGCGATTTGCAGGCTGCCGGCAAGATCACGATGGTGATCAACACCGAAACTGACAATGAAAGCGTCTCTTCCGCCCTTCGGCAAACCCTTAATTACCGCGCGGACGCAACTGTTGTGTTGTCGGGCACGCCGCCCGCACAGCTCATTGAGACTTGCCTCGCCAATGGGCAGCAGGTGGTGCTGATCAATCGCGACGATCGGCTGAGCGGCTCCAGCAGTCTCAACGTTGACAATGCCATGGCCGCGCGTGAGGCCCTGTTCCTCCTGCAGCGCGCGGGGTGCCAACGGCTTGGCCTTATCACCTCGAACGCCCGAACGGCGAGCCTGGTGGAGCGGGAGCACGTGTTCATGGATGCAGCCAAGGCGTCGGGCATTCCTGTGACTGTAGCCGAGGGCGGGCCAACGAGCTATGCCTCGGGCGCGGAAGCGGCGCGGCGGGTGTTTGGTCGCTCCAATGCCCCTGACGGCGTTTTTTGTGTGACAGATTTGCTTGCCCTCGGCTTCATGGATGCCGCCCGGCATGAGTTCGGCCTCAAAATCCCAGACGATCTTTGCATCGTGGGGTTTGATGATATCGAGCAAGCGGGATGGCGCTCCTATCAACTCACCACCTTTGCACAGCCTCTCGAGACGATAGCCGACCGCGTGGTAGCGCTACTGGTCCGGCCCGAAATAGCTTCTTCCACACGGCAGGTCATCGAGCCCCTGCCCGTCTGGCGCAACACCGTTCGCCCCTCAAGCAGCATCGGTTAGCCCCCTCTTGCACACGTGAGCAAGATCTCGGCTGTCATCAAAGCGTTACGTGATAGCCGTAACACCCCGCTCAAGAGCGAGACGGAATGCACTTGTGTGCAACCGTCTTTGGGTGTTGTCTAGCTTCGTGACATGCGCAGCGGCGAAACCCAGCACCAGATTGGGATTGCCTTCCAGAACGCGGGTCACACCGAGGGAGGAGGCCCATGGGGCGGGCGAGCGGGTGCCGATCCACGCTCGTCGACGGCTTGCCGTATGCTGCCTCCGCGATCGGCGTTGCAAGCGCAGCGGCCCAGGGCCGCTTTGATGGGAGACTACAAATGAAACGTCGCGACTTCATGATCACAGCTGCCGCAGCCGCAGCTGGCACGGCATTTATGCCCCGCATGTCATTTGCCGCCGAAGGCGTGATCGACTGGTATACCAGTTCAGACAGCAACATTCTCGACTTTTGGACGAATACGGTGAAGCCTGCCTTTGAAGCAGCTCATCCGGGAGTTACGCTGAACCTGGTGGATGCCGGTGACGGCGCAGGCATTATCTCCATTGGCGAACGGGCCATAGCAGCCAAGCAGTCTGGTGCGGACCCGCAGGCCGATTTCTTTGAGTCCGGAGATGCTCTCCTGCCAGCCGGCGCCATCGATGCCGGGGTCTACACCAATATCGCCGAAGCCGGCCTTGCCAATTACGACAAGATCAACCCGCTGGCGATCCAGAGCGAGTATTCGCTTCCCTATCGCGGCAGCCAAGTTCTGCTGGCCTATGACACGACCAAGCTCGACCCCGCCGACGCCCCTAAGACGTGGGACGAGCTGGTTGCCTGGATCAAAGCCAATCCAGGCCAGTTCGTCTACAACCGCCCCGACAAAGGCGGCTCCGGCGGCAATTTCGTGCGCCGCGCCATCCATCAGGCCAATGGTCTCGATCCTTCTGTGTTCACCGTCGACAACTACACACAAGAGTTCGGCGATGAGGCGCTCGGCAAGGCTTGGGAAATCCTCAACGACATCGCTCCGTCCCTTTATGACAACGGCGCCTATGCCTCGGGCAACACACAGTCGCTGCAGTTGTTGAGCCAAGGCGTGGTCACGATGATCCCGGTCTGGTCCGATCAGGTGCTGCAGGCCATCGATCAAGGCGTCCTCCCAGAGACGACCGGACTCGTACAGCTGCAGGACCTTGCGCTGGCAGGTGGCTTTACGCGCTCCATCGTCATCGAGAACGGTACCAATCGTGATGCGTCGCTACAGCTGGCCGATTTCATCCTTTCAGAAGAAATCCAGAGCGCAATCCTGACTGAACTCGGCGGCTTCCCGGGGGTCAGCTGGGACTACATCTCGCCCGAACTGCGCGAGCGCTTCGCCGACATCGTGCCGCAGACCATCCCAACCTTCCCCGGCGGAGATTGGGAAGCTGCCATCAATGATGGTTGGTACCGCAACGTCGCCCCCAACGTCGATCGCAACTCGTGAACGAAGCAACCGCCGGAGCGGTACGTCCGCTCATCGACACTACGGACAGCAGGAGACCTTCGGGTCTCCTGCTTGTCGCCATCCCTGTTCTTCTCGTTGCTTGGCTGGTGATCTGGCCGATCATAAACGCCATTGCGAGGACCGTCTGGCGCCCTGGGGCGGATGGGGAATACGAGTTCACACTTTCCACATATGTCTTTTTCTTCTCAGACCAGTACAGCATCAACAATCTGACGATTACGCTCTGGACCACGCTGATGTGCGCTATCCTGTTGCTGGTGATCTGTCTGCCCATTTCCCTATACCTGCGCTTCTCGACGGGCCGCCTGCCAGCCTACGTCCAAGCGCTCGCCATCTTTCCCATGTTCGTGCCGTCGATCATCCTGGCTTATGCCTTCATTCGCGTGTTGGGGCCCAATGGCATGGTGGACATCCTGCTCAATGCAGTGGGGCTGCCGAAAATCCGCACTCCCTATCTGACGCCCTGGGGTCCGGTTATTGGCTTGGTTTGGGACAATGTGCCCCTCACCGTGCTGATCCTGCTCGCAGGGCTCGGCAGTGTAGCTAATCAGGGCATTGAGGCTGCCCGAGACGTCGGAGCAAATTGGCTGCAGGTGTTCTGGCACATCATCCTGCCCCGCATTTCTAATTCGATATTGGTGGCAATCTCGTTTGCAGTGCTGGGGATTTTCTCGTCCTTCACCTTGCCCTACCTGCTGGGACCAGCTTCTCCCGAGATGATGGGGCCATTTATGAACCGAACTTTCCGCGAGGTGAACGATCCGCTGAACGCCATCACGCAGGCGGTGATCACCTTCTGCTTCTGTATCGCTTTCGGGCTCTTCTACGTGCGCTCCGTGGCACGCAACCAGGGGAAGTGACATGGATCAGACCGCAATGGGCAGCCTCCCGACAACAAACGCACCACCGAACCGGCTGCCCATAGACTGGACTGGCGTCTCCTTTGCTGCCCTGCTCTCGATAGCGATCATCCTACCGCTGGTTGTCGTCGCCACCTGGGCCTTCACGGAAGTCTGGCGCTATCCGAACGTCATCCCTCAGCAGTTCGGCCTCCGGTTCTGGCACCAGACACTTTCACGCCCCGACGTATGGGCGGCGCTCACGCTCAGCCTGCAGCTCTCGACCGTCGTCACACTGCTGTCGGCAGCTATCTGCCTGCCGGCAGCCTATGCCTTCGCACGGCTTGACTTCCCGGGCCGCAGCATTCTCTTCTTCTCGTTCCTAGCCGGGCATGCCTTCCCAAAATTCGGTCTCTTGATCGCCATTGCCGCCATTTTCCTTCAGCTTAACCTTATCGGCACCTTCTGGGGCGTGGTGCTTATCCAGCTGGTGGGCACCTTGCTGTTCATGATCTGGATCCCTGTTGCAGCGTTCCAGTCCGTGGACCGGCGCATGGAGGAAGCCGCGCGGGACGTGGGGGCTTCGCCGCTCCGGGTGTTCTGGTCGATCACGCTGCCCCAGGCTGGCCCCACCATCGCAGCGGCGGTTCTCCTCAGTTTCGTCGGCACCTTCTACGAGACCGAAGGCGCTTGGCTCATCGGTGCGCCTGGCATTCGAACCATGCCGGTCCTGATGATCTCGTTCATCAACAATCAGATGGTCATTCAATTCGGCGCGGTCCTGTCCGTGATGCTCTGGGTGCCCTCCTTCATCGCTCTCATGTTTGCTCGCCGGGTTATCGGCGGCGGTGCCTTTGCCCGCGGGTTCGGCGCGTAGGAAGACTATGTCCCTTCTCAAGATATCTGATGTTACCAAGGTCTTCCCCAACGGCAATGTCGTCGCGGTAGACAAGTTCTCGCTCGAGGTCGCGGACGGCGAACTCGTTTGCCTGCTTGGCCCCTCTGGCTCGGGCAAATCGACCTTGCTGCGCATTGTGGGAGGCTTTGAGCGCCCCACCTCGGGGTTGATCACCATTGATGGCGAGGACATCACGCAGTTGCCGCCGGAGAAACGCCCCACAGGCATGGTCTTCCAGAGCCATGCGCTTTGGACCCACATGAACGTCTTCAAGAACCTGGCGTTTGGATTGAAGCTCCGCCGCCTGCCCGTTGGCGAAATCCGGAGCAAGGTCGAGGCGGTGCTCGAGTTGGTGGGGCTCGGCGGCTATGGCGACCGCCATGTGGGTCAGCTCTCGGGGGGCCAGCAGCAGCGTGTGGCTCTGGCGCGCTCACTGGTGCTCGAACCCAAAATATTGCTACTTGACGAGCCGTTCGCGAGCCTCGACCAGCATCTGCGGGAGCGCCTTCGTGAGGAGGTCCGCGACATCCAGCAGCGGCTGAAGATCACGACGCTTTTCGTTACCCACGGGCAGGACGAGGCCCTTTCGATGGCAGATCGCATCATTGTCATGCGCGACGGCCGAACCGAGCAAATCGATCGGCCTGACGTCGTGTACCGCGATCCCCAAACCCCCTTCGTGGCAGGGTTCATCGGCACGATGAATCTGCTTGAAGGGGAGGTCTGCGACGGCATCTTCGCCAGCGACGGCCTGTCAGTGCCAGTTCCAGTCTCCGATGGCGCAGCCATGCTGGCAGTTCGCCCTGAAGCACTGGACATCGAGGCGGCGGAGCCTGGCCAAGCCAAGGTCCACCGGGTGACCGATTTCGGCACCCACGGCCTGGTAGATCTCGATCTGCCCAATCGCACCCGTCTCAAGGCCGTGGTCTCTCATCCTGATCTTTTCAGGTCCGGTCAGGGCGTCCAACTCAAGCCACGCGCCATCTATGCCTACCGCAACAATCGCCAGATCTATCGGAGCTGAATTGACAGCACCTCTCTACATCGAACGGGATGGACATCGCACCTGGCTCAAATGGCACCGGGCGCGCCGCAAGCGCAGTGATCCGGTGTTTACCGGCGCCAGGATCGTGGAGGCCATGCAACTGGGCGCCAGCGTCGAGGTGGATCTCGTGGTCCACGCCGACAATGGCTTCGCCATTCTTCACAATCTCGCGCTGGAGGAGGAAACCACCGGCACTGGGCGCGTCCGCGAGACCAGCGCGAATACTCTGCGGAGCCTTGCCCTCCGTGCCAATGACGGCACGCCCCTGCCCGACCGGGTCATGCTGCTCGAGGATCTCTGCGCACTGCTGACCAAGTCACCTCCGCATGGAGACGGGCTCTTGCAGCTCGACCTGAAGGAAGACCTCGCGGCTCTGGATGACCGGACGGTCGCCAACTTTGCGACCAGCATCGCGCCGGTATTGGGCTCCCTCATTTTATCAGGCGGTGATGGCGCCGCCGTCAGCCTCTTGGCGACTGCTTCCCCAACACTGCGGACCGGATACGATCCCTGCTACGGGGACTCGCTTGCCCGTCTCCAGGCAACAGGCGACTACGCCACTTTCATCGCCGACGCACTTGCGACCGCGCCCACGGCTGAAATGATTTATCTCGCCTATGACATCGTGCTCTCGGCGGAGGCGGTTGGCTTCGACATTGTCGCCCCTATTCATGCTGCGGGCCGCCGCATCGACGCTTGGACAATTCGCGAGGTCACGCCCCAATCTCTTGCCGAGGTCGAACGCTTGCTTTCGCTCAAGGTCGACCAGATCACAACCGATGACCCGGAGGGGCTCTTCGCCGCATTCGTCAAATGACAATCGACTATGACCTGATACTCGACGAAATGGTTGCCATTGCGCGCGACGCTGGCACGCTTACTCTTGAGCACTTCCGCGATTTTCGAGCTCTTGAGATCGGCATCAAGGGCCCGGGAGACTTCGTCTCCGACGCGGACCGCGAGGCCGAGCAGCTGATCCGCAAGCGCCTCTTCGCCATCAATCCCGATTGGAGCCTGACAGGCGAAGAGTTCGCCCCCGTCGATGGCGCCGACCCGGAGCATCGGTGGCTGGTTGACCCGATCGACGGAACCACCAATTTCCTGAACGGTCAGCACTACACCATCACCATAGCCTTGCGGCGTGGACAGGAAACGCTCTGCGGTCTGGTGTACAATCCGGTTGCTGACGAGATGTTCACGGCCAGCAAGGGCGGTGGCGCGTGGCTGAACGGAGATCGCGTCCATGTTAGCCGTTCAACGGAGGTCGGCCTTATGTGCGTGGGCACCGGGCTGCCCACCCCCGGCCTTCAGCTTTATCCGGGCGCCTACCAACGGCTGGACATGATCCGCTCTAATATCGGAGCGGTGCGGGTCGTCGGCAGCGCGGCAAACTCTTGCGCCTACGTCGCCGCTGGACGGTTGACCGGCTACTATGAAGAGACCGGCTTTGTTGATACGGCGGCTGGCATTCTTCTGGTCGAGGAAGCCGGGGGCATCGTTACCGACTGGTGGGGCCGCGGACCTGAGGTTTTCGAGCGCACCGGCGCACTCATCGTCGCAAACCCGGCAACGCACGCTTTTTTGCTCGAGCAACTGCGATCAGTTCCGCGCAAGGAACCCTAGCAGCAACTGTTCACAGCCGCCGTACGAACTCTATCTCCACGCTGGCACCAATTCGTACCGGCAACGCGCGAGCCTGCGCGGGCTCACGCCACCATGCATTGCGAGCGGTGCCCGTGCCTGCCCCCACTATAGTGCCCCAGACGACCCCTGATGCGGGCTTTGCGGGCATTCGCCAGGTTGAGCCGAAGGGCACCAGTTGAGTGTCACCAAACTGCCGTGATCCCGTCACCCAGCTGTAAAGCACCGCTGCTACGCACGCGGGGCTCGCACTTAGATGAGCCAGCGGGGCAACAACTTCCTGCTGATACTTTTTGTCATGCAGGAGAGAACCATGGTTCGCCTATCCCTCGCCGCACTTACCGTCGCCCTGACGTCCACCACCGCCTTTGCTCAGACTGAAATCAGCTGGTGGCATGGCATGGGCGGGCATCTCGGTGACGTGATCAATCAGATTGCGACCGACTTCAACGCCAGCCAGGACGAATACGCTATCACCCCCGTATTCAAGGGCTCCTACGAAGAGACGCTGACTTCTGCCATCGCCGCCTTCCGCGCAGGCGAGCAGCCCAACGTCGTGCAGGTGTTTGACGCCGGCGCCGCAACGGTGATCGGTGCAAATGGCGCCACCATCCCCGTGCAGGACCTGCTGGAGAACAACGGTGTCGAATTCAACATCGAAGATTACATTCCAGGCGTGCGCTATTTCTTCGCAGACACCGAAGGCAAGATGATCGGCATGCCGTTCAACTCATCCTCGCCGGTGCTCTACTACAATATGGATGCGCTGAGCGCAGCTGGCATCGACGCCCCACCGGCGACCTATGAGGATTTCGAAGCGATGGCTCCGGCCCTCAAGGAAGCTGGCTACATTCCCCTGGTCCAGACCCATATTCCGTGGGAGTTCGTCGAGAACTTCCATTCGCGCCACAACCTGCCTTTTGCCTCTAACGACAATGGCTATAAAGGTGCTGACGGCACGGAAATCCTGATCAACTCGCCTGAAATGGCCATGCACTTCACCAAGGTGAAGGAGTGGCTCGATGCCGGCCTCTTCGGCTTCTTTGGAACGGGCTGGGATGATAACCAGGCCCACTTCAACGAGGGCGATGCAGCCATGTATATCGGCTCGTCGGGCGACTTCGGTGGGCTCACCGCTGCCGAATTGCCTTTCGAGTGGGCGTCCACCTATCTCCCCTATTGGGAATCCATCACCGAAGAGGGCTATCAGACCTTTATCGGCGGTGCCTCGCTGTTCGCAATGGCCGGCCACTCCGAGGAGGAAAACGCCGCTACTGCTGCCTTCTTCCAGTACCTGACTTCACCCGAAGTCCAGTACATGTGGCACCGCGAAACTGGCTATGTGCCAATCACCACTGCTGCGTACGAACTGGCCAAGGCGGAGGGCCATTATGAACGCTCTCCCGCCGCTGAGACCGCCATCCAGCAGCTTTCGCTCCAGAGCGGTGAAAACACCCGCGGCTACCGCATGGGCTTCTATGTCCAGATCCGCGACGTGGAGAACCGTGAGTTTGCCCGCTTTCTGAACGGCGAAACGACCATTGAGGACGCGCTGTCCACGATCGAGACCGAAGGCAACGAACTGCTGGCCCGCTTCGCGCAGACCCAACAGTAAGCTCTTTTGACTCTCCCTCGGCGGCCCAAATTTGGGGCCGCCGATTTCCTTGCCAAGCGAGGCTAATGTCTTGAAACGCGCCGGCTTCGATTCAAATTGGCTGCCAATACTGCTGCTGCTCCCGCAGCTCTCGATCATCGCCGTGTTCTTCTACTGGCCCGCCCTACAGGCGCTCCGGTCCTCCTTCTTCCTTGAGGACCCGTTCGGGTTCAGTGCCAGCTTCGTCGGACTTGAGAATTATGTGAGGCTCCTCCGCAGCCCGGAATATCTCAACAATGCCGGCTTCACCGTAGTGTTCTCGACCTCGGTCACGTTCTTTTCGCTCGCCATCGCCCTGCTGCTGGCCGTCAAGGCCGACAAGGTGATCCGCGGCGCCAAGACCTACCGGACCTTGTTGATGTGGGTCTATGCGGTGGCGCCCCCAGTGGCTGGGTTCATCACGCTCATCATGTTCAACCAGCGCTGGGGCCCGCTGACCAGCTTCTTTGAGTTGTTCGGCTGGGACTTCCGCGTTCGTCAGAACTATGCCGACACGGCCATAGCCATGATCGTGGCATCGGTGTGGAAGCAGATACCAGTCAACTTCATCTTTTTCCTTTCTGGCCTGCAGTCGATCCCCCGCAATGTCGTGGAAGCGGCAATGATCGACAATCGTTCGGCCGTGAGCCGGTTTTGGACCATCACCTTTCCGCTGCTCGCGCCTACCGGCTTCTTCCTGCTGATCACCAACATCACCTATTCACTATTCGATACCTTCGGGACGATCGACACTATTCTGAGAAACAACCCTGGAGATAACCCCGTGACCTTGGTCTACCGGGTTTATCTGGACGGGTTCCGCGGCCAGGATATCGGCGGGTCGTCGGCGCAATCCGTGGTGCTCATGGTTCTCGTCCTGCTGCTGACGGTGTTTCAGTTCCGCATGGTCGAACGTCGCATTCACTACAACTGAGGGACGATCATGGCTGAAATCTATGAGAGCCGCGCCATCATTGCCTCGACGACCACTCCGCAACTGCGCCGGGCCAAGTTCAATTGGGAGGCTGTTGGCGATCATGCAATCCTGATTGCGGGTGTGCTGTTCATGGTCGCGCCGCTCCTCATGCTGGTGCAGATGAGTTCCATGCCAGACATCGAGACGATCAAGTCGGGTCCCAGCCTTCAGTTCGGTGATCAGCTATGGCCGAACCTGATGAAGGCCCTCTTTGAATCGATGAGCTTTTCCGGTGCGAACACCGGTCTCAACATGTTCAAGAACTCACTGGTGCTGGGGCTCGGCTTTGCAATCGGCAAGGTGGTCATATCGATGATGGCGGCCTATGCCATTGTCTACTTCCGGCTTCGCTTTGGGATGGTCGCCTTCTGGCTGATCTTTACGACCCTGCTGCTGCCGCTTGAGGTGCGCATCGTGCCCTCCTATGAGATCACCCAGAAGCTCGGATTACTGAACACCTATACCGGGCTTATTGTGCCGCTGATCGCTTCGGCTACCGCGACCTTCTTCTTCCGCCAGTTCTATCTGTCGGTACCCGAAGAACTGCTGGAAGCGGCTCGCATCGACGGCGCCGGTCCCATCCGGTTCTTCATCGACATCCTCATTCCCCTTTCGCAAACAATGATCGCGGCGATCTTCATCATCATGTTTGTCTACGGCTGGAACCAGTATCTCTGGCCCACCATGATCGTCACTGATGAAAGCAAGTACACTCTGGTCCAAGGCATCAAGCAGATCACCCAAGGCTTGGACGGCAGTCAGCAAGTGCCTGAGTATGGGCGTTCAAACCTATTGGCCATGCTCGCCATCATTCCGCCGGTCGCGGTGGTGATTTTTTTCCAGCGCTGGTTCGTCAAAGGGCTGACTGAGAGCGACAAGTAGCGCTGGAGATTGTCGGTATGCTCTGAAGGCTTAGCTTCGCTTAAGCAGCTATCGGAAGGTTGAGGAGAACCGCTCCGCGGCATGGGTCCATCCTCGTCCAATAGCTCAGCTTGGGCGCTATTGACGAGCCTACGGTCGGCGCCAAGCAATAGCCTTGGCAGCACTGTAGCAGCCCGGGAGCACCTTGCGGCTGTAGTTGCCTGAGATGATCTGGACGCGGCCATCTGGGCACTGGCCAGTTACAACCCCCACGTGATTGCGCATGACCATGATAGCGCCGAACTGGGCCGGCTGGGCCGGCTTCCCATAGGTGGCGAAATCTCGAGCCCGATTGGAGCCGCGGGGTTGCAGGCCTGCTTCGGCAAGGATCTTGTCTAAGTAGCAGGCGCACCACCTGCTCGGGCAGCCACTTGGTCGGCTTTGCCCGAGATCCCCTTGCATGATCTGAATGAGGGGGCTCGCCGTTGAGGGTGCAACTCCAGCCAGGCTCATCAGAAAAACGGCAAATGCAAGGGTCGGGGCGAACAGCTTCATGCCGATGGGCACTCCTCTACTTCTACGCGAATACTCTGCGGCAAGGTGCGGCAAACCCACACACTGGCCATCTCCGACCGGCCCCAAACCGGTCACCGCGGCGCCCCATTTGGGTGGTGATGGCTGCCGTTGCAGCAGTGGCCATTCAGCCAGTCGTGGCGGTTCGGCGGTGGAGGCTGCAATGCAGGACTGGTTGACTAAGGGACTCATGAGAGTCGGCAAATGTATTCGCCACGTTTCCGTTGCGCGTTTGATCACGCGATAAGCGACTGATCACGCGATAAGCGACGAGCTCTCTCGAGCAGCTGCGGCACCTCTGCCACACTGAGCGACGGTCTTACGGCTTCGACCAAGCGCAGAAGAAGCCATGGCGTCACTGCGCATTGTGAGCCACGTGAATTGTTCGGAGCCAGGTTCACTAGCTGCACCGGTGGGCAACGAAATCACGGGGGTCTCGTTTGAGTCCATCAGGACATACAAAGGAGGACCCGATGAAGCGCACCCTCGTCGCGCCTATGGTTATGCTGTGCTGCGGTTTTGCGAGCAGCTCCCTGGCTCAAGGTCTGGAGCCGGTGATCGTCAACAACTGGGATGACGATTTCTGCCGCGACTCCGGCACCAGCGTCGCCGGACTGATCGCGGGCATCGACGTCTATGGGCCTGTTCGGGGAGCAGAGGCAATCGGCGAGACCGAAGACCTGATCGTCAGTCCAGATGGAGAGGTGTTGGCGCTCATAGCTGAAATCGGAGGCTTTCTCGACATCGGCGACGTCCATGTCAGCGTTCCATGGGAAGTGGTGGAGTTCGGCGAAGGCTGGGCCCGGGTCCCGATCATGGAAGCAAATGTCGGCGATTATCAATTGCTGGATGGCGAGACCGAGTACCGAGCAATTACCGGCGGCATCACCGCAGGCGTCGATGACCTCGATCCAGGTGCAGGTGCCTGGCGCGCCACCAACTTCATCGGCGATCTGGTCGATACCCGCGACGGGGTCAGCTTCGGGCGGGTGCAAGACCTGATAATTTCGGGCGACGAGGCCAAGGCGATCATCATCAGTCCAAATCTGGGCTTCGACCTGTTCACACAATACGCGGTCCCCTTTCAGCCTCTGGCCGAGGGCGAGTGGAGTCCGGGCGATCAGGTGTTTCAGCTGGTCTACGATGAGACCGAGATGGAAGACATCGGCGCCTTCGCCTGCGACTAGACGCGCGTCAAAGGTGCCGCTGGTGGACACGACTGCTGGGGCGGAAGCACCCTAGCGGTCTGGCGTCTATCGGGCCTCCTCTCGACCCTGCTGTATGGCTTCGCTGGCTCTCTCAACTTCCGCAGGGCTGGGTCTTGCATTGCGCTGGACCGACACAAGCTCAGGAGCATGACAGAGCTCGATAAGGAGTGGGAAGTGATCGGAGCCCACGTGGTCCATCAGCCCCATGTCCACGAGCCGAAAGCTGGGATCGAAAAACACATAGTCCAGTGGCCACCGCAGGATGGGCCAGTCTGCGTTGAAGGTCGGGAACGGTCCACGGCCAATCCGGGGGTCCAGGGTTCCGCTGATCTCCTGGAACAGGCGGGTCGTTCTTGACCAGCCGACGTCATTGAGATCCCCAGCCACAATAGCGGAGGTTTGCTCCTCCCGAATTTCTCGGGCGATCAGCAGCAGTTCGGCATCCCGCTCTTCGGTGTCCTCGAGAGGAGGGGGAACCGGGTGAACACCATGGAACGTGATCTCCCTGCCAGAGGGCAGCCTCACGCCCGTCTTAATCGACGGCACATAGTCCTCAAGGAGGAAGCGGACCTGCGGCTCAATCAGCTCATAGCGGGAGAAGAGATGCATGCCATAGCCGTCTTCCCGAGCCTGAGAGATGTGCTCACGATAGGCTTGCTTGAACGGCTCTAGCTCCTCGTCCCACCACTGATTGGTCTCCACTAGAAGCACCAGGTCTGGCTGGGTCTGGTCGACCATCGTCAGCAGTGGCTCGGAGGTGCGATTGCTGACTTGGACATTCGCGGTGAGCAAAAGCAGGCGAGATTCCACGGGGCACGACGCCATGGCAACAGCTTCCGTCGCAGCAAGCGGGGTGTATGGCCAGACCCTATAGGACTGCCAGGCACCGGCACCCACGAGGGCGGCCAATCCAATCAGCACCGGCCCCTTACGCAAGCTCAACACCACGGGCGAAAGCAGCAGGCAGGCAACTATTACCGCGAGCAGTTGGGAGCGGGGAAAATCCCAAACCCTGATCCACCATTCATTGCTCGGGACAGCAGGAATCACCGTCAGCAATATGGCGGCACCACTGACGACAATCAGGGCAACGGAGAGGGCGCGCCGCCAACCCATCAAGGTCTAACCGAGTGAATAGCCCCTTGTTCTGTAGACACCTTCGGGGTTAGATTTGGTGCCGCCGTTCGAACTCGACGGGTGAGAGCATGCCGTTGCGGACGTGCTTTCGGGTGGGGTTGTAGAACATCTCAATGTAATCGAACACATCTTGGCGGGCTTCGTCCCGTGTCCGATAGGTCCGACGCCTGATCCTCTCGCGCTTGAGCAGGTTGAAGAAGCTTTCGGCCACAGCATTGTCATGGCAGTTGCCGCGCCGGCTCATCGAGTGAACCAGATTGTGGTGTCGCAGGAAGCTAGCCCAGTCCATGCTGGTGAACTGGGAGCCCTGATCGGAATGGACTAGCACCGTGTTCTGTGGCTTTCGGCGCCAGACAGCCATGTGCAGGGCCTGAAGGACGACCTCACTGGTCTGCCGGCTTTGTAGTGACCAGCCGACGACGCGGCGCGAGAACAGGTCGATGACCACGGCCAGATAGGCAAAGCCCTCCATGGTCTTGATATAGGTGATGTCGGTCACCCAGGCGGTGTCCGGCGCATCGACGTCGAACTGACGAGCCAGGGTATTGTCGACCACCACAGATGGCTTGCCTCCATAGGCACCAGGCCGGCGCCGGTAGCCGATCTGAGCCTTGATCCCGGCCAGTCTGGCCAGGCGCGCAACACGATTGGCGCAACTGGTCTCGCCCTGGTCCAGCAGGTCGTCATGCAGCTTGCGGTAGCCATAAACCTTGCCGCTCTGCTTCCAGGCCTCTTCGATCAGCTCGGTCTGGCGAATGTCTTCCCGCGCCCTTTTGCTCAAAGGGCTTTTGAGCCACGCATAATAGCCGCTGGGATGGATGGAAAGGCACCGGCACATGGTGCGCACACAGAACTGCTGGCGATGCTCGGCGACAAACGCGTACCTCACTTTGCATCCTTGGCGAAGTACGCGGCCGCTTTTTTTAGGATGTCGCGCTCCTCAGTGACCCGCGCCAGTTCTCGCTTAAGCTGCCGGATCTCATCGGCCTGATCCCCACCCTTGGAAACATCCGATGCATACTTCTTGCGCCACTCGTAGAGCGAATGAGCACTCACCCCCAGACGCTGCGACACCTCCGAAACGGGATACCCCCGCTCGGTGATCTGACGCACCGCGTCCCGCTTGAACTCGTCGCTGAAATTGCCTTTGCCCATGTAGGCCTCCTTGCCTCAAAATTAGGGAAGAAGGCGTCTACAAATCTAGGGGCTATTCAGAGGTCCGCAAATGATAACTCCGATGTCCACCGACGAGTCTGGTCGTCCGTTCATCCATATCGTGTTCCACCATACTCTAGAACCACACACGTCCACAGACCACATCATCATCGCGGCGGCGGTTGGTTATGCATGGCAGCGAAGCTTTTCCTTGAGCAGGACCTCGTCGCATTCCCTCAGCAAAACAGGTGGAGAGCAGTTCAGCTGGCTCTTCCTGCCCGCAGGGGCCACTACCTCAAGCGCTTGTTGAAACTGCTGTCGGTAAGCAAGGACCTGCATGGCTTCGCCTCGCGAGCCAACATGTTTGAGCAAGGACTACTGGGCGACGTCCTTGATTGCCTCGAGCACCGCACCAGAGTGGGTGTAATGCGGCATGTGCCCACAGTTTGGGAGGAGCTTGAGCCGGGAATTTGGCAGGGCTTTGTGCAAGCGTACTGAGTGGTCCTGTGAGGACAGTACAGAATCGCATTCCCCGCAGAGGATGGCAGTGGTCAATTCCATATTAGGGTGGCGCTCTTGGAGTTGCGCCGCGCTGGGTTCCAAAAGCCAACTCTCAAGCGCAAAGGTGCGTGTTTGCTCCGCACGAGCGGTGAGCGAGAACGGGTAGCGGGCTGTCTTTTCCGGAACCTCATGCGGAGCGAAATGCGCTCTCCAGTTCACGGGCTCGCTTAGCCTGGATAGTGGCGGTAAAACGGTGTTGCACAGCAATGGCCCGATGATAGGCTGAGCTGCCAAGCTCGACACGTGCAACAGCGGCCTCCCCATCGGATAGTAGAAGCCCGAGAGCAGAACCAGCCCCGCGCAATGCTGAGGATAGGCAATCCCGTAGGCCAGAGCGGTTAAAGCGCCCCATGAGTGTCCCAGGACAATCGGCCTGTGGGCCTGCAACCGTGTCAATGCCGACCGAAAGAGTTCCGCCTGTCGCTGCGGGGTCCAGGAAACGCCCGATGGGCGAGAGCTATACCCAGAGCCTGGGCGGTCGAAGGCGATTACTCGATAATTTTGGCAAGCGGCTCCAATAACGTTTGGGTAAAATCCTGGAGCAGAGCGCCCTGCCCGTGCAGGAGGACGAGGGCCGGCCCACTACCCTTTTCTACATAGTGTAGACGGACTCCGTCCACCTCGATGAACTTGCCGATAGGCGGGAACCGTCGCTCAGCACTCCAGGATATGTATCGGGAAACCAAATGACTGCGGACAGCAGCAGCGCGGCGGCTATTGCCCAGCTCATGGGCGCGCGAGTTTCCTCGGCAGTAGAGTGGTTCATCGGCAGACATGACCTTTTACAGGTCAGAGTAAGCGATCAACGGCAATCGGGTTCTGGCGAACCCGCAGAGCTCCACGACAACAGAGACGACAATATCCGTACGGGCTGCGCCGCGCGTAGTAAACCGATTGGCAGCATCTTTGTAGAAGCCTCACCTGTGGCAGGAGCAAGTTTTGCCTTACATCATGCCCAAAGCTCCCTGAGTTCACCTCGCACCCGTACCTCATTGCGCTGCACTGTGCCTGCGGGCGGGAGAACACCAGGATGATTGTAGGATCACGCATCCGCTACTGGAGTGTAATGGCCGCAACCATCGCCCGTTGGTCTCGTTGGCTTACAAGGACGGGGCGGAACAGCCGCCGCGTTATCTTTCAACCATTCAAAGGAGACGAGAATGAAACGCAAAAGCACAGCCATATCGTTAGCTGCGGTTCTCATCGCCACTCCCGCGCTAGCACAGCAGACATATGTTTATTCGGACTACGACACGGATGCGAATCTCGGCCTAACTGACACCGAATTCGGCACCTATTCCGCTGACGTGTTTGGCCGGTATGACACCGATCGTGACATGATGCTGTCCGAGGAAGAGTACGGCCTCTTCAACAACGAAGTGGGTCCCTTCGACGAGCCGTTCGAGGCCTGGGACCGCGAGCCCGACGGGTTGTTGACCGAGGATGAGTTCGGAACAGGTTTTTATGGCGCGTACGACACCAACAATGACCTTCTGATCGACGAACCCGAGTTCGGTGCGTACGGCATGAACGAGCAGGTCGGCGATACGGTCGGTGGTCCGGACAACACCGTCCAGACCAATGAAATCGTTCGCCTATCGGACTGGCGCTACGATGATCTCTATGGTCCTGGCGTCAGCGTCGAAGAGTTGATGGACGACATGGACGTCTATGGCCCAACCGGTGAAGAGATCGGCGAGGTCGATGACGTCCTGTTCGGTTCCAACGGCCAGGCTCTCGCCATCATCGCAGAGATCGGGGGCTTCTGGGACATCGGTGATACTCATGTGAGCATCCCGTGGGAGATGGTCGAGGTGAACCTCGACAACGTCATCGTCCCGGTGACCGAAGACACGGTCGGCGACTACTCGCTTTTCGCCCAGGACTACATCACGGCCGATGGTGTTGCCCAGAACATCCAGCAGGTTGATGACGGCTGGTTCGACGACACAGAAACGGGCCCCTATGTATGGCGCGCCAGTGAGTTGATCGGCGAGTATGCGCGGCTGGCTCCTGAAGGCGCTACCGTTGCTGAGAACTACGGTTACGTGAACGACCTCATCATCGTTGATGGTACTCTGCGGGCAACCGTGGTTTCGCCTGATGTCGGTTGGGGCACCGGTGGCTACTATGCTTATCCGTACACCGGGTACCGTCGTGGCGCAGACTACTACGACATCCCGTATGATGAAACCGAAGCTCGTGGACTTGAGCCATTTGAGTACAACCGTATCGGCATGGTCGACTAACCGGCCGTTCAGATCGTGAATGAAATGGCCCCGGTGCAATGCTGGGGCCATTCTTTTAAGTAGCAGGCTCACGGTCAAGCAAGGTGCATTGTCGGGCTCGATGGATAAGGCCCGAACGGACTCAATCCTGCACCTTTCCGCATGCCGGAAGAGCGCGCGCCTCGAGCGTGGTCAGAAGAAACAGTAGGAGAACGTCATGGCAGGTCCCAATGAAGTCCCCAGCAACGAAGCTGATGAAAACCAGCTGCGGATTGCCCGCGAAGAAGGTGCCGTCTACCAGAAGGCGCTCAAATACATGGTTGAGGAAGTAGCCGACAATGGCGCCCAACGAACCGTCGGCGACTATCGCATCGGCATCGCCCAGGAAGAGGCTGAGGGCATGTACCGATTGGTTGGCGAAGGCCAGCTGGAATGGCAAGAGCCACAGGGAGAGAACTGCCACCTGGAGGTCTCCATCAGCGACGCAGGCGATCACCGGTTTGTTCCGGGCCTAAGCATCGAGGTGACGCTCACACCGAAATCCGGCGGCGCTCCGGTCGGACCCATTCAGGTGCCGTTTCTCTGGCATCCCGGCCTTTACCACTACGGCGCTAATCTCACCGTTCCAGGAGATGGCACGTACGACGTCAAGGTGGTCATCGCACCGGCCGAGTTCATGCGCCACGATAAGCGCAATGGCGAACGATACTCCAAAACGGTGGAGGTCACCTTCCCCGACTTCGAGATCAAGACCGGCAGCGAGTAGCCTGATACCTTGGCCCGCTGGGGCTGCGAGCGCCGTGCCCTAGTGGCTTACAGTCGCAACGGCGCGCCAGGTACTATCCGGTCGGGCCGCCCTCCCCGTTAGGGAAAATCTGAACTCTGGCAACGCGGTGCCTGTCCATTTCGAGCACCTTGAAGCGGTAGCCATGCGCCAAGTACTCTTGCTGGGGGTCAGGGATGCGCTTGGCTGCGCTGATCACAATCCCTGCAACTGTCGTGACCTCGTCATCTGGAAGATCCCAGTCCAGCGATCGGTTGAGATCGCGGATAGAGATCGTGCCGTCGACAACGTAGCTGGAGTCGGCTTGAGGTTCGATGCCGAAAGAGCTGTCATCATCGGGCTCATCATGCTCATCGGAGATCTCGCCGACGATTTCTTCGATGATGTCTTCGAGGGTCACCAGCCCCTCAACGGCGCCAGTTTCATTCAGCACCAGGGCCATGTGGGTGTGGCGCTTTAAAAAACCGGAAAGCTGCTTTTCCACGGGCACCGATTCCGGCACGAACCAGGGCTGCGTCATCACTTTGCGGATGTTCAGCTGTGATGCATCGCCACCCGATCTTAGAAGAGCCCTAAGGACATCCTTGCTATGCACAATGCCAACCACCTCGTCTGGATTGGCATCGAAGACTGGTATTCGGGTGTAGGCGCTGTCCAGGATCGCATCAATCAGCTGCTCGACTGGTTGGTTGATGTCGAGGCTGAACATCTTGGTGCGGTGGACCATGACGTCCCGTACTGCGAGGTCCCGCAGGTTCAGAATACCGCTCAGCATGTCCCGATCCCGCTTCACCACCTCGCCTTCGGAGTGTAGCAGGTCCACGGTTCCCCGGATCTCTTCATGACCTGACACCAATTTGGCCTCGTCAGGATCGAGTCCGAAAAGCCGCAGGATCACGTTTACCAGCGCCTGTACGGCCAGAGTGATGGGTGCGAATACCAGCACGATCAGCTTGATGACCGGTGCAACGGCTAGGGCGAATGCTTCCGGGCGGATAAGCGCCAGTGTTTTGGGCAGGACCTCCGAGAACACCACCACAGCCGCCGTCATGGCGATGGTGGCGTAAGCGATGCCCGCTTCCCCAAAGATCTGGATCAGGAGACTGGCGGCAAGCGTCGACGCAAGGATGTTGACGACGTTGTTGCCAAGCAGAATGGCCCCGATAAGTCGCTCCTTTTCAGAGGTGAGCTCTTCGACAAGGCTGGCCCGTTTCTCACCCGATCTTGCCAGCTGATGCATGCGGGCACGGGACGATGCGGTGAGCGCCGTCTCGGAGCCGGAAAAGAAAAAGCTCATCGCCAGAAGCAGCACGATGCCCACGCCGGTCAGCCACATATCGGATCAGTTCCTTCTTCAGTTGATCGCTACGCACCTTAGGGGAACATCAGCCATAGGTCACCTCAACCCCATCCTGCCGCAGCAACTAGGCGCATATGCCGCGACTGAGGGTGTGCTTTTGCGAAAAACTCAATCGCCTCGGCAGCATCGCCCCCTTTCAGGCGGACAACTCCCGGTGCAGCATCTCCACCAGGCACCATGACAAGGACAATGCGGATTGCTTCGCCACCTTTGCGCGGATCTCAAGATGATGTCAGAGCACGGCCTTCGCAGGATTACGGCTTCGGTCGTCTTCTTATCCACCATGCGCTCAAGGTCGCGCAGGCACGCGATCCTCTGTGGAGCTAAGGCGCTCGCACTATCTTTGCTGCACTTGGCCCGCCGCTGGGATGTAGACCCTGTTTGCTCGTCGCAATAGGGGTAGGAACGCACAATGAGCAGCCTTGAATACAACGCCGATCTGAACTAAGTTCGGTGAACTAAGTCGAGGTCGAGCATGAAAACGGTCAACATTCACGAAGCCAAGACGCACCTGTCCCGCCTGATCGCCCAGGCTGCAGAAGGTGAGCCTTTTGTGATTTCAAAGGCGGGCAAGCCTCTGGTGAAGGTTGTCCCCATTGCTGCCGAGCCTGTGGACAGCCGCCGGACAGGGTTCATGCGTGGGCAGTTCTCTGTTCCGGCCGATTTCGACACCATGGCATCGGAGCAGATCAGCGCGCTCTTTGGGGGGAAGCAGTGAAGCTGCTCCTTGATACCCACCTGCTCCTCTGGGCCGCCGGTCAGCCCGAGCAACTATCCGCCGAGGCGCGCGCACAAATAGAAGATCCCGACATAAGGCTGGTTTTCAGTGTGGCCAGCCTGTGGGAGGTCACCATCAAGTCGTCGCTAGGAAGAGCAGACTTCCAGGTCGATCCGCGACTGCTGCGGCGCGGTCTGCTTGACCACCATTACGAGGAGCTTCCAATCCTTGGGTCACACGCAGTGGGCGTGCAATCGCTACCTCCAATACACAAGGATCCCTTTGACCGTATTCTCGTTGCCCAGGCAATCGGGGAAGCAGTCACGCTTTTGACGATGGATGAGACGGTGGGGCGATATCCTGGCCCCATCCGCATGGTGTGAGTTAGCCGTCCAGGCTCGCCCTGCCCGGACGGCCACATCCAGCCACCCGCAGTAGCGGCATCCATCCCGAGCCCTCAGCAGGGGTGCCGCGCCGGCGTCAGCTCTCATCAGCAAAGCCGACCGCTGGTTGTTGTCATCGGCCAAAATCGATGCGCCACGCCCCAGGGATCGACAATACGCGTTATCGAACATTCCCCCGAGAACCGGCCGCTGTTCGATACCGAGCGATACCCAACATTGGCTAAGGGGCAATGCGTCAGGCGCGAGACAGCGGCTACCGATGACAAGACGCCCTCAGGCGATCACAGAAGTCGAATAGGACTGTAATGGAATGGCGGAACGACAGCCGATTGTATATTCCAGCCGCCTTGCGGGTAATCGGTAGCCTTCCGCCCTGGTTGAGCCGATCCGCCACTGAGGCCTCCGCTAGCAAGGTTGAACTGGACGACTAGCCGGGCCACTAATCCCGATCCGTGCTACCCCCGGCTTAGCGTTAAGGAGCACCGGCAAGCAGGATCAGCCAGCCCAGCAAAAATTGACGCACATAGCAGTTCGACAAACGGTTTTATCGGACATTTCCCCCGTCTGCGGGCGCTCCCCCTCGCCCCTCGCGCAGCGATCAACGCCCCCTTCCCCCGACCTGCTGCTCCTGCTCCTGCTCCTGAAAGGGGCAAGAGCTCCCCGGCAGCGACGGGGTTTTAATCCTGCAATTACTTGCGTAAAGTCACAGACCAAGTAACGGAGTTTTCGGGAAATACCGCAGATAGTACCCCCACGATTTACGCGCGAGCGCGAGATGGTTGAGCTGCAGCAAGATGACTTGGCTTCGCAGGACGTCTGGCGCCACGCCATCGAGCGGGCGCAGCTGGGGCTCTGGGACTGGGACCTCACGACCGACCGCTGCTTTTATTCGGCCAGCTGGTTTGCCATGCTGGGTTACAGCGAAACCGAGTTCCGGCACGACAGCGCGCTCTGGCTGCACCTGACCCATCCCGAGGACCGGGAGCGCGCGGTGCGCAGCGGCGAACGGCATCTGGCCGGTGAAACCGGCAGCATTGAAACCGAACTGCGCCTCCGACACCGGGACGGACGGTGGATCTGGGTGCTGGACCGTGGCGGCATCATCGAACGGGATGCATCGGGCCGTCCCCTGCGGGCGGTCGGCGTGCAAACCGACATTTCCCGGCAAAAGGCGGCCGAGGCCGAACTGGCAGATGCCAATGCGCAGATCAGGCTGGCCCTAGAGGCCAGCAGCATGGGGCTCTGGCAGTTTGACATCGATACGCAGAAAAGCCTCTGGGATGGCCGGACCAGAGAAATCTTCGGCCTGCCGCCGGTAGGCGATGAACTGGCACGGGAGGCCTGGCACGCCTTTCTCCATCCCGAGGACCGGGAGCGCACCGAACAGGCGCACGCCATACCGGTCAGTCCCGATAAGCCCACCAGGATCGGCTACCGGATCATCCGCGCTGACGGCCATGTCCGGCATGTCGAGACGCTGTGCAAGCTGCACCGGCTGCCCGGGACTTCGGGGCGCCTCGTGGGCACGATCCGGGATGTCACCGAGGAGCATGAGCGGCAGCAGCAACTTGCGACCGCTGCCCGTCAGGACCCCTTGACGGGCCTCCTCAACCGCGGCGGCTTCGAGGACGTCCTGACCCGGTGGATTGCAGAGGCTGCCGGCAGGCCTTTCGGGCTCTATTACATCGATCTCGACTTCTTCAAGGCGATCAACGACACGCTGGGCCATGCCGCCGGGGACGCGGCCCTGCGCGGCGTCGCCACCCGCGTCGGTCGAGCCATGCCCATGGCCGTGATGGCACGCCTCGGCGGCGATGAATTTGCCGTGGCGCTGCCGCTCGCCGACGAGGATCCAACCATGGCTGCCCAAAGCATGCTGACCGCCATCCGGCAGGTCGGGCCCCATACGCCCCAGGGACAGCGGCAGCTGGGCGCCAGCATCGGGGTAGCGATCATCAACTCACCCCACGCTACTCCCGCCGAAATTCTGGCGCGCGCCGATGATGCCTGCTATGCTGCCAAATCGGGCGGGCGGAACACATGGCACCTCGAGACCGAGGGCCAAGCCAGCTCCGGCATGAGTACGGCGCAACTGGTCGCTGAGCTGACCATAGCCATGGAGGATGGCCGGCTGCGCCTTTTCGGTCAGGAGATCCGCGCACTGGAGCGGCCGGAACAGCCCACCGGCCGGGTTGAGGTCCTGTCGAGACTTCTGTCCCGGCAAGGCCACCTGATCGCCCCAGGCGATTTTCTTCCGGCGGCTGAACGGTTCGGCATGGCCGCGGCGCTTGATCGCTACGTCATCCGCACCGCCTTGAAGACCTTTGGCCAGGCTCTCGGGCGAGGCGCCAATCTCACGCTCAGTTTCAATCTCTCGGCGCATACGCTCAGCGATCCCATGTTGTGGGACTTCGTTGCGACTGTCGCCGAGCAGACCGGCGCGGCGCTGAACAGGCTTGAGTTCGAGATCACCGAGACCGCAGCATTTACCAATATCGGCGCCGCAGAACTGTTTGTCACCGAAGCCCGCAGCCGGGGCTGCCGCGTCAGCCTCGACGATTTTGGTGCTGGACTGAGCTCGTTTTCCTATTTGCGCCGGTTTGCCGTGGACAGCGTCAAAGTGGATCAGTCCTTTGTCCAGAACGTGGAGTCCAGCCCGTTCGACCGAGAGGTGATCAAGTCTCTGGCTGCCATCAGCCGTTCCATGGGCGTCGATGTGATCGCCGAAGGAATTGAAACCCCGGCAGCGCTCGCAGCCTTGCTGGACCAAGACCTCCACATCACTCTGGGGCAAGGATTTCTGTTGCATCGCCCCGAACCGCTGGCACAGGTGGTGGCGAGACTGGTCCCGGGTGCCCAGGTCAAAGCTGTACAGCCAGCCCTCTTGTGAAACGATTTTTTGGCCGATGGCGGCGTTAAATGATCACCTGCAGGCCAACCATATCGATAACGAAGGCATCGTTCCAGTGACCGATGAGCGCAGCCCCGCCAGCCTTTCCCCAGGTTGAAGGTTCGCTAGATCAGCCCAATCGCCAGTCATCCACCCAGGGGTCGGATCGGCCCGAGGATCTGCTGCCCTCTATAAAACTATGGCCCTAGTCCTCGACAGTGCGTAATTCCTGCCAGACATCCTCGACCGTCTGGGTGTAGTCTACCACCTCTTCGATCCCCAGAGACTGGCACAGTTCCTGGCCGGCGAGTTGGCCGGTCGCCGACAGGAGAGAGAAGGTGGCGACCACCTTCTGGGTCGAGGCGTTGATGCCGGCCTTCCGGGCGTTGATCAACTCAGCCTGGGAGTTGAGCACATCCAGCGTCGTGCGGGTGCCCAAGTCACGCTCCTGAATGACACCTTCGAGCACTTCCGAGCCGGCCGGAACTGCCGAGTTGGCGGCGGCAATCTGGGCATCTGCGCTCTGAATGCCGGCCCAAGCCGAAATCACTGCTTCGCGGATCTGGTCGTAGGCGGACATCGCGTCGACTTCGGACTGGATCTGCTCGAGATTGGCCTGCCGAACGCCTGACCCTATAGCGCCACCGGCATAGATGGGAATGGTGATGGAAATGCCAACGCTGCCGCTCATGCCGTCCGTGGGCGCGCCGCTCGGGCCCGTCCACCGCGTACCGACCTGCCCCGTCAACGATGCGGTGGGACCAAATGCCGCCTGGGCTGCATCGCTTCCGGCCTGCGCGGCGCGTATGGCAGCCTTGGAGATCAGAATGGCTGGATGGTTGGCCTCGGCCTGGGCAATGGCGGCCTGGATACTCGAAGGGATGAGACGAGCGTAATTGTGACTGGCGCCGAGACTGCCCGGCGAGGCCCCAACATAGCGCTGGAAAGTCGCCTCGCTGACTTCAAGGCTGCTGATGGCTGCCTGATAGGCTGCACGACCCTGCGCAAGGCGTGCTTCGGCCTGAGCCACGTCGATGCGGGTGCCCTCACCCACTTCCAGCCGATCCTGCGCAGACTGCAGCTGCGCCTGGAACTCCAGGTTCTCCTGGCGCAACGCCACCAGCTGGCGATCGCTCAAAACCGACATGTAGGCCTGCACGACAGAGAGCAGGACATTCTGAGCGGTATTGAAAATCTGGTGCCGTGCGATCTCCGCACCGGCACGCGCCGCCTCGACCCGCGCGTCGGTCTGGAAATTGTCGAAAATGGTCTGGTTGTATTGCAGCCCGGTCGTTAGCGACTGGGAGTCATTGAATTGACCACCCACCATCGACCAATTGTAGTTGCCCGACAGCGAGGCGCCAATCGTCGGCCGCTTCTGCGAAAGTGCCTGGGCAATGTTTTCTGCGGAAGCTTTCGCCTGCAGCACTGCCGATTGCAGCTCGGGCGAAAACGAACAGGCTGCCGTCAACGCTTGGGTCAATGATTGTGCCTAGGCGGGAATTGCCATGGCGGTAAGCAACAGCGTCGCCCGGATGGCGAGACTTATTTGCGCATGCATCGAAGCACTCCACATGTCGAATCCACCCTAGCACAGTTCATGCACCCACCAGCCACAAAAGGACCACAGCAGACCGATCACTTGCACCAAGACAAGCAGCAGCAGAGATTTAGCAAAACTGCACTACACCGGATTACTGTCCATCTGTGTCTTTTCCGCCAACACCAGAACGTTTACGACCGGCAAGGGCACAATGCTCGACACTCGCCTCCTGCTGTCGAACGGCGGCTATGGCACTTTCCACCTCGGCTAGACGGCCCAGGGCGTCAAGATTGTCGATGCTCGTCAAGCCAGGCAATCCTGGCGCTGCGGAGCCTCGCGCCTGCACCTGTTCACGAAGCCGTAAGTGGCTGGACAGTCCTGCGGCAAATCAGTCAGCAGCGCTTTCGGACGCACTCACATCTCTGGAGCTTCAAATGGTCGAACCATCAGAAGCCGGGCCTGCCGCGCGTTCGGAATTTGGTCGGCTTCATATACTGCGGATCTATATCATTGTGCTGCTGGCGCTGGCGTCATGGACGTTTGTCATCGGTGCTGGTGCGCTGATCTGGGCTGTGCTGTCTTGATCCGCGCACTGGTGGAGGGGAGCGAGGATGCGAACGTTGCGGCGTTCATCGCATCCTCGCAGGTATCCGGCATTGGGTGCACGTCCGATGGATCTGGACCTGTCTAGCCTTGATCCATCGTTTCCAACCAAGCCGAATTGGCGATGGCGGCAGATAGTGCGCCATCTGCGGTAGTTTAAGTCCACCCGCTTTTGGTGGATCACGTCACCCGAAGGGCGTTGGAATAGACATCGACGATGTCCTTCGGATCCCGGAGTATTGTCCCAGCGATCCCTGAGGTGCTGGAACACCTCGCCGGGATTGCTGTGCGTTGTGCCATCTGCGAGCCCGTATTTCTTGCGGCCGTTGCCCTGCTCTCCAACCCTGGTCGGCGTGGACTGGAGGAGTAGACACGAAAGCGACGCCAAGAGCCGATGCGATGGTCTTCTTCATGATGACCTTCCCTCCTGAGGGTTGGTGACCTGCTCGCCAAGGGTCTGATCATACGGGATCCAAGGTGAAGAGAGGCTGACAGCAACATTATTATCCAAGATTGGCGCGCATCGTGTTGTACCCCACACTCTCTAGCGGCGATTACTTAGCCTGCCTGATTTGTGAACGTGAGCCGCGGATCAATAGCGTGGGAGGAACGTTGAGGAGGCCTTCGAGCTAATCCCGGCTCATCTATGAGGAGGAACAGCACCATGAAAGCTTCTGTCCTAGCCTTCGCGACCGCAGCAGCCTTTTCCCTGGCAGCAGCGGGCCACGCCAATGCCCAATTTGCCGCCGATGATCCGGTGGTGGATGGCTGCGCGATAAATGAAAATGGATATTATACCGATAGCGGCGTCACCAACCCGATGAACCACTCTCTGGTAGAAGACAGCGCTGAAGACTACAGGGTTCCCGTAGACCCCTGCATGGCCGATGTCTCGGTGCCGAACTCTGTCAATGAACGGATTGAGCGCTACTTCGCCGAGGCAGCAGCTCGCGATTAAGTCCAGGAAAGGCTCGGCCAAGGCCGGGCCTCTTTCATGATCACCCATGGTCATTCGGACTGACACAGGCCGTCGAAAGTATGATGTACTCGAGGGGTCATCAACAACCAGCCTCAGCACTTGGGGCTTTTCCGCTGGAGCACCAGGCTGCGGCGGGCTGGAGACACTGCAATGAGGACTTCTTCTAAAGACAAGAGCGGCACGCCCCTCCCGAGAGGCTGGGTCATCTTGGCATTGGCGACGGCGAGCTGGGGATTGGTGGCGGGGGCGTTATCTGCAACTGCCCACTCGCAGAAGCAAAGTTCGGCTAAGCGCCGGATCGATCCAAGCGCATAGTCAGTTTTCGTAGGCTCTATTTCCCTGGGCTGCGGCCCGGTCAATGCGTCAGCTTCGCTGGCCTTCTAACCAGACAGGCACTGAGCTTGGGGCAGTATGGCCCATCAAGGCGACGGTGGTATATGTCCCAGGAGAGTGGGTCGACCATCATTCTTGCCCGGCGCGAGCGACAGGCGGTCGCCGCGGCAAGCCTGCTCGCGTAGGCTCGCGATGTCCAGCCCAGTCGTGGATCGTGTCAGGCGGTGCGTGGAGGCGCGGCCAGCCGCCGCCCCCGGACGTCTTCCTGCAGATTTGCCGCTGCAAGGGCCTGCTCGACGGGCATGGGACGTCCCAAATGATAGCCCTGCGCGCAATTGATGCCCAGCTTCTGCAGGGCGCCCAGCTCTCGCTGATCTTCAACGCCTTCAGCAAGAATGACACATGCAGTCTGGCGTGCGAATTGCACGAGAGCGGCAGCGAGCGCATTGCGGGCAGGATCAGCATGGATGTTGCGCGTCAGACTGATGTCGAGCTTTATGATATCGGGCTGCAGCGCGAGGATGTGCCTCAGGCTGGCATATCCGGCGCCGGCATCATCCACGGCCAGCCGCACTCCAGCCCCACGCAGTTTGACCAGCGCGAGCTTGAGAGCGTCATAGTCCTCAACCGTAGCATGCTCGGTTATCTCAAGAACGACCCTGGGCCCATCAACAGCGGAAAGCATGCTGGCCAGCGCTGCCGAAACAATCGTCGCCGGGGCGACATTGAGGGTGAGATAAAACCGCGACGGGAGCCGGGACAGCAGCGCCAATCCCCTGGCGACCGCCCGCAATTCGAGCTCGAGGCCGAGCCCGACAGATTCCGCCTTGGCGAACCAGACATCGGGTGGATATCCCTCCGGCCCGGCGAACCGGGAGAGGCACTCGAACCCCAGAATCCGGTCATCCCGCAGTGATCTGATGGGCTGCAGGACAATGGACAGCTCATCCGCATCGAGAACCCGGCGCACCTGTTGCTCTGTGGCCTTCTGCTCCGCTTTGGCGGCCAGGTCCTGACCGATCTGCAAAGCCGTAAGTTCGGCGAAGGCACGCATGATTTTGAGATCACGCGAATTGAGGGACGGTTCAGGCTGCGTACTGACGCAGCAGAACATGCCATAGGTGCGACCGTCGGCGAGCTTGAGAGGGACACTTATATGGGCCTTGATCCCCATGGCCTGCGTCAGGGGAACGCCTTGGGCAAAGGGAAGTTCAGCGGTGTCCGGAATAATTTCGGGAAGTCGACCTTCGAGGATATGCCGGCAATAAACATCGTCGAGCGACATCGAGTCGCCGGCCTTGATCACCTGCTCGAGACCTGGCGCATCAACCGCCCGAAAATACGTCCGGTCACCTACGAATTCGGAAACATAGGCCACCTGCATACCGAGATGGGAGCGGACGGCCTCCAGGATGCGATCGAGCCCGGTCGGTGTTTCGGCGTCTCGGGCCGCCCGCAGCAGGTCAAGGGCATCTTTTATCTCTTCGGTCATTGGAGCCCTCCTCCTAGATGGTGAGCGACTGAGCCTCGCGCGGTTTTCTGCGGCTTACCGGCAGATCCCGACCGCACCAACTTTATCGGCACACAGTTGAGGAAACCTTTCGACTTCACCACCAATATGCAGCCAAGATCTTGGAAATCAACAACTTGATGATCAAGATTAACCATTCCCACCGAAAGAGTTATATGACGGTTAACAACTGATTAACAATCAACTAACAAATGATGACGGCACGAGGGTGCCTCATCCGGATAGGGGCGTCTGATGGTTGAGAAATTTGCGTTTCTGGTTCACCCCCGCAACACCTTGCGGGAAGATATGGGTCTGCTTTTTGGCCCGCCGTTCCGCCTCATTCCCGAAGCGGCACTGCGCACCGCATTGCGCCGGCTGCCGCTCCCTCCGATGGTAACCGGGCAACTTCATCGCGTGGACAGCCCCCAGGACGTCGCCGGCTCGATCATCACCGTGCCCCTTACCCCCACCCAGTTGCTGACACTCCCCCGCAATCAGGTGCAGGCGCGAATTTCTGCGGCCATCGACAAGGCCAAGGACTTGGGGGCGAGCGTAGTGGGTCTCGGCGCCCTTACCGCGCCCGCTTCGGCGGGTGGCAAGGCGTTCGCCAGGCGCACCGATATCGGGGTGACCAACGGCAACGCTTTCACCGCTGCCATGACCCTGCTCGCCATGGAACGCCTCCTGGTGCGCCTTCCCGCTGACACCCTGATCGCGCTCGTGGGCGCAACGGGCAGTGTTGGCACCTGCCTCACCCGCCTGCTGGCGCGCAAACATGCCGGCAGGCTGCTACTCGTGGCCCGCAACCGCGGCCGCCTTGAAACCCTGGCAGAGGAAGTCAGGAGCGATGATCTTGCGGTCAGCGTCAGCACGGACATGGCGGACGTCCGCAATGCGGGACTGGTGGTGCTGCTGACATCGGCACCCGAAGCGATCCTGCGCACCGAGCATCTGGGACAGGGAGCCGTGGTGCTCGACGACACCGTTCCCCGCAACACCGATGAAGGCCTCCTCAAGTCCCGGCCGGATGTAACAATCATCGATGGCGGCCTCGTCGAAATACCGGGCTTTGACCTCAAGGGCTGTTCCATCGGGCTGGCGCCGAAGCTGGCCTATGCCTGCCTCGCCGAAACCATGCTTTTGGCATTGAGCGGACATCGGGGGCACTTCTCCATCGGCGCACCCGAAGTTCACCAGGCCGAACATCTTCTCGGTCTGGCTGCACGATACCGGCATCTCGGCTTCCAACTGGCGCCGTTTCAGTCCTTCGGCCGCAAGCTCGGTGCCTTCGATTATCCGGAAACGGCGCCGCTCTTCTCCGGCAAGGAGGTCGTCACATGCGCCGCGTAGTCATTCTGGGCGGCGGATATGCCGGGCTGCACGCGCACGCCGTCCTCAAACGCCAGCTGAACCGCCAACTGGCGGCAGGCACCTGCGAGATAATTCTGGTCTCCCGTGACCCCTATCACACCTTTCATGGCTGGACCGGCGAGATTCTCTCGGGTCAACTGCCGGTCGAAACCACGCTGACACCGATCGAGCCGCTGGTGGGGAACCAGTTCCTCCAGGCAGAGGTTCTGTCCCTGGATGCCTCCCGCAATTGTCTGCAGCTGGCGGTTGACGGTCGTGTCGAGGAGCTCACCTTTGATCACCTGCTGCTCGCAACAGGCTCGAAGGATCCTTTCGAAACGCTTGATGGACTTGCCGAACACGGCTGGTGCATCAAGGACAGCCGCGACATGCAAAAGCTGGTCCGGCGTCTCGAGGAGATCGAGCGATCGCGTGCCAAGGTGCGCAACGTTGTTGTGGTCGGCGGCGGGTTTGCCGGGGTGGAGACGGCCGCCGCGCTGGCAGAGCGATTTGCCGGCAACGGGCAGACCACAATTCATCTGATGTCGGGTACGCACGAGTTGCTCGAGCAGTTGCGCCCCCAGTTTGATCGCCTTGCCGATACCGCAGCGGCGGCGCTCCGATCCTCCGGCGTTGTCGTCCATGCCGGCCAACACGCCGAAGCGATCGAATGCGACCACGTGAGGACGGCAGACGGCTATCAGCTTGCCTCGGACCTGACCATTGTTGCCGCAGGCATCAGCTTTTCGGTGCTCAAGGGATCAGAACACCTGCCGAGGAACGGTCGAGGTCAGTTGCTGACCGATTGCCACCTGCGGGTGGCCGGACAACACAACATCTGGGCGGCTGGCGATCTGGCGGAGGTATTGCATCCCCTCACCGGCGCTCCCTGCCTCGCCAATGCTCTTTGGGCGATGAAGCAAGGAGACTGCGTGGGACGCAACATTGCCGCGGCAGTTGCCGGCACACGGCTCAAGCCTTTCGCCTTCAAGGGCTTGGGGCAGACCGCCGGCCTGCCCGGGGGACGGGGCATCACCGAGCTCTTCGGCGTGCAGTTCACGGGGCGACTTGCCTGGTTGATCCGCATCCTGTTCTTTGCCTGGTACATGCCGTCCCGCTCAAGAGGGTTTAGCCTGGCGTTAGAACTTTTCAGCCGTATGACCCGACAGTCCTTGAGCCAAAAGGCCCATGCTTGGGATTCGGGTAGCCCCGCCTCGGATCCTGTGCGATCCATCGGCGTTTCCGCGCCAGCTCACTGGCATCGCCCCTCCTAGCAGGTAACAACACACCTCACCCGCGTGAGTACCGGCGGGTGAGGTGCTATGTCTGGGTCGACCTTAGAACAACCGCGCTGAGTAGATAAGGGGCAGAAACCCTGCTTTCGCGAAAGCCTAACGGTTCGCGGGTCCCGCCGGGTTCGAGCGGTCAGTATCCTCTCAGGCCCCTCCGATATGGACCTTGGGGGAGGTGTCGATTGAACTTTCGGATGAGCTGCAGACCTCGATCTGGTGGATAGTACAAAATCCTTCCATTGCCTGAGCTTTTGTGCCTGTGAGGCAGTCTGCCGCAGGCTTTACCCAGCGAATTGCAGGCGGCTCACCGGCACCGAGCGCACCCGCTTCCAGTCCATAAGAGCTGGCTCGGGAAATCTGAACAGTGAGATAAGTGGATTATCTGCCTGACAGCGGCCATCATGGCCGCGAACAGGAGAGATCATGACGAGACGACCCCGCCGCAACCATACCCCGGCGTTCAAGGCGAAGGTGGCACTGGCGGCGCTCAAGGGCGAGAAGAGAGGTGGCTCGGGAAAGTTGGACAGCGGGATAGGTGGATTTCGTGCCTGATGGCGGCCAGTATGGCTGCGCACAGGAGAGACCATGACGAGACGACCCCGCCGCAACCACACACCGGCATTTGAAGGCGAACGTGGCCCTGGCGGCGCTCACGGGCGAGAAGACGCTAGCCGAATTGGCACAGCCGTTCGATTTGCATGCCAACCAAATCACGCAATGGCGCAGCCAACTGCTTGAGGGTGCGGCTGATGTGTTCGGCGGCGACGCTCGCACCGAACCATCCGTCCCCGGCTGTGGATGTGAAAACGCTGCATGCCAAGATTGGCCAGCTGACGCTGGAGAACGATTTTTTGGAAGGTGCGCTCAGCAAAGCGGGCCTGCTGAGCGTAAAGCGATGATCGACCACGACCATGATCTGCCGGTGAGCCGGCAGGCACAGGTGCTCAACATCAGCCGGAGCAGCGTCTATTACCGGCCCCGTCCGGTATCACCCAGTGACCTGGCGCTGATGCGCCGGATCGATGAGCTGCATCTGGATTACCCGTTCGCTGGTGCCCGTATGTTGCGGGATATGCTGGCGAGGGAAGGACTTGCTGTCGGCCGGCTGCGCGTATCCACGCTGATGAAGCGCATGGGAATCCAGGCGATCTACCGCCGCCCCAATACCTCAAAACCGGCACTAGGCCACAAGGTCTACCCCTACCTCCTGCGCAAGTTGTCGGTGACGCGACCCAACCAGGTCTGGGCCATCGACATTACTCTGAGTAATTGATCGCCCGCGCTCTCCGGCGGATCTTGAGGACCGCCAATAAGAGAGGAGAGCAAATTGGAAACGTACTACGTTGGCCTTGACGTCTCGAAGGTCGAGACGGCGATCTGCATCCGACGCCAGGATGGGCACATAGAGTTGGCGGTGAAGAATGACAACGAGTGTGGGTCCATGATGCAGCTCCATGATCGGGCCACATCAGTGAATCACGATAGCATCGTTGTTGCGAGGGTTTTTGCCGGTCTCTAGATGTTTGATCCCGGACTTTGATGGTGCACTATTCTCCATGGAATGGAAGGATGCGCTATGGGACAGGTTCTACACGGCAGCGCCACAACGACAGAGGCAATCCGTCGAGCAATACAAAATAGTCAAGAGAGCCTGAGAACGCTTTCGAAGCGATATGGGATCAACCAGAAGACCGTCGCCAAGTGGAAGCGGCGGAGTTCGACGACCGACCTGAAGACCGGACCGAAAGAGCCGCATTCAACAGTTCTGTCCTTGGAAGACGAAGCGGGCGCCCTCACCACTGGCGAGGTGGTGGTCCATCTCTGCGTTCAGGGCACGCTCAGTCAGCGCCTTCTTCAGCGAATCCAGCAGACCGCCTTGTTCAAACGCCGCACTGGCCGCACCGCCAGCCAGGAGCTGGTCGAGAAGTTCGTTCGGTATGGCAGGTTCTTTGCGTCGCGACATAGGGGAGACTCCTTCTTACCCATTATGCCGCCTACACACGGAAATCCCGACACTCCCGGCGTTTCGCCGTCATACGCTCCTGCCGCTGGACGATTGTTTGTACGCTCTCCAGCCGACGATCCCGCATCTAACCCTGTCTTCACTGCATCGCTGTCTGCAACGACATGGCATCAGTCGCCTGCCCGATGGCGGGGGCGACAAACCTCCAAAGAAAAAGTTCAAGCGCTACCCCATCGGCTATTTCCACATCGACATCGCTGAGGTCCACACCGAAGAAGGCAAGCTTTACCTGCTGGTTGCCATCGATCGCACGTCGAAGTTCGCCTTTGTTGAACTGCATCAGAAGGCGACCCGCCGCGTTGCAGGGAACTTCCTGAGAGCCCTCGCCGCGGCCGTTCCCTACAAGATCCACACCGTGCTTACCGACAACGGCACGCACTTCACCGATCCAAAGGGCGGCGCCTGGACGCCGGAGGAGATCAAGACTTTACGGGCGGAAAAGGCGTTCTTCCACGCCCATTCCTTCGAACTCGCCTGCGCCGATCTCGACATCGAACATCGGCTCACCAAGCCGCGGCATCCGTGGACAAATGGTCAGGTCGAGCGGATGAACCGGACCATCAAGGAGGCGACCGTCAGGCGCTTCCACTACGACAGCCACGATCAGCTTCTTCAGCACCTTCGGGACTTCATCGACGCCTACAACTTTGGAGGGCGACTGAAGACGCTGAAGGGCCTCACTCCATACGAGTTCATCTGCAAGCAGTGGACTGCAAACCCAGATTCATTCATCATAGATCCGATCCATCAGATGCCGGGACTAAACATCTGGACGCCCGCAAAAACTAGGTGTTGAGCCTGGCGTCATCGTAAGGGCGGGCTAAGTCAGCACCTCGGGCAGCATTTGAGCTGGAGACCCGCAAAAACTCTCGCAGCATCGATGCTATCGTGATTCACTGATGTCGCCCGATCATGGAGCTGCATCATGGACCCACACTCGCTGTTCAGTCTCAACGATCATCTTGAGGCGCTGAGTCAGCATGGCGATCCGCTCGAGGTGTTGGAGCAGACGGTAGACTTTGAGTACTTCCGGTCTTGGCTGGTCGAAGGGCTGGGTTATGGCGATGGCAGCAAGGGTGGCCGCCCTCCGTTCGATCCGGTAGCCATGTTCAAGATACTGATCCTGCAAGCCCAGCACAACTTATCCGATGCCCGCATGGAGTTCATGATCCGGGATCGGCTCAGCTGGATGCGGTTCCTGGGGTTCTCGCTCGGTGACCGCACCCCCGATGAGAACACCATTCGCCATTTCCGCAACCGGATGACCGAGACCGGCACGCTCAAGCGGGTGATGAAGGCGTTCGACTGGCAACTGCACAAGAAGGGCTACATCCCTATGTCGGGGCAGATCGTCGACGCCTCCCTGGTGCCTGCGCCCAAGCAGCGCAACACCGATGGCGAGCGGGACGCCATCAAGGCTGGCAAGACGGCACAGGAGATATGGCCTGACGAGCCGGCCAAGGCGGCGCAGAAGGATACCGATGCGCGCTGGACGCTCAAGATTGGCGGCAGGGTGCGGTATCGGCCAGATGGCACGCCGTTGCCCATGATCGCGCTGCCGGTGTTCGGATACAAAAGCCATATCAGCATCGACCGGCGCTATGGCTTCATCCGGGCCGCTGCCGTGACCTCGGCCAATCATCCCGATGGACGCATGCTGCGCCAGGTCATCGACCGACAAAACACTGGCAGCGAAGTCTGGGCCGACAGCGCCTACCGCTCACAGAGCAACGAGGCTTGGCTCGCCGACCGCATGCTGACCAGCCGCATCCATCGGCGCAAGCCCAAGGGCAAATCGATGCCGATCGCGACCGCCAGAGCCAACGCGGCCAAGTCTGCGATCCGTGCCAAGGTCGAGCATGTCTTTGCCCATCAGAAAAACCGGTTCGGCCTGTTCATCCGCACCATCGGCATCACCAGAGCCGAAGCCAAACTCACCTTGGCCAATCTCGCCTACAACTTCGACCGCCTGATCTTCCACGAAAGGTGCGTTGCCAAGGCATGAGTCCGCCCGAAGCACCTCGAAAACGCCTCCATGGGTCGCCACCCAGGGCCGAAGCCCTAGCCCGACACTGAACTCAGCCAGCACTCATGGAAAAGCTGGGGCTCACCAAAGCAGTTTTTGCGGGTCTCCAGCTCTGGGTGTGACGGTCTGTGGTGTTCGACGAGTTTACTTCCTGGGTTCTGGGCAGACTCATGGCGTGGCAACGCACCTTTCGTGGAAGATCAGGCGGTCGAAGTTGTAGGCGAGATTGGCCAGCGTGAGTTTGGTTTCTGCCCGGCTGATACCGATGGTGCGGATGAACAGGCCGAAGCGGTTTTCTGATGGGCGAAGACATGCTCGACCTTGGCACGGATCGCAGACTTGGCCGCATTTGCTCTGGCGGTCGCGATCTGCATCGGCTTGCCCTTGGGCTTGCGCCGATGGATGCGGCTGGTCAGCATCCGATCAGTCAGCCAAGCCTCGTTGCTCTGTGAGCGGTAAGCACTGTCGGCCCAGACTTCGCTGCCAGTATTTTCCCGGTCGATGACCTGGCGCAGCATGCGTCCATCGGGATGATTAGCCGAGGTCACCGCAGCAGCCCGGATGAAGCCATAACGCCGATCGATGCTGATGTGGCTTTTGTAGCCGAACACCGGCAGCGCGATCAGGGGCAACGGTGTGCCATCTGGTCGGTACCGCACCTTGCCGCCAATCTTGAGCGTCCAGCGCGCATCGGTGTCCTTCTGGGCCGCTTTGGCCGGCTCGTCCGGCCATATCTCCTCAGCCGTCTTGCCGGCTTTGATGGCCTGCTGCCCCGACATGGGGATGTAGCCCTTCCTGTGTAGTTGCCAGTCGAAGGCCTTCATCACCCGCTTCAGGGTGCCGGTATCGGTCATCCGGTGGCGAAAATGGCGAATGGTGTTCTCATCGGGGGTGCGGTAACCGAGTGAGAACCCCAGGAACCGCATCCAACTGAGCCGATCCCGGATCATGAACTCCATGCGGGCATCGGACAGGTTGTGCTGGACTTGCAGGATCAGAATCTTGAACATGGCCACTGGATCGAACGGCGGCCGGCCTCCCTTGCTGCCATCGCCATAACCAAGCCCTTCGACCAGCCAAGACCGGAAGTACTCGAAATCTACCGTTCGCTCCAAAACCTCGAGCGGATCCCCCTGCTGGCTCAGTGCCTCAAGGTGATCGTTGAGACTGAATAGCGAGTGTGGGTCCATCACGACGCTCCATGATCAAGCGAGGTCAGTGAATCACGACAGCATCAAAGGCGCGAGGGTTTTTGCGGGCGTCCATCTAGCAGGCTTCTTGGCGGTACAATATCAGCCTTACGAAGGCACACCTCCGCCCATGCTAACGCGAGCAGAGAACCAAACAGAAAATTGATGGACGTCATGCCGGAGTTCACCGTGTTGATCCATAATACCATGCACATCATGGCGGTCGCAGAGCGGCTGTCCGGCCCACCGCGCACCAAATTCCGAACTCGACTTAACTGGCGTCCTAGAAACAACATGAACAACAGCAAGCCCATCACCCCGAGCCGAAACAGAATGTCGAACAAAGTGCTGTGTGTAGCCACAAGCAGTCTATCTTCGTCATCTTCAGAACGAAGCCGCCAACCATCATTGCGGATATCTGAGTAGTTGTTGGAAATCCACTCGGTTCCAAAGCCGACTCCAACGCCGAATGTGTCTACGACAGACCTTAAAACATCTCTCCAAAATAACGCTCTAATAGCTATGTTTGGATCGAGCGGAAGTAAATTACCGAGCAGAATAACCGACAAGACCGAACCAATCACCGCCGCACCGAGCAGCATGATTGGCAGAGTGCGATAAAATGGAAACAGCCTACATGCAACCAACGAAATCATGAACAGCACAGACTGACTGGAGTTACAGAACACCATCATTGCTCCGCAGCTGAACAAGAAAAGGGGCAAACTACGTACCCGATAAAAAACCCATATCGTGAAGAATATGAGGGTTGTAGCATTCTCGTTATTCAGCACATAAATCTGGGTTTTATAGTTCCACTCCCCTTCTCCTAGAAAACGTGACAACCGAGAAATGATTAGCGAGGCGATGAATAGTGAGAAGGCATGCATGATCACTTGTTGGCGCATTCTAGCAAGCCCACCAACCACCGCAGGATACACTATTAACAAGATGGGCAGCCAAGCCCACTGCCGCAGTGCGGCGCCTGGTTCATAATAAAGCGTCCAGCTCGGCGGCATCAGTCGCAGCAAGGATAGCGTTAGTAAAAGAGAAGCGAACAGAAAAAGAGGCATAAGGCCGCCCATCTGCCGCATGTTTGCAACCGTGGCAGTTGCGCAAGCGAAACATACGAGTGCCAACGGCCATTCACCTAGTGGCCTAACCGAACTGAAAACTAGTGCATACAGAGCAGCAGCAACCAAGGCGAAAATTGCGGGCGCACAAGGTTTAGCACGATCTAACGATCGTTCGGCGAGTTCCATCAGCGGCCTACCCTGAACAAATACGCTGTCGCAATCAGTTGCGCCCCCACGTACCCCGCCGATGCTCCTGCGATCCCGCCCCACCAGATTAGAGGGATGCTGCAAAGAGTGACCACCCCCCCAAGTGCGTAGCTACTAAACACCTTCTGCGTCCACTCGCGCGCCAGAAAGGCAAGCCGCAGCGGCAGCGCCACAGACATGAGGAGGTACTTGAGGAATATCACTTGAACTACCCACGAATAGCCAGAATATTCCTCTCCAAATACCACCCGAAGCAGGTATTCAGAGGGAACAACCAGCAGCACCCCCGCAATCAGCATGCAACAGACCGATAGGAGGATGAATCTATTCCTCTTCGCCCGCAATCGATTCAGTCCACCACTATTCAAAGCCCGAGAGAAGCTAGGAGGGAGAATATTCTCTGCCGCATGGAACCCGACGTGTGTTAAACCCAGTATCGATTGAGCCGCTCGCATTATCGCAGCGGCTTCTACACCAACCCAGATTCCAGTAGCTACAATAAAAAATTGCCCATTCGCCCAGTGCAATATCGATGAAGGCACGTTCCAAGACACATATCTTAGAGTTTTATTCACAATCTCATGTTTGCCTCCTGATGCGCCACTAAGTAGATATAAATATCTTTTAAACGGTAGGAGTGATATCGCTGAGCTCAGTAGAAAAAGGGAGAAAATACTGTGTAGCTCGAGCCTTTCCTGTGATGCTAGGACACCCAGTACGACAGCGACGTGCCTGATAAAGCTTGAGGATAGGGAGACTGCGGCATCTCCATCCATATAGGCGAGCTTCCTTAGAAATTCTTGCATTTGCGAGATCGCTGCGAAACTAAGGACAACAACTGCGTAGCTTGGCAGAGGCATCAGAACGCTCAGTGCGGCGGCTGCGAGCACAACGGTAGCGGTCTTGAGCTGCACCATGAAGTAAAAGCTCCTTACCCAGCTTGCACTTCCGTATTTCGGTGCCAAACTCTGCATGGGAGAGCTTATGCCCGCACTTACTAAGCCTTGCAGGAACAACAAGCCGGAGATTATCATGGCAAAGATACCAAAGTCAGCCATTTCTGTGCGACGCGCAATCAGCGCGAGCGTGACGAAGTTGCCTCCGCTAACAACTAGCTGATCAATGCCCACGAAGGTTAATCTCGAAACGCGCTTGCTCAACTCATTTACCCGCTCTGTAAATACATGACGTCTATACTCAGTAAGCTACGGCAAATACAGGCTAAAAAGCGCATTGCAAAGGCCGCAATATTAGCGGGATGGCCGCCCTCCCGCCGGGGGCTTTGGCTTCTACATCCGAATTTCAGCCGCCATTTGCGTGCGGTGAAGCTCCCGGAAGCTCTCGCGAGCGGGAAGGAATATGGTGGCTGGTCCAGCGGCGCATGGACGCGAGTCCCCCTTTCCCTGTTTTCGTGGCTGTGTTTCCCTTGGTTTGCGTACTCCAATGCGGCTCAAGCAACCGAATTTGAACCCGCTGATATACTCTTGGTTGACAAATTGGGTTCTCTGATCGCGTTTTCGACTGTGTCCAAGACTGTACGACGAAGCCTCCTCCCCTCCACAGATCACGTCACAGGTCGCATAGCCTTAGCTGATACTTATGGCAGTTGGGTCACGATGGCCAGCGCTCAAGGGGAATGGCTAGTAGAGCCACTTAATGTGGGACCATTGCTCTCAAAGGCACCGTCTTCGACGCGGAGGGCGTTCCTGGTAGAAGTCTTCTGCAGAATTGACCGCTCCGCGAAGCGAGAGCTTGACACTCTGCAGAGAAATAACTGGTTCAACGAGATTGCCCTCCTTAGCGCAGACCGCGCCTGGGCTTTCAACTTTTCTGAAGCAGCCATGATACTAACCAGCGCAAGCTCGAGTCTTATTCACGGAGATCTTTGGGGTGAGAATGTCGTCGTTTCGGGGCAAGGTCCGAAGCTCATTGATTTCGACAAAGTCTCGATAGCACCGACATTTGTCGACCCGCTTACCATGATCCTTTTAGAGGCTCGAATGCGTCGGTCGGACCTGCTAACTGACTACCTCGCAGGAACTTACGACCGCTACTTGTCAAGACTGTATAGCAGCAGTACTGTCGCGAGCGCCGAACAGTTGCGCCGAGTCTCGTTCATGGGCTGGTTAGCCTGGGCTAGGTCCCTAGGTTGGATCGATCAGCGTTCGCTAGTTCGCTTCCAAGCTCTGTACGGTAGCTGCTTCCGCCCAACACTGAGGCAGCGTTAGCGCAGGACGCTCTGGTACGTTGACAATGTCGAGGGGGTGCGGCAGCGATGTTTTGGCTGGCGCACCCGTTAGCCTGTCTTTGCGAGAGAACGTAAACTCCATCACATCTGGTATTTCCAACTGCTGAAATTTCACGACACCGCAGCAATTGTTTGGGTGTATATGAGTTACCCGATGATTCTGCAGCAGTCGCTCAAAGGCGAGCCTCATAAGTGAATGTCTCTGATGACCAAATAATTCACCCAAATCATGAAACTCCACGACTATGTGTCTAAACCTCGAAAGCAACTCGATCGGCGTATTTGCAAGCACCTCGTACTCCGACCCTTCTATATCCATCTGAATCAGCAAGTCTTGCTCTGAAGCTGTTTCAGGTACAGTCTGCTTGACCCAGTCGGTCAGAGTCAAATGAACAGGGGACACATGCGATCCCAAGTACCGCCTGACGAATCGAAAATTGGGATGTTCCATCGCAGGTCCACTCACCGAATAATCGGCCATAAATACCTTCATGTTCCTTTCGGCAAGTTCATACTCGAAGAGCGATTTAGCCCCTACTCCAGGTGAGAACGCGCAACTGATGTCCTCCAGATCGTCGGGCAGCAGGTAAGCGCCATCTGCGCTGCCTCCAATGCGAATGAGCGGCCGCTTCGGCTCCATGATTTGAAGCCTCTCCATGAGGTAAGACACATCATGGCATAAACTTTTTGCCCCAGAGACACGGCGAATTGCGTTCCCTATGAAGGAAGATCTAAGTCGCCGCCTTACTTTCCAAGCCGTCGTGTTTGTTGTCATGTTTTTCTTCTGATGGCGGTCAACCAGACAAACCGAGGCGCTAGTAAAATGTATCTCGGCCACAAACGGGCGGGATCTTGGATCAAGCGCCAAAGCCATTCTAAGCCGCTCTTTTGCATCCAGGCTGGCGCACGCCTTACTGTGCCGGCATGGAAGTCAAATGCGGCTCCCACGGCTAGCAACGTACAGGACGTATGCCTCACAAGCCTTTGCATCAAGTACTCCTGCTTTGGAGATGAAAGTCCAATCCAAACAACATCAGCTGACGCCTTTTCAATCTCTCCGCTCAGTTCGGCCAGCTCCCCTTCGGTGAGCTCATGATAAGGCGGCGTTTGATGACCAACAATTTGGACTTGCGGATACTTCCGCTGAAAATGTGCTTTCACCATTTCGCTTACGCCCGGCTTGCCACCGTAAAGGTAGTGCTTAAGGCTTGGCTGCGACATTAAGAAGTCCATTGTGTCAGGCCCGCAGGTTCGCTCTACACGAACACCTCGCCTTTTGCCGATCCAAACTAGTGGAGTGCCGTCGGGGAGTACGAGATTGGCGTTCCGGTGGACGCTCATCAATAAGGGATCGTCCTGCGCTCTGACGACATTACTCACATCTGGCGCAGTTACCATGCGGCCCGCATCATCTGAGGCCCAGCTCTGAATTATTCGAGCGACACACTCCGGAGTTACAGCACTGACCGGTACACCTAAAACATCGTAGCTCTCCAACTTGGAGAATGCACTCAGTTCTCTGACTTTCATTCGCATATCACGTTCAGCTCTTGTTCTTTCGAACCTGCCGCTCGATCCAAGCATAAGTTTTCTCTAAGCCTTTGACCAGTGGTTGGGATGGACGCCATCCCAGCTTCTCAGCAATGAGGTTGTTGTCTGAGTTACGGCCACGTACCCCGATAGGCCCAGGGACGTGGTTCTTGTGCAAATGCTTGCCGGCAATGTCCGCTACGGTGTCTACCAACTGGTTGATGCTGACCATCTCGTCTGAGCCTATGTTCACGGGCCCCTCGAACTCGGATTGCATCAGGCGAATAGTACCTTCGATGCACTCGTCGATAAAGAGGAAGGAACGGGTCTGAGTGCCGTCCCCCCATACTTCGATTTCCCCATTATCAGCGGCTTCTGCTACTTTGCGGCAAACGGCAGCTGGCGCTTTCTCTTTGCCGCCTTGCCATGTACCTTCAGGGCCAAATATATTATGATACCTTGCCACGCGATTGTTCATCGCGTGATTGCGATTGTACGCTAGAAATAGCCGCTCAGAAAACAACTTCTCCCAGCCATACTCACTGTCGGGTGCGGCCGGATAGGCAGAGTGTTCCTTGCAATTGGGGTTGGCGGGATCTTCTTGATTGTAGGCAGGGTACATACAAGCGGACGAGGAATAGAAGATCCGCTTGTTATTTCGCTTGTGAGCTCGATCGGCTATATTGAGGTTGATGGTAGCCGAGTTGTGCATGATGTTTGCGTCGTGTTCGCCGGTAAAAATGTAGCCCGCCCCCCCCATGTCAGCGGCAAGTTGATATATCTCGTCGAACCGACGATCTATGACCCGGTCGCAAAAATCCGGCTGGCGGAGGTCGCCAATAACGAAATCGTCCGCTAGGGTCTCGCTAAACTCTGGAAACTTAAGATCTACACCACGAACCCAAGCGCCATCTGTCTTCAATCTGGTGACTAAATGATTGCCAATGAAACCGCCCGCGCCCAAAACAAGTGCTGTCTTCATCAACCCAATTCCTCTTGATGTCCTGGACTTCTTAGCATGTAGGCAGGTAGTGCACCATTAAAAAGGCAATGACTTAGCCGGGGAAACCCTGCTTTCGCCGTCCACGTTGCATGCGAGCCGTGGCGGTCCCACCGAGGGTGGCATAGTAGTTGCTCCTGCTTCTGCCGGGGGAATATTGCCGATGGGCACGAGCAGACGCAGGTTGCTACAGCACCATTTGCACGACCCGGGCGCGCACCTCGGGTGAGAACTTGTTCGTGGGCTTGAACCCAGCGGCTCTTGGGTGTGACTCGCTTGGACTCCCGAGCGGCACACTTGCGCTGATTGAATGGGGGCGAAGGAGATTTCGCCCATGCTGGGATAGGTTTGTATTCGACAGGACCATTCCTCTGAGGAACTTCGGCGTCTGGCGTCACCAGCAAGGATGCCAAGCAGAGCCGCCGGTTGCTGTCGCTGGCGGCGGTTCTTGACGGGATGAACCGTGCTGACGCCGCCCGGATTGGCGGCATGGACCGGCAGACGCTCCGGGACTGGGTGCATCGGTTCAACGAGGCTGGCCCTGATGGTCTGTTCGACCACTGGTCGCTCTGCCCGCCGTCGCGACTATCGGAAGAGCAAAAAGCCGAACTCGTCACCATCGTTGATACCGGCCCCGATCTGGAAATGGACAGTGTGGTTCAGTGGCGCCGGGTGGGAGTGTCGGGATTTCCGTGTGTAGGCGGCATAATGGGTAAGAAGGAGTCTCCCCTATGTCGCGACGCAAAGAACCTGCCATACCGAACGAACTTCTCGACCAGCTCCTGGCTGGCGGTGCGGCCAGTGCGGCGTTTGAACAAGGCGGTCTGCTGGATTCGCTGAAGAAGGCGCTGACTGAGCGTGCCCTGAACGCAGAGATGGACCACCACCTCGCCAGTGGTGAGGGCGCTGGCAACATGCGGAACGGCTATGGCCGCAAAACCGTGACGACCGAGACCGGCAAGTTGGAGATCGATGTGCCGCGCGACCGGCAGTCGAGCTTTGATCCGCAACTGATCGCCAAGTACCAGCGCCGCTTCCCAGGGTTCGACGACAAGATCGTGTCGATGTACGCCCGCGGCATGAGCACCAGGGAGATCGCCGGGCACCTGCGCGATCTGTATGGCATCGATGTATCAGCGGACCTGATCAGCACCGTGACGGACGCTGTGCTTGATGAAGTCGCCACCTGGCAGCAACGGCCGCTTGACCCGGTTTATCCGCTGATCTTCTTCGATGCGATCCGGGTCAAGATCCGCGACGAAGGCATGGTGCGTAACAAGGCGATCCATATTGCTCTGGGAGTGCGCGCCGATGGCGCCAAGGAAGTGCTCGGCCTCTGGCTCGAGCAGAATGAAGGTGCCAAGTTCTGGCTGCGGGTGATGAACGAGCTCAGGAACCGCGGCACCGAGGACATCCTCTTGGCCGTTGTTGATGGGCTCAAGGGCTTCCCCGAGGCAATTACCGCCGTATTCCCCGAGACCGTGGTTCAGACCTGCATCGTCCATCTCCTGCGCAACTCGATGGACTTTGTCTCCTGGAAAGACCGCAAGGGACTGGCAACGGCGCTCAAGGACATCTACCGCGCGACCGATGCCGATGCTGCCGAAAAGGCGCTCGCGGACTTCGATGCCGGCTCTTGGGGGCAGCGCTATCCCGCCATCGGCCAGAGCTGGCGGCGCGCCTGGAGCGAGGTCATCCCGTTCTTTGCCTTCCCTGACGAGGTCCGCAGGATCGTCTACACCACCAACGCCATAGAGGCGCTAAACTCAAAGCTCCGGCGGGCGGTCAGGGCCAGGGGACACTTCCCCAGCGATGATGCCGCCACCAAGCTGCTTTACCTGATCTTGAACCGATCAGAGAAAGAGTGGAAAATGCCGCCACGTGAGTGGTCAATGGCCAAGGCGCAGTTTGCTGTCATCTTTGGCGAGCGCTTCATCAGGGCCATGGCGGCGTAATGTTTAACCGACCGCCCGCACACGAAATTACTGACACTCCCCGCCGGGTCGATCTTCAGCGCGTCGTTAATGGAACCCGGCCACGGCAAGCGGCAGATCAGCGTTATCAGAACGCCTACCTGTCCGGCGCAATCTGCTCGTCGCCGGCCTGGCACTGCCTTATGCCGATACCTTCGCCATGCAACTCCACATCAATGAGATCAGCAGAAGCATCCAGCGCGGCGCGCACGCCGTCTTGATGCTTCGCGCCGGCTGGCACCCAACGGCGAAACTCATCCTGCCGAAGAACATGACGCTACTCTTCCTGCCGTCCCATTCTCCGGAACTGAACCCGGTGGAGAACGTCTGACACCACCTGAGATAAAACTGGCTCTCAAATCGCGTCTTCGACACCTACGACGCAATCATCGACGCCGGGTCCCAAGCCTGGAACAACTTATCGCCCAGCCTTAAACCATCACCTCTATAGGCACGCGCAAGTGGGCACACGTCGGTGAATCATAACCGCCGTTGGTATTACTGGACCGACAGACCCGGTGCGGTTCGGCTCGGCACCACGATCTTGGTGGTGTGCAGCTTCGCGCTGCGAGCCGCTCCGTCAATATTGCGATGCCCCTAGCCGCGTGTAACCTGGAACAAACTTGAGGTCCAGCCTGCACCCATCACGTCTACGGACGAGCAAGTAGGCATTGTCTAACATGACCGCCGTGTAACTAGTTGGTCAGATGCGAGCGGGTAGGTAGAGCCAGGCTGTTCCCCAGCTCTACTTGTTGCGCTAAACAGCAGACAGGCACTTTCTGAACTCCACGAGAGCCCTTCTGGACCCCTGTAGCCCGAACTCGTAAGTGCGTTCTCCGCCCGAACTCGGCAGGACCATCCGCAGTCTAGTGCCGCGCTCAAGCGGCTCTAGAACATTCTCAATGTCAGGATCGACGAAGACCCTCACCGACCCGTCCGAACGCCAGCTACCGTCGAGATCCTCCCACTGTCCTGTGCGCCCAGTGGTGATGGTGATGCCCGAGATAGCGTCGCCCTCAACGTTAAATAGGTCCTCTTGCAATCCTGCTAGTGAAAAGCGAGCAGATCCCTTCTCACCTGCTTCTGCCCCCCGCTGTTTTTGATTGCTCAGTGTGAGCCGGGGCTCCCCCGAGGGAGACGGGAACCGAACACTACAGATGACCCGCTCCGGTTCACTCAAGGTTACGGATGTGTTGATACTCCAGGTGGGCGGCGGCGCCTCCTGTGCTGTTACCGCGCATGCTCCAAAACATAATATTCCGGCTGATAGTAAAGTCTTGTTCATCATCTGGTCTCCTGGTAAATGGGCCAGCAGAGCCTTGCACACTCGGCTACATGTTTGAAATCACATCCGAGGTGCTTGTGTGGATAGGTTGACCGGCTCGTCATTCACCCCGGTAAGTTGATTAGTCGTTTGGTTTGCCAGACGATCTGACTGACGGCCGCTGGCCCATGTCCTTCGTCAGTATTTTCAACTGGGGGTAGACTTGAGTTGGAGACCTGCTGCGAGCCGCGTGCCCCGACATCAAGTTGGTCATGGCGACGGCAGCAAGGGAGCTGGCCTCCGTCCTCTGATCCAGTGGACAAATCAAAATACTGGTGCTGCGGGCCAGCACACTCTAGGTCCTGTTGACAAAGTGCGGCATCCATATCCTTGCGGCGGCTAATGCGAGGGAACGCGGCGAAGGATTTTGCGGTCTTGTCGAAACGTGTGGCGATGCGGCGGAACTGCTTGAACCTGTCGGACATGCGTTCGATACGGTTGGGGTCCTTGTAGACCTTGAAGCCGCACGGCGGAGGGTTCTTGCGGTTCGCCTTGGGTGGGATCACAGGGACAATACCGCTTAGCAGCAGGTGCTGTCGATCATGTGCTGCCAGTCGTCGGTGAGCCCGAGTTCGACCAGGGTCTCGAGCAGAGCGTCCCAGACCCCTTGCTCGGCCCAGCGGCGGAAGCGGACATAGACCGAGTTCCACTTGCCATAGCGCTCATGCAGGTCGCGCCACGGGCAGCCAACCCTCAGGACATGGAGCATGCTGTTCAGATACCGGCGATTAACTTGCACGCCTGGACTTGCGTCCTCGTTCAGCCGGTAGGAGCTCGGCAATAGGCTGCCACTCTGCGTCGGGCAAATCTCCGCGCGCCAAAACCGCCTCCCGAAAAGCAGTCTTGAATCACGGCGAAAGCCAATTTGGGAAACCACTTTGCCAACACGGCCTAGTCTGATGCTGGGATTGAAGCGATCGTGCCAAAGTCCTGACACTCCCATCGGAGCCAGCGACCGAGGACGGGACGCCGGTGGCGGAGGTCTGTCGCAAGGCTGGCTGGGTAGCTGAGGCACCGTTCTATGACTGGCGCAAGCGCTACCCCGGACTGATGCTTCGGAGGTGAAGAGGTTGCGCCAACTCGAGGAGGAGAATGCCAAGCTTAAGCGCATCGTGGCGGACGTCAGCCTAGCAAGGCGTTGAAGAAGTCAGTCGGGTTCGCATTTGAAGCCTGAGTGATCGGCCTTGTGGATGAAGAAGTGGCTAACGAGGCGACTGGAGTGGACCCTGTTTCACCGGACAGTTCGGCGGTTGGGTTTAGGCACTGAGGCGCAGGAACTCGCGTGGTGAGCGGAACTTGAGGCCGGAGTGCGGGTGGACCTCACAATAGTCGTCGATCCATTCGGGCAGCAATGCGGTCTCCCTTGCGATATAGGCGCTGCCATTGTCCGAGAGCCATTCCAGCCGGTGTGAGACCTTGAGTGTCCGGAAGCGGCGCTCGACGGCCGCGATCATCAGGTCACAGACCATCTCGCCGGAGATGCCGGCATTGGCCACGGCCGACCAGGCGATGATCTCCCGGTCGCAGGCATCAATGACGAAAACGATGCGAACCACCTCGCCATTGCGGGCATGGATCTCCAGATGATCGGAGCACCACCGGATGTTGGAGCGCAGGGCAACGACAACGCCATCGTGGGTCCGCGTGGGCCGCAGCGCCGTATGCTTTTGAAGGGTGAGCCCGTTCTGCTGCATGACCCTGAGAACCCGCTTGGTGTTGATGGTGGGCTTGCCCTCCTTGCGCCGCTGCCGGTTGAGCAATGCCGTCAGACGGCGATAGCCATAGGTGGGGCGCTGGTCGATGATCGGGCGCAGTTCGGCAAGAAGAACGAGATCATCGGCCTTACGGTAAGGTCCGCGCAACTTGGATGCTTGGTCGCGCGCTCGATCAGGTTGGACCGGGAGACGCCCAGCGTACGGGCAATGAAGCTCATTGGGAATCGTCCTTTGGATCGCTCCACGACAGCAAGGGCGAGATCCGTTTTTTTGGGCGCGAGAGATCAAGAGCTTCCTTGAGGATCTCGGCTTCCATCGTTTTCTTGCCCAGCATGCGCTCGAGGTCGCGCACGCGCTTCTCCAGCTCCCGCACTTGGGAAGCACCCACAACATCTTCGTCGGCCTGAACGGCAGCATGGCCGCCTTCGAGCATACGGCGCTTCCAGGCGAAGAGCTGGGAAGGGGAGATGCCTGCACGGCGCGCCACGAACGAAACGCTCATGCCCGGCTGAGTGGATTCCTCCACCAACCGCACCTTCTCGGCCACTGACCAGCGCCAGCGGCGCTGCACGGAGGTGATGACTTCGACCCGTCGAAACGGCTCGTCGGAACTCTTGGACATAGTCGTACCCATAGGCGCATGCCTATGCCTTAGCGGCTAAGCCGCCTGGCCGGTCAAAATGGGGTGCGCTCCAGCGACCCGCAGTGCCGATCATGACCCATCCGCGGCCGCAGGCTGGGTCGTTGTCGTCGTAGCCATGCCATGAAAACTCAGCACAGGCGGCGCCGTCACGGGCGCCGTAGCGAACGTCGAGGAAGCCTTTGAGCGCGCCGAAGGCGACTTCGCCATCCGCCGGGCCCTCAAAGGTGAGGTGCGCTGGTTCGACGAGATCGAGGACATTGTTGTCCCAGACATCCATTTCGACGATGCGCCAGCGGCCGGCGAAGGCCTTCGCAAAGGCAGGCACCTTTGCCATCATCGGATCTCCGCAATCAGCTTTGGCAACCGCACCAGATTGTAGGCAGCGGCAGCGAAGGTGAAGGCCCAGCCAACCCGTTCGAGCCCCTTGAACCTGGTCTTGCGCTGTCCGGCCACGGTCTTGATCCAGCCGAAGGCCTCTTCAATCCGCTTTCTGGTGCGCAGGCTCACGGCGTAGCCGGAATGGCGCGCCGTGCGTCCATCGATCGCGGAGCGGCGGCCGCTGATGTTGCGGGCGACATGCGGCGTCACCTGCATCGAGCGCAGCTCGATGACGAAGTCCTCAGCGTCATATCCTTTGTCGGCGCCCAGCGTAATCGTCCGCGGCCGATCGGCATGGGGCTCAGTCATATGCAGCGCCGCCACTCGTTCGGCATGGCCGTCCGCCTGCGTCAGGCAGGCATCGACCAAAAGTCCGTGGCGGTTCTCCATCAGTCCGTGCCCCATAAAACAGAGCTTGGCCTCTTTGCCCGCACCCTTCTTGTACAACCGGCCTTGCGGGTCGGTGCTCGATGCATGGGTGGCGTTCGACCGCTTCGAGAAACTCGAATGGTCCCAAACAGCATCATCGATCCCGAGGCCCACGAACCAGCGGAACTGCAGGTCAAACTCCAGCCGCTCCATCAACTGGCGCTCCGAACGGATCGAATAGAATGCCTGCAGCAGCATCGCCCGCAGCAGCTTCTCGGGCGCGATAGAGGGCGTCGAATGGATGCGGAGACTGGTGGCACGGCGGTAACAGGTGGTGCGACATCGCACACGGATCAAGAACGAAGTCCATTCCATCCATCACACCCATCTGATCCCGAAGTGCCCACACGCTGATTTATTCAAAGGTCGCGGTCGCTCCTGGTTACTGCTGCAGTCGCTACCAAATGACGAGCGGCAAGCTATCGAGAGACACCTTCGTGAGCTTGGTTGGCTTGCTGACGACTTGGCGGTCCTTGACCGGGAGATTGCAGGGACCACCGTTGATGATCAGGCGATCAAACGCTTACACACTATTACCGGCACAAACTTGGTGGTGGCGGCCGGACTGGGGGCGGCAATCGGCGACATCGCTCTTGCTTCGAGAGTCCGCAAAAGCTGGTGAGCTATTTGGGCTCAATCCACGCGCAATCGGGCCTTGGTGCCGCCCACCATGGCCGGATTAGCAAGGCCGGACGCAGTCATGCCCGGGCGATGCTGGTGGAGGCCACCTAGGCGGCCGCGAAAGCACCAGGTCCGCTGCACGCGTTCTTCGTCCGCATCCGGTCCAGGCGAAGCCACCAGGTGGTGGCTGCCGTTGCGGTAGCAACGAAGCTGGCGGTGCTCGTCTGGCACATGCGGACCAAAGGCGAGGAATATCACTGGGCGCGCCCCAGTGGTTGCCCACAAGGTCCGAAGCCTCGTACCAAAGCGAGGTGCCTTTGGCGGCTGCGGCCGCCAAGACTCGATTAACTGTTCATAGCATTTCTGAGCCCGCTTTGCGATCTGCATCTCCCTGATCGCCGAGTTCCTTCAGCTGCTAGGCGTAGCTGGGACTCGGCGATTACCCTTCTGCTGTGACCTGTTTCGTATGTAATACGAGCCTTTGCTTGTCAGGCGACATGGAAAACAACTTTGCTGTCATACCCGTGGGCGTCTACACGCACAGGTGGGACAAAGTGGAACGTGCAAGCCGCCCGCCCCAGGTTTCCACCGCCGTTTTCAGAGCTTAAGGAGCTTGCCAACCGCCACGCTTGCACGCGAGAATAGTCGCTCCTCGCGCCCCATGCAGGCGTTCTCTTTACCAGCTTTGGTCAACACTGCCCGTCCGAAGCGAAGAACAATCAGGGCGAATCGCGCGTGAAGCATTCGAATAAGCGGCTATACCTATGGCTTTGCGCCTCTGGCGTTGTGCTCGCTATCCTTGGAGGATGGGTCGTCACACAAGAAGGAGCCGCGCACACCCACAATGGCGGTACGGCGCTCAAGACCATGAGCATGCGCTCCGAGCACGATGCAACAGGCCTTGGTGTCATTACGCGCTTTGAATTGCTTGCCACCTGTGAGATAGCGTTGCGATCGCGAAATTCCTTCGAGCTTAGGCTGATGCCGCAGTTCTCCTACGGCGAATTGCTGGAGCGGTGCCGCACAATTGCCGAGTCAATCGCCCAAGCTTCACCCAATTTCTCTCTGGCCCTCGCGGTTGCCGCGGACGCCGCCGGCCGGCAGCAGGACTGGCACAGCATGAACCGGTTCCTAGTGGCATCACAAAAGAGCGGTCCCAATGAACAGGTAATAGGCCGCTACCGCTTCCGGGTAGCCGAAGAAAACCTCACTCAGCTTACGCCTGCAGCCAAGCACAGTTATGAATCAGACCTCCGCCTGCAGGTCGTCAGCAAGAAGAGTACACCGTACATTGCCCGCCGATATGCAAGCGACGAAGCCTTCCGGGAACGGGTCGCTGCAGTTCTTTCCGAGATGGACCATGCCGATATACAGCGGTTCATCCGAACCTTGCGAAGTATGCTGCCCCGGGCACCTCAATGACGGAGCAGATGTCGGATATCGTCATTCATGCGACGCGAACAAGGTCGCCAAGCCATGATGGCAGGCTCGATAGAAGGCGCGCCAATACTGTGGCGCTCTGGGCCTGCCTCATACTTGTAGCACTCGCTCCTATACCCCTCGGGAGCGTGCGGCCACTAGCTTGGGGCGTCTGGTGTACCTACCTGGGCACGCTGCTGGCAGCATATAGTTTGCTCATGCATAGCAGCGGAGCGAATCTCCGGGTGCCTCTGCGCGAAATTGGACTCCCTGGGGTGCTATTCGCCCTCATGCTTTTGTGGCTCCTTGTGCAAGTACTGCCGCTTGGAAGAGTTGTGGGTGACTTTCCGATTGAGGGGATTTCCGGGCTTGTCTCCCTTGCGCCAACCATCAGCATTGACCCGGCGGCTACAATTCTCATGTTTGTTCGCCATGCCAGCTACGGCGTGCTCTTCTTCCTTGTTTTACAAGCGGTCGCTAACCCCGGCCGGCGGGAGACAGCTATTGCTGTGGTCCTCATCTCGTGCTTGGCTTACGCATTGCTCGGCATTGTCGCCCTCCAGACCGGCGATTGGATTCTAGGCGTGGACAAATGGGCCCATCACGGTTCTGCCACAGGTCCTTTTGTCAACCGCAACAGCTTTGCAACTTATCTGGCATTTGGCTGTGTGATCGCGTCCGCTCAGCTTTCGCAGCACCTGTCAGCGCGATTTGGCCGTCAACTCGAGGACGACGGAGCTATTCCCTACAATTTGAGCTCGATCCTGCTCTACGCCCTCGCCATGCTCTTTCTGCTTGCGGTTATCGTCGCTTCCCAGTCTAGAATGGGGCTTACTGCCGCCGCTATCGGGGCGACCGTTGTGTTTACCGCCATGGCACTGCGCTCCCTTCAGACTCTACCGGCGGTCGCCGCCGGAATCGCATTGCTTCTGGCGATCGGTATGGCCGCTATTGCTCTCTTCGGTGAAGGCATCTTCGACCGCTTCCAGACCGTAGAGTCATCTGCCGAAGTGAGATTCCAGCTCTACTACCAGGTGCTGCAGCTGATCCGGCTGCGCCCCTGGAGCGGTTTTGGGGGTGGCGCTTTCGAACTGGCGTTCCCACTGGTTCACCAATTTCCGGTCAGTGTCGACTTCAATTGGAACAGGGCACATAACAGCTATCTCTCCCTCTGGAGCGAACTCGGCCTGGTCGCCGGCAGCCTGCCCCTTGCCGTCATAGCGCTGATCGGCTGGCGCAGTGCAACCGCACCGAGAACCTGCGAGGCTGACTGGCGCTCCCGCTCTATCGCGATCGGGGCAATAGCGGTGGCTGCAGTGCACTCTCTGTTCGACTTCAGTCTGGAAATTCAGGCGAACGCAGTCCTTTTTGTTTTCCTTCTGGCGCTTGGTTTCCCTGCGCGCTCAAGGGCACAGTCGTAATGAGCATCTTCGACGGACTGTTTCGTTCAAGAAGCGCTACTTACTTTCGTAGCCATCTGCGCCTACAGCAATGGCCGGCAGCAGTTTACGCCATCGGCGATGTTCATGGCTGCCTGGACGCGTTCTTGCAGATGGAACAGTTAATCTCCGTGGACGCAGTGCCGTTTGCTGGACACAAGCTGATCGTGCTCCTCGGTGATTACGTGGATCGCGGTCCGCGCTCTGCCGACGTTCTCTCCCGCCTGATTGCTCCCCCACCGCCCGGTTTCACCCGTGTTGCTCTGGCCGGAAACCACGAGGAGATGATGTTGAACGCGCATGCGGGGAACGATGTCCGAGCCTGGTTGGACCTCGGTGGAAACGAAACCTTAAAGTCCTATGGAATCGATGATGAAGCGTTTGCGGTGGCCCCCCGGCGTATGCAGAAGCAACTTCTTGATGCACATATTCCCGCTGAGCATCTAAGCTTTCTCCATAATCTCCCGCTCACTCTCAGGATAGACCAAACAGTTTTGGTTCACGCCGGAATAAGGCGGAATATCCCGTTGGACCAGCAGTCCTCTGGCGATTTACTGTGGATCCGTCACGAGTTCCTAGAGACGGAAGCGATAGACGGCCTCACGGTAATTCATGGTCACTCCCCAAGTGAGAAGGTAGAGATAACCCCGGGGCGCATCGGCGTAGACACGGGCGCCTTTGCGACCGGCCGCCTTTCGGCGGTGCGATTGGTGCCCGGATTGGAACCCGTAATCTTGACTACAAGTTCCTGATTGTCTTTGAGGTAAAGCGCGGCGCAGTAGACTGCAGCGGGCGTTGTTTCGTTATAGTACCTATTTAGTGTCACCACGTGCCGGCGGGAAAAAATATGGATGAGACCGAGATCGACCTCCGCAACATATTTGGCCTACTGCGCCGACAGCTAAGGCTAATCATAGTCACAATTCTTCTCGTTGTCGCTGTAGCAGCGCTCGTGACATTATCGCTTACCCCGATCTATTCGTCGTCAGCGCTGGTTCTTGTGGACCCTGGTCGCAAGGATCTCCTCGCCCCTGACGTCCAGGCGTTTGTTGGCGGCAGCGACAGCGCCAAGGTTGATAGTGAGGTGGAGATCCTACGCTCCAACAGCGTGCTCCTGCGCGTTGTCGAAGCGGAGCGACTGGTGCAAGAACTTGTTCAGAATTGGAGCCCATCTCTGCGCCAACGACTGCTTGAATTTCTGCGCCTTGACAGTGCCGAGCCTCTCTCCGCGGGTGAAGCCGTTACCGCCGCGCTTCAAACCCTTCGAGAAGCTCTCACCGTCCAGCGCGTCGGGCTGACCTACGTGGTTTCGGTTCAGGCGCGCTCACCGGATCCGGAGCGCGCAGCGGAACTCGCCAATGCAGTCGCGCAAGCCTACGTCGATGAGCAGCTCCGCTCCAAGATCGATAACGTCTTGTCCGCACGCCAGATCATGCAGGAGCAAGTGGCGGACGCTCGACAAAACATTGTAGCTTCTGAGGGCGCCTTCGACCTCTATATTGAAAGCAATATGGCTCGTATCGTCGCTGATACCGGACGCACTGACCTCGCGCGAATGCAGGCGGAGATTGGCCAGCTTAGTGAAGCGCGCACGCAGTCGGCGGTACGGGCGGACAGCCTCGAAGCGAGCCTAGCGGAAGACAATTTTGCCGGTATAGTGCAGAATCTGCAAAATCAAGCAGCCATAGAACTCGGGCAGCGTCGGCAACGCCTTTCCCAACAGATCACCACCGCCTCACCGGCAGTAGCTTTGGATCTGGAGGCTGAACTAGCCAGCATCGATGAACAGATTCGCGCCGCCGCCGTCAACGAAGTGAACGCTCTCGAAGCTCAAGTTGCCCAAAATCAGGAAGAGGAACAGCAAACACGTCAGCAACTGCGCAGCGCGATTGCTTCGAGCGGCCTCTCGGCCGACATTCTCACCGAGCTGTTTGATCTGCAGCAAGGCGCCGACCTGTCCCGTCAACAGTATCAACGATTGCTAAGCCTGGAGCGGGACTTAGCAACTCGTGCCAGCCTGCAGGTCGCCGACAGCCGCATCGTGTCCCCTGCCCTGCCAAGCGCCCGGCCGGTTTTCCCAAACCCTGCTCTTATTCTGGCGTCGGCCGGACTTGCCGCATTTGGACTAGGTGTGCTTCTCGCCTTCGTCTATGAGAACCTGATCGGCGGTTTCACCCGTGCAGAACAAGCAGAAGCAGTGCTGAAGGCAAGAATGCCATCAGCAATTCCTCGGCAGAAGGGCACCGCCGCCGAGATATCTGCAATGATAGTCCACGCTCCGATGTCAGCTTTCGCGGAAGCCGTGCGCCGCCTCCGCGCCGCGATAGACCAGTGGCGTCCTCCTATGAACGCGTCTTCTACGGCCAAACAGTCGCAGGTCATCATGGTCACCTCCACCGAACCTAACGAGGGCAAAACCACAACGGCAGTGTCCTTGGCCCGCTCCTATGCGACGGGCGGCAGACGAGTACTGTTGATCGATGCAGATCTACGCAAGCCGGGAATTCATCGTCAGGTAGGGGTCGATCCTTCGATGGGGCTTCTCGAGTATCTCAGTGCCGCGCCGGAAGATGCCCCGGAGATCGCAGCCGTTATCACGAGTGACCCCCTCTCCAACGCCACTTTGCTGCTCGGCTCCAACCGAAGCGGTGTTCCAACTGACGATCTGGTATCATTGCCAGCTTTCGAGCGCTTGATAGAAGACTCCAAGAGAACCTTCGACATCATCGTTGTCGATACGCCGCCCGTCGGCCCGGTGGTCGACGCCCTCTATATAGCGCCTTTGGCCAATACGGTGGTTTTCGTTACTAAATGGGCTAGTACAGCTCAGCGGGACGCCAAGTCAGCACTAGACAGCATTAGAGTATCTGCTCCCGATGCTCAGGCTCTCGTAGTGTTGAACCAGGTTAGTGAATCCCGTTTAGCCTACCGGCGGAAATATGGGGGGTATTATGCGCAGGTTTGAGAGAAACTCAAACTGGGAACCGCATCGGGTGAGACTCAAGCAGGGCGTTGAAGAAATCAGTCGGGTTCGCAGTTGAAGCCTGAGTGATCGGCCTTGTGGATGAAGAAGTGGCCAACGAGGCGACCCGCAGTGCCGATCATGACCCAGCCGCGGCCGCAGGCTGGGTCGTTGTCGTCGTAGCCCTGCCATGAAAACTCAGAACAGGCGGCGCCGTCACGGGCGCCGTAGCGAACGTCGAGGAAGCCTTTGAGCGCGCCGAAGGCGATTTCGCCGTCCGCCGGGCCTCAAAAGTGAGGTGCGCTGGTTCGACGAGATCGAGGACATTGTTGTCCCAGACATCCATTTCGACGATGCGCCAGCGGCCGGCGAAGGCCTTCGCAAAGGCAGGCACCTTTGCCATCATCGGATCTCCGCAATCAGCTTTGGCAACCGCACCAGATTGTAGGCAGCGGCAGCGAAGGTGAAGGCCCAGCCAACCCGTTCGAACTCCTTGAACCTGGTCTTGCGCTGTCCGGCCACCCGCCTCAGGGCTTTGACGTGATCGTCGAGATCGAAAAGCGATGTGGGTCAGTGATGCCTTGTTTGAGCGATATTGTGAAACAAACATCAAACGCGCAAGGGTTTGCTGGCGTCCAATCCGGCGGACATGCGCCGTCAGCACTGCGGGGCCAAACCCTTGGAACTGAACGCCGTTTAGGTTGGTAGCACGTTCCGTGTAGCTTGTATGCCACAGTCAGGCGCCTGAGCCACCACCAAATTCCTGCCTAAAGGTCATAGCAATAATTTTAATGTCGAGCCAAAGGCTGAAGTTCTGAACATAGAAAAGATCGCAGTCTATTCGACGCCTAGCTAACGAGCTATCAACCGTAGGTCCGCGAAGACCCCTAGCCTGTGCTAGCCCGGTGAGACCGGGACGCACTAGCAAGCGTCGATCATAATATGGCACAAGTTCGCGATATGAGATGCCCCCAGCGAGCATATCGCTGACATGCGGGCGCGGCCCCACCAGTGACATCTCTCCCCTAAGCACGTTGAGAAGCTGAGGCAATTCATCGATGCTCGTCCGGCGAAGGAAGCTGCCCAACGGCGTCACCCGAGGATCGCCCTCAATGGTCTGGCGCACTCCGCTCGGATCGCAAAGTTCCGCGCTCATGGTGCGGAACTTAAGAGCGCAAAAAGGCTCATTATCTCTTCCTTCGCGCCGCTGCACGAAGATAATCGGGCCACGACTTTCGAATAGAATGGCTGCCGCGACCAGTATCAGGAAAGGCGCGAGCAAGACCAACGCAGCAGCCGCCCCCACTATGTCGAAAGCTCGCTTGACCCGCCCCTGCCATCCGAAGAAAGCGCTTGATACCTCGATATCTGAGGGAGATTCAAGCCAGAATTGCTCCGTCGAACCGGGCGAGGCCAAGTTATCATTGAGAGCCGCTAAGTCGCCGCTTCTGAAGCCATCCGCTACCAAGGCAATCGAGCCTTGGCGGAGTTCTGCTTCGCTGAAAGATTCGGCGCTACTCACCAGACTACTCCTCACCAACCGCCTTCGCCAAAGGCTAACTGTTCATTAAGACCACAACTCACCCGATAGCCAAGACCAACAGCACATTCATGGTCAACATACTTAGTGACGAATGGCCAGTGGGAGCAGGCCATTCCTAGGTTATCACTTTCAGAATAGCTCTCAGGGGCTAGCAGGAGGAGCCAAAACCACGGGCCCCGCACCACCTCCTGGCGCAGTTCCCGCGCCGATACCCGAAAATGCGGGAACCGCCCCGACGAACGCGGTGTCGGGAAAGAGCTGCTCGAAGAGCGCATCGATCACATCGCCGCAGCCCAACTCGCGAGCTATATCGCGCAATTTCTGAAAGAGCGCCAGCGCTTCGGCTTCAGTAATCGATCCAGCAGCGACCAGTTCGGCCACATAGGCTGAATATTCCTGTAAAGCCGGTTCGAGATATTCGACTGCGCAGCAGTTCGAGATATCTTCAAGCGGCTGCACCAGCGGCTCTTCAAGGTCCAGGTCTATGACCTCGCAATTGGTGAACAGTGCCCTGCCACGCTCCACTGCATCTTCAAGCGTCTGCGCGTTCACACCAGCTATTGACGACAAGCCCAACAGCCCCGCAACAAAGAAAGTCTTAAGCACTTTACGCATGGTGTCCTCGCATCCTTTGCCGCACGATCAGTGGTAAAACCTCTACGCCACGCAGTCAATTCCAAATTTACGAAGCTTTAAGCATTTACCGGCCGACTGCCATGCAACGGGATCAAACCAGCTTGGTTGCGCCAAATCATCATGCAGTAAGCAAATAAAAAGGGGCGCTGCGGCACCCCTTCTCATCAGTCACCAATGCATTGCTCTTATCCGGCAACCCAGCGCGTCGGGTTCGGAGAGGACATGGTGCGAATGCGATATCCCGATGCGGCCAAAGACTTAATCGAATTGGTAAGGTTATCCAGCACGTAATCTCCCTTGGTGGTCTTGACCACCAGAACGGCATGGGCCTGACCGCCTCTTGTATGGGTATAGGCAATGCGGAGGGCTCCGGAGGGGAGGCCCTGGCGGATCAGCTGCGCCCGCTTGGTCAGGACATAATCTTCACAATCCCCATATTGAGGATTGACCTGCCAGCTGTCACGCACATCATTGCGCGGCTTGATGGTAGCGTTGACGTGAATATTAACCTGCTGCAGCACAGCCAAGACATCCTGGGTCATCCTGACCTGACCGGCCTCGCCGGATCCGCCAGTGCACTGGTTGCGGTTCTTGGCGCAGAAGACCTGCATGGCAAAGGGTGTGAGCGCGGCGATGTGCATGTCGGTGCGCATGGGTAAACCTACATTGCTCGGCGCGTAGGCCACAGCTGTTCCGGTGGAGGTTATGACCAGGGCGAGAGCGCAGCCGGTCAGCACAGAAGCAAACTTGGTGTTCATCGAAGCCATCCCTCATAAGTTGATGGCTTGAGAATGCAGCCGGGGGTTTGCCGTTTGGTGCGCAATTTCGCTAAAACTTTATTCAAATGGATCGGTGATGAGGGCTGACGTCGTATTCTCTTCGTGCTTAATCTCGATCAGGAGAGTTATTCACGCGAGACCGAGCCGATGCTCAGCAATATCCAATATCGGCTCGGGCAGCGATGTCACCATTCGGGAGCTCGCGGAAACCGTGGCGAGCATCGCAAGCTACAAAGGCCGGATCGGTCTGACATCAGCAAGCCCGATGGTACGCCGCGCAAGCTGATGGATGTGAGACGTCACGCCCACTGGGCTGGTGGGCCGGCATCGGTTGAGCGAGGCATTGCAGAAACTTACCAGTGGTTCCTCAAGCAGAACGCATCCGCCCTCCGATCAGCCTGGTACAAACGCGCGAAAACTCATCTTTGGATAGGTCAACACAGCCCATGATCACTCCTGTTCTCCTCTCTGGCGGATCCGGTACCCGGTTGTGGCCTCTGTCGCGCAAGTCTTATCCAAAGCAGTTCGTGCCCCTCGTGGGTGATGAGAGCCTTTTCCAAGCTTCAGCGCGCCGGCTCTCCGGAGAAGGATATGGATTGCCGCTGGTGCTTACCAATGCCGATTTCCGCTTCATCGTGGCTGAGCAGTTGCAGAAGGTGGACATCGATCCGGGCGCCATATTGATTGAGCCGGAAGGCCGCAATACCGCACCGGCGATCCTCGCTGCAGCACTCTGGCTCGAGCGCAGCGATTCCGAAGCGCTGATGCTGATCGCACCCTCAGACCACGTTGTGCCTGATCCTGTAGCTTTCCGAGCGGCGGTTCAGATCGCGCGGCCAGCTGCGGAGCATGGTAAGATTGTCACTTTCGGCATTACCCCTGGCTATGCCGAGACGGGCTATGGCTATCTCGAACTCGCGGAGGAGCCCGGTGAAGTCTCCGCGCCAATCGATCTCCTGCGTTTCATCGAAAAGCCAACGCCCGAACGCGCACAGGAGATGATTGCATCCGGTACCTGTCTCTGGAACGCCGGCATCTTCCTAGTTTCGGCGGCAACGATGATCAAGTCGTTCCGCCAGTACGCCCCTGCCCTAATGGACCCTGTCGAGGCTGCACTTGCCGATGCCAAGCCCGACCTCGGCTTCCTGAGGCTTGATCCAGCTGCCTGGAGCCGAGCCGAGGACATCTCCATCGATTACGCAGTCATGGAAAAGAGCGACGACCTCGCCGTGGTTCCTTTCTCGGGCGGCTGGTCTGACCTAGGCGGCTGGGACGCAGTGCTGAGAGCCTCCGGACCAGATGAGAACGGGGTTGCCCTCTCCGGCAATGCCACGGCTATCGAATGTGCCGATACGCTGCTGCGCTCCGAAGACGACCGGATCGAGATCGTCGGCATTGGCCTCAACAACATCGTCGCCATTGCCACACCTGACGCCGTTCTCGTCGCTGATGCGTCTCGCAGCCAAGACGTGAAGCTGGCGGTCTCGGTACTCAAGGCTAAAGGCGCCCGCCAGGCCGAAGCCTCTCCGCGCGACCACCGGCCTTGGGGCTGGTATGAGACCTTGGCGCTCTCGAGCCGTTTCCAGGTCAAGCGCATCGTCGTGTTGCCGGGAGGGGTCTTGAGCCTCCAGTCTCACCACCACCGGTCAGAGCACTGGATTGTGGTCGAAGGGACAGCCCGGGTCAAGGTTGGCGATGAGGTCAAGCTCGTAACTGAGAACCAGTCCGTCTACGTTCCTCTTGGAGTCAGGCACAGATTAGAAAATCCGGGCAAGCTGCCAATGACGCTGATCGAGGTGCAGACCGGGCCCTATCTCGGTGAAGACGACATCATACGCTACGAGGACGCCTACGCCCGTCAATAACCAGTTGAAGCCATCGGACAAGCAGATACTAACCTTCGGAGACGCCCCGCCGCATGCGGACAATTGGTACCACAATCACCCGAAAAGGCCTCTATCGCCGGAGAATGTCCTCTGTGGATGGCTCCCGCATTGCAAGAGGTAATTCGAGGTTCTGGCCTATCGGTCGGGTGCAGTCTTCTGTCCCGCCGGTTGTTACAGCCATTGGTGACTGCTGGCCCTGATGGGGTCGGCGAACGGGGTCCCAATCTGATAAGCAGGCTCTAACGCCTCGGACATTTGACGGGTTGTCCCTTTTCCCGGCTTAACCGGTGTTGCCGTCACATCGCGTCGCTCTCACAACTTCATGAACAGATCGCTCGTCTCGATCTGTTGTTTTTCTCTGTTTCACATGGCCAGGCTTGGCGTGTGGCGAGCTTGATAGGTGCCGCCGCAAGCCATGATCGCCCAGACGATCCGTGCCATCTTGTTCGCCATTGCTACGCTCGCCACACTCACCGGTTTCCTAGCAAACAAAGCGAGGAGGCGCGGATCCGCCGTCTCAGGTTTATGCGGCGCCCGGCAGATCAAAGATGTCGCCCCGATCACAAGAAGCTTCCTCAGATATAGGTTGCCCATCTTCGTGATTCGCTCGAGCCGGTCCTTACCACCGCTGGAGTTCTGGGATGGGGTGAGCCCCAGCCAGGCAGCAAATTCTCGACCCGAGCGGAACTGTCCCGGATCGGCAACCGAAGCCGCCAATGCTCTCGCCCCGACTGGGTCTACGCCGGGTATTCTTGATAGCCGCCGCGCTACGTCATGCGTTCTTTGCCAAGCAAGGATTGAACGATCAATGGCTAGAGCCGAACATGAGTATCGAGCACTTGCTCGGAAGGGAGCCCCAGGATCTGCATTGCCAACGCCGGCACCTCAAGCGTTGCCTCCCTTGCGGCGATCTGGCTCGCCAAGCCGAGCGCCCGCTCCACACCTTCAGGGAGATCGATGCCAATCTCGGCTTGGAGCCCGCGGTTCATGTTGACCACTGGGTACGCTGCTTGACCAGCAGGTTACGAGCGAGGTGAAGCGATGGGGCGGCCTGCTGCTCGGCTGACTTCATGGCAACGAAGCGCATGGTAGGACGCGTCACCGCTTCGCAGATCGCCTCTGCATCCACCGCATCATTCTTGCCGCGCTTCACATAAGGCTTCACGTAGGCTGGGGCATCAAGCGCACATCATGGCCAAGAGCTGTCAGCTCTCGAGCCCAATAGTGCGAAGTTCCGCATGCCTCTATCCCAATCAGGCAGCAGCAATTTTGCAAAGAATGGTAGAACTTGGGATCGCCGCAGCGCCTTGCGCACGACGACACTACCCGACGCGTCAACGGCATGAACCTGGAAAATGCGCTTGACCAGATCAAGGCCTTTGGTGGTAATCTGCATGGCGGATGACTCCCTAGCTTGGGTTGCCTGACAGCAAGTCCATTGTGGCACTGAGATGCCGGAAGCGGGAGCCATCCACCTCATCTGATAACGGCAATTTGTCGTGCATGTGCGCCGAGGCGAAACGGCTTCGGGCTCCGCGAGGTACTAGGTGATTTTCGAGCATATCCCTGTATAGAGGCGGTAGTTCAACAGCTTGGTTTATCGGACATTCCCCGGCAAAGAGGCCTTGTCCGAGAGCGTGCAATATCGGACCGGCATCTGGTTAGCGAAAGCATTCGGCAAAAGATCAGGGCAAGGTGTCGGAGCGCATCGAAGCGGAAGAAATCTCTCTTCGGGTACCTGCGCATGAGCTCAGCGGCCACGCGGCTGCTGAGGTCCTTGTCCGGCGCCGCCAAAGGCGAGCCGGCGCAGCAATCAGCCGAGCGCGGCCAAGGCGCCAATGATAGACCAGATCAGCCAGCCAACGCCGACAAACAGTGCCCATGAAAGCAGAGCCATCGCGACAATGATCGGCAACCTGTGTCGGCGGAGCCAGTCCAGCCCTTGTTCCGGGTAACCCCAGCGCCGCAGAACTTCGTAAAGGCGTTCCAGCAATCGGCGCTCCTCCACCATTCGTGCGCGCACCCAAGATGATTCTTCGCTCCAACGCCACCTCGAACCCCGTGAGATGACAAACACCGACTTAAAATTGAGACTAAAATTGCGTTGATCTCAGAAGCGAGCGCGGAGGCGGCTGGCAGGCGGTTGACCAACTGCTCTTTGATGTGCAACTATTCCCCCGAGCCTGGCGCAAGCCTGGAACGCCCACGTGATCGCCACATGCGATCCGGTTCCCGCAATCTGCGAGAGGCTCGATCATGTCCGTATTGGCGTTTCCAAGCTCTCTCGTTCAAACGAGGAGAGCTTGATGAGTAGAGCTCAAACGACGTCTATCTGGCAGCGGCTTGGGACGGCTGGGATGTTGGTGTTTCTCGCACCGTTGCTGATCATCGTCGGCGCTGTTCATGCCCTAAGCAATCGCAGCCATGGCGGCCGCTAGTCGTTCAAGCTTCCGCAGTTGCGAGGTCGGCACAGGCACATTGTCCAACAATGACCCCGCTTAACCAAGTCGATACCACGCCTGCAGGACGGTTTTTGCTGGGGCTGGCGGGGACGTGAAGCTTCCCACACTCAGGCCTGCGGCAATCGCAGCTTCCGGGCAAAGACGCAGATCTGGAGTTCTATCCCATAGCAGAACACTCCCCGGAAAAATTCGTCGCCATGGGCTCGGCACACGCCTTGAACACCCACGAGATCGCCAGCGGACGATCACGGCCGGTTACTTTGTATCGAGATCAGCATGATGACCGCCCTTGGCTCACGGAACCTTCGGGATCAAATCTGGATCGCCGCCATGTGGGTTTTTCTTGCACCACTCATCGTTTTCCTTGGATTGTTGGACATCCTGACCGAGGGCCGCAGTCGAAACTGGCCCCTTAGCGGCAACGAGCACGAGGGCGGACAGCAGCGGGGTCGAGGCAGCCAGGATGGCTGAACGTTTCCCGAGCGGCGCCGTCGCCTGTGCCAGCCATTGCGGTTCTCTTGGCGACAGACACTAGAACAGCCGTGCAATGAGGTAGAATGCGACCCCGGCAGCGATGACTGCGGCCCAGCTTGCAGCTGCGAGGCCCAGGATTATCCATCCACGGGGGAGGCTACGCGCGCGTCTTCGATCGCACGTTTTCGCGTGCTTACCGGTGGAAACTGCCCTTCAATGCTCCGCAACAGCATTGTCGCGCTGGGTCGACGAGTTGTTCGGACGCTCTCTGATTTGGCCGGTCGATGTCTACACCGAAAGGCTTAGCTCACGGGCAAGTGCGTCAAACCAATTCCCGGTTACCAAGCGGCTGGCTCTGTTGTCCTAGCCGAGCAGGACTAGCTCTGTTGAGCAACTTGTCAGCATCAGGCCACCAGTCCAACCTCGATTGGCAGCTCGCGGGGTTAATGCCGGAAACATGACTGTCTCCCGAGCTGCTTTTCATCCAGGGGAACCCGCGCTCGGAAATGGCTATCCCCCCTGACCTGACTGCTGCCGTAGCCCGCTGGCGGCTGGACCAAAGCCCCGTTCCGACCAATAGCGAGGCGATTTGCACGCTTATCCGGGGCGGCTTCGAAGCTGATGGTCAGCATCTGTCAGCAGGCAAGCCGTACCACGATGGTGAGGTCGACGCACTTGCCAGGGCATTGCTTAACGCGGCAGCAAGGGGATCAAGGAACCTCGCCCCTGCGTCGCGCGCCCACCGGTTCGGGCGCATTCAGTGGCTCAAGACCAGCAGCAGGGATCCCATCAGGTAGACAACGGTTGAGACCGTAAGAGAGATACAGGCGAAAAGGAGACTGTATTTCTGCCGCCAGTCAACGACAGCCCGTTGCCAGATCTGGTTGTCATAACGCACGCTCACCATCGCAGGGATGATCGCCCAAAGGGTCGCTATGATCAGCAGCACGCTTGGAGCAAGGTCGGCTCTGCCGCCCACCAGATTGCTCCAGGACTGTGGCAGCAGCCACGCAGTCACATAGATGCTGAACCCGACCAACGGCAGGGCCGAGACTAGTGCAATCCTCGAAATGATCCACGTGCTCTTCAACGCTCCCTGCCCCCAGGATCAAGGAAAGCATGACCATGTTCCGCCTGCAAGCAGACAGCCTGCGGCACGGCCACAAGGTTTCGGCGGCAGGATCAATTTGCAACGCCTTGAAGATATGGATAGCAATCCCAAGGTCAGCACCGTTGTGCAGATGGTCCCGTTTCCTGGGGCTCGGTTCCCGTGGATTTCCCGGTTGTCCTCTCGCTCGCGCAGACGCAACTCTTGAGCGACTTTCATGTAAAGTGACGGTGCGGAATTGCTCTTCCAATCGCAGGTAACCAGGCCGCCCGCTCACTAGCCTGGCGAGTGCATGAACAGGCGCAATATGACGAGGCTCGCCCCGCCAACGACGCCCCAACTGGCACTCGCAAGTCCAAGGATAATCCATCCTCTGGGAAGACTCCCCTTTCCGGGTTTTGCAACAGCAATGTTCATCGAAAACAGTCCCCCTTTGACCGGCATGGTAAGCTGAGGGCAGGTTAAGAAAGGCTTAAACGCTGACCCCCAGCCATGCCGATGCCGCTCACATCCGGAGTCCGAAGAGCCGTTTTCTTCCGCCTCGCTCCATAGCACGCGGTTCAGCCAGAAGATGCGCCCGGTCCAGCATGTTCACCGCAGTCAGGTGAGCACGCGTGCGAAATTGTTAACCTCGGTCGGTGGAGAAAACGGCCGCTGCCCGGCATTGGCCGTTGCGGCGCTGCGCAGGATCAGTCCCCCGCACCTCTACAGCGCCCTCGACCACACCGCAGTCATTGTCGACTACGCAATCGTCGGTTGGGACTTGTCTTCTTCGCTGCTTTCATCCGCCAGCGGTTCCGACATCGGGTTTGTGACACCAGTCTCGGTCCGGTATCCGCTTTCATTGATCAGACAACCTTCCATAACCGGATCATCAACGAGGGCCATCCTGAGCAAGGGAAACGCTGGAACCGCCGACGGAGAAGGCGTCCGTGAGTTAAAGAACAGACAATTTCATCGTATAGTCTCCACTTCGTATGATATGAGAGGAGGCGTGATGAAGGTTATACCGGGCGACTCGATACACAACTTGCTTTGGCGCAGCGCAGACTTCCAGAGAACCGTGCCGGAATGGCAGTGACGAGGCTCTCTGGAGTGAGTACTACCAAGATGACCTTTGTAGTCTGTAAGAGACTGCAGAGGGTGTTTTAGCCCTCAGAGAGATCTCTTGTGCGAAGGCTGCGCAGAGCCGCGAATGTTTGAGCAGCGTTGAACTGATGTTCTCGCCTGCTCTCTCGGCTTGGCGCTGAGAGCAATCGGGCGTACCCGCATTGCCGCTGCACATCACCACCGGCACCTATTCTGCTTGTTGTTTCGAGGACCTGCGAGCTGCACGCCTTCAGGGCGCTGCTGTTAAGCCTACCCGAAAAGGTAATCGGCTCCGACCGGGTCGATGAGGCAGCAAACGCCGCAACCGAGCTGCCTCCGCGCTATCCACTGCATCCCGGGGCCAGCGCCGGCATTGCTGACGATTGCGGCCGACATTTCTGCCCATCGACGCTCGCAAGGCAAACCTGCGATCACCGTGCATTCTGACTTTGCGACTTCCCTTCGCTCCAAAAAGAAAGGCCCCGGCGGGTAACCGGGGCGAAGTGGCCTTTGGAGGTCACAGGTGCAAACCTGTAGGCGTTCAACAGATCGTGCCCGGCTTCGTTCCCTTGGAGCCGATCACGTTTTTAAAGGCGAGCGTTCCCTTTGACTGCGGGCTTCCCGCTCGGCGTGAAGCACCTGTTGGCAAATGCACCCGCACAGCGTGTCTTTCCATCAACACCCATGCGGCGTCAGGAGGAGATGGCTTGGTCAGCATCTTGGCTTTCGGGCACACCCCGCCAGCCAGTTCGCGGAGTTGTCCCCGCTGACATCGGAGCACCCGCGCCTGTGGCCGCAGGTCTAGCCCCCCGCCGCCCACATCCCGGCCGGTGGCTCTCCCCCGGATACTGAAGTTCGCCTGGCGTCCGGCCCCGTGATCGCGGATCACAAAGAGAAGCTGCAAGTGCATGGATAGAGATCCACACACCATGGGTAAACTGGAGCACCTTTCCGGGTCAATCAGTTCCCCTTGCCCTTGCCGTTGCCACCGCTCTTGCCGTCATCACCGCCATTGCCGCTCCCGCCATCGCGGTCGCCAGACTGGCCAGGAGCATTGCCGGTGTTTCCGGGAGAGCTTCCGCCGTGACCGGGGGCGTTGCCGCTATTGCCCGGAGAACCTCCGCCATGGCCGGGGGCGTTGCCGCTATTGCCCGGAGAACCTCCGCCGTGGCCAGGGGGGTCGCCGCTGTTGCCAGGGGGGTCGCCGCTGTTGCCAGGAGAACCTCCGCCGTGGCCGGGGGCGCTATCGCTATTGCCCGGAGAACTTCCACCGTGACCAGGGGCGTTGCCGCTATTTCCCGGAGAACCACCATCATGATCGCCGGATGCGTTGACGTAAGAGAACCCCGCTGCGACATGCCCCGGGGCACTGCCGCCGACCCGGGTCGGCGGCAGTGCCACCTCGGGGTTCGGGGGCCGAGGCGTGCCAGGCGAGACGGGCACAATATCGGCGCTGGTGATGGGCTGTTCACTGGAGGAAACCTCCTCACCGGCGCCCAGACTGATGGTGCTCTCGTGGCGCTCGTCATTCACCTCGACATTGCCGCGCGTGACCGCCACCCTGGACTGCACCTCATTGGACTGCACCACGAAGGCGGTACCCTTGACCACGGCAGCTAGAAACGGGGTCTGCACCGCGAAATGCTGTACGTTCCGGGCCTCGGCATCCACCCCGACTGTACCGGCATGATTGTAGACCGTCGTAAAGCCGCCTACATCGGCGATCTGAGCCGTGGTGTCGGGTCCCAGTTCCACCGTCTCGAGGTTGCGCACGAAGGTAGCTCGGCCGTTGGGCGCGCTTTTGATCACCCGGTCGTCCGAAACCACACTGCCCCGAACCAGCTGCTCCCATTGTCCATAGGTCAGCACGAATACGCCGCCGCGCAGCCGAGTTACGATCCAGTCATCGGCGAGCGCCGGGCTTGTGGTCAGCGCCAGGATGGCCAAGGCCGTCAGTATCCTGCCTTGCATCGCGCAATGTCCTCCAGATCGGCTTCCCGATTTTGAAAAGGACTATGGCGCCGCCAAGATTACCATGACCCTAAACCGCGGCGTTGCCTTTGAGCCATCGTTGCGTGGCCGGCACGGAAGTAAGAGCCTGGCCCCCAGCGATGCTGCCGCCGATGTCGAGCGTACCACACGCCCCATGCAGCGTGGGCTTGGCCGGAGAGCTCTGCCGTACCGGGGCCATCCAATGCACTCCAGCCCCTGCCCCGCGACACGCCCTTGTGGTGAGAGAGGATTGGGTCGCCGGTTCGCCGCGGTGTCCGGCAAGGGGCGTTATCGAACATTCCCCGGCTAACCGGCCGTTGTTCGAGGGGCGGTATCGCTCATTTGCCCGCTACGCGGCCGTTGTCCGCGGCTGGACGTCATCGCAGTTTTTGCCACTGGCACCTGACCGGCACGCCTCGCCCAAGCCTCTCAAAAACACAGCAAACCTGCCCCCTCGCGCCGGAGGCAAGCGCCCGGCGCGAGACAGCATCCAGGGCCGAACCCGCTTTTCGAGGCGCCGCGACGCCTGCTTTGGACGTGGTGACGGGAATGGCGCCATGACAAGCGGGCGGAACCATGCAGCGGCATTGGACCCTTGGCAACCCACAAGGCGGCGGTTGCGCATCTCTCGAAGCGCTCGCCAGCAATCTCGAGCTGGACAAAAAGCCAGTGCACGCGATCTGCGCCCATGCCACCCACCAGGCCGCAACCAGGGGCCTGCGGAGACGGCAAGCCGGATTGGCCCGCATGTTTGCGCGCCCTTCGATGTAAGATCATTGTGAAGCGCACCAGGGGCGAGCCCCCCGCCACCGCCGGAAGAACCTGCAGTTCGCGACCAAGCGAGAGTGCGTGAGCCCACTGCCCCGCTCGGAAAAACGTTGCCGCCGAGTGCCAGAATTTCCGGCAGGTTCGACCAACCAGAACGGCTGCAATGGCTTGGCGGTGCGATCGCGCCGGCCTGAAGTCGTCATCGAACTTGACGCCTATTTCACACCGCGCGCTTCTAATCGCCCAGGACCCCGGCCTCGCCGTGAAGCAGCTCTTAGGGAAGTGCAGATAACCCCGGAGCTGCTCGCACCGAGGTTGTGCGCTGATCGGGCAGATGGACGAGCGGCTATTGGATTGCCTATTGGCTCACTTCTTCCGACCGTCAATGCCCTCATCCCATTCCGGCCAGGACGGCATGTCTGGCCATTCAGGGCTGGCAGGACGAGTGGGTCCGCCGAGACCGGGGTGATGGGGGCTGCCCGGATGGTTGGGACCACCTGGCTTGCCTGGTCCTTGGGGGTAATGCGGTCCTTCCGGGGCTGGATCGATGGGTCCGTTCCCGCCATCATCTTCGCCATCATTGTCCCCGAAGCTGGAGGTTCGGACCGTGCCAGCGCCGCAGCCATCCTCGATCCACCTTGCCATGCGCTGCTGCATGCCGCGACTGGCGCTCTCCTGCAAGGCCTGCAGCGCCTCCATGATGTGCTCGCAACGCGTCCTGTCGAGGCTCCGCGACATATCGTAAAGACGGCGCGAGAGCCTATCGGCGTCCGCCCGCCCCCGATCGGCGTAGTCCATGGCAGACGAGCTGCAATTGGCGGCACCGTAGGACAGGCATCGTGCGACCACGCCATCCATTGCCGGCCGGAACATCTGTCCTTGCACCGGTGCGACGATGATCGCCATCGCCACTCCTGCTCCTATTACGATCTTTCTCATCTCGATCCTCCTTGCTGACGGATGAGGCGCGATACTCCGCGCCACGCACCGGCGATCGCAATGTGCCAAACGTCATGTGCAGCAATGCGTCCTGCATTTGGCAAGGACATCGATGGGACTTGCTCAATTTCCAACCTGGTCCATAGCTTGCCGTGGTGGTCCAGCGAACGACCGGCATCGCCCCAGCCCATCCATCACCTGCCGCCATGATGCCATACAGCGGGACGGGTCCGCGGCCGCCGCTCTAGGAATGGGGTGTCTCGAGGGAGAAACGAGCTCCACGACACGAACCGCCCCGGAATGGTCCGAGGGATATCAACAGGAGAAGCATCATGAACAAGATCATCGCCACCGCCGTCGCCGCCGTCCTGCTCGCCACCGGTGCAGCACAGGCTCAGAACGTGTCCATCGTCGAGCAGTACGGCTACAAGAACGGTCAGCTGACCGTTCAGACCGGCGAGAACTTCAGCTACACCGGCCAGGACGGTCGCTGGAACGAGTCGCGCACCGGGCAGAAGGGCGAGAACGAGGCCGCCACGATTCAGGACGGCGACGGCAATTTCTCGTTGACTGACCAGTACGGCCGCAACTCGGCCCAGACAAAGCAGTTCGGCGACGACCACTGGTCCGAGACCTACCAGCACGGTGCCGGCAACACCTCCCTCACCATCCAGAAGTAGTTCTGGAAAATAGGTGGGAGGGCCGGCGAGGGAGGGCATCCCTTCGCCGGCCTTCTTCATGTCAATAGACCTTCCCCCAGGGGGATGTGTCTCCTCCAAGGGAGATCGGAATGAAACTCAACTCCAAACTCGCCATCGCAGCCGCCATGCTAATCAGCACGCCGGTCATGGCGCAGAACGTCTCGGTCACCAGCCAGAAGGGCACGCACAACTCTGCCGTTACGGTGCAGCTTGAAAGCGGCTGGTCGTCGACCTTCCAGCGCGGAATGAGAACTCCGCCAGCACCGTGCAGACGGGCAAACAGGTCACCTCATCGATCGTGCAGATCGGCGACGGCCACGAGCGGGTCCACGTACAGATGCAGGACTACTCCGCCATGGGCAGCGTGCAGGTAGACGCCTTGCACTCAGGCATGACCAGGGACGGCTCCAGTGGCGGCACCGGCGGGGTGCATCTGCACTTCGGGCTCAAGTAGTCATGGCCAGGACCGTCACGAACGTCCGCGAGGCCGGGCTGCTCCTGGCGGTCCTCGGCGCCGCGGCGTTCGCTCAGGCGAGCAGCGGAGTGCCATTCATGCTCAAGACCTCGAACGAGAGCGGTGTCCGGTGCGGGGTGCAGGAACGCCTCGGCAATGGCATGGTGGAGATTCGCGGCATCGCGGTCTCCGATAGCATGGTGTCAGGCGACTACAGCTTCGAGGTCGTGCAGGAAGGAAGAGGTGGCCGCTCCGTCAACCGTCAGGCCGGCTCCTTTTCGCTGCAGCCGGGAGTTGAGACCATCCTCGGCACCGCCATCATCGGCGCCAACAGCTATCACGCCAGTCTCGTCATCGTGGTGGACGGCGTCACGATCGACTGCTCGCGGCAGGCCTGAGCGACGCCGCAGGTCTTGGAAATATGCGGGCCGCTCCACGGTTGGAGACGAGCGGGCAGCATGTGCAGGTGGCGGAACGCCATATCCTCAAATCAGAACCTGCGACTCAGCGACACGGACACAGCATAGCCAAATGTAGGCGTGCTTGTCAGGGTGGTTATCCCGGGCGAACGCGCAGGCAGATCAAGGTTGAGAGGACCGCTGCCCGAAGCGGCGGTGTCCCCACTCGTTGAAGTGGTGGGAACCGCGGTGAGATGCTCCACCTGTCCATTGAGCGAGAACACCGTTCCATTATCCGCCACGAACGACACCCCGCCCTTGAGGCGGAACAAGCCAGTGCCGCCCCAGCTGGTCCCCTCCTGCCCCGGCAGACCGATATCGGCCATCCCCTCCATAATGCCGGTGGCATCCATACGCCACTGCGTCGAGGTCAGCAGCCACCCCGCGTCCACCCCTACGGTGGCGCTCCAGCGCGTATCCAGGACCTTGGTGGTCGAGAGAGAGGCGAGTGGCCCCACCATGTGCGTGTCCATCCGTTCCTGCGTCCGCAGTCCCACTGTAGGGAAGCGATCGGGAATTCCGGGACCCTCTGCAGGGTCGATCAAGACCTCGTGCCGAACATCCTCTCCGGCGAAGCGGTAAGCGGCGCCGAGCCGAGGGACGACGCTCCACCCCTCTGCGGCCGGTATAGAGGTGGCGAACATGGCCTCCAGCCCGCCGCGGAAAGTGTGGCGGGATACGCTCGACTGTAGCATCGTGCCGCTTATGTCCCCCACCCCGGCGAAGGCGAAACCCTCAGGAGCGAGCACGCCCCCGTAGGCGGCCGAGGTCTCGGGCGAACCGCTCGTGGCCACCGCGGCGTAGGCGCCGCTTGAACCGTTGCGGTTGAGGGCGAACACGGCCTGGGTCCCGCCGCTGGGTGTGCTGCTCGCGATCACGGTGGCCGTGCCGGTGGCGGGCGCGATGACGCTCGATGAGGCCACTGAGCCCGAGGCGTCGAGCTCGATGACCCCCTGCGGCCTGCCGGCCACCAGCAGCACCCTATTGCCCGCGGATAGATCGTGAAGAGCAGTTGAGGATGATGAGGCAGCCAGGAACGAAGCCGACATTTCGACGAAAACGGGGATCTCGCCGAGACGCCCGAGCTCCAGGGCGCCGGCCAGGGATGCGGCGGGGCCGAACGCCATAGCGTCCTTCTCTGCCTGGAGCAGGGGAATACCCGCTGATGTCCATGGCATGCCACGCGCGTGTTGGGTCGCAAAGCCGATGCCCAGACTGCCGCCGGCGCCGCGGAACGGCGCCTCCTGCGCCTGGGACATGATGACACTGGAGACGGCGAGAAGAACAGACAGTTCAAGCACGCGCATGGAGGGCCAGCCTGGTGAGAAGGGAGACGAGCTGCGTCTGCCGGTGCGTCCCGGTCTTGCGCATCACCGAGAGCAGCAGATTGCGCATGCTCTGCTTGGAGGCGCGACGTGCAGCCGCGCAATCCCCGATGGTGTTGCCGCCGATCAACCCCTGGACCAGGTCAGTCTCGCCGGCGGTGAAGCCCAAAGCCTTCCAGAGCACGTCGGCATTCATGCGGATCGGCTTGGAGGCGTCGTCGAGCACGAGCAGGCATCGCCAGCCCTCCTCCTGAGACATGCCGTGGATCAAGCCGGGGCGCGTTCCCGATGGTGGCACGGTATGCATAGACGCAAAGATCCGCCCACCGTCCGAGGATAAGGTGGTGAGAACGCACCGGGCCGGCCGCCGGAACTCCCCGCCCCCAGTAGAAACGAAGGACTTTATCTGCAGATCGAGATTGGCGTCCCGGGCGTGCAAGACGCCGTCAGCTCCCAGGATAAGGCAGTCCATGTGCCGGATCATGCTCTCAGCATGATCGTTGCGTGCGCGGACTACACAACACGCGTCAAGCGCGAAGGCCGGTACGGGTATGAACTCGAGCAATGCATCGCCGCTCTGGCCTTCCAGCGCCGTAGCCTGCCGCTCCCGAACCAATTCGACCACCCGCACAATGTGCGGAGTCAGCACCTCCAAGGTTCGCCGAACGACGCGACGCGCATCGGGATCGTTCTTCTCGTACCGGATCTCCAGCACGAGCTGACGTGGACCGCTCCTGTGCACGACCGCGCCGACGACGTTCTCCGATGCGGTGCGGATAGCCAGGAATTCCTTGTGCAACGCCGAGCGCTCGGGAAGTTCGCTCTGCGCCAGGTCTGCTTCATCGTATAAATGGCCGAGAGGCTCGGACCATTATTGATGCGATATGTAGGGATCGTCCAGCCGAAGCCCTGTCATATAAGCTCGCTCTGCATCCTTCTCGAGCCCACGGTGGATCAGGAAGTTCCCTTGCAGACCAGTTCTGTCCTCGCCGAACAGAAGAACATTGATCCCGGGGCGGATGCGGTGCAGCGCATCCACCATTGCTTGAAGTGATCCCTCGTCTACTATCTTTTGGTAGACCGCACCGATCATCGACTCGGGCACTGCCCCGGCCCGCATGCCCCCATGCTCAAATGCTCGCAACATTTCGACCTTCAATGGCTTCTTCCGGCGGCAGGCAACTTTCGCCCCGCCTCGGGAGCAGGATGCTCCCGACTCCTCGCTCACTAAGATTCTAAACCGCAACAGTACTTTGGCTCGCAAAATGGAACCAGGTCAGTCTCGTTCCGGCCATTGGGGCATCGCCGGCTTGTGCAAGTCTTCTTCTGTGCGGTAGCATCTTCCACCAACCGCATGCGAAGAGTCAACTGATTACGATCACCTTTGTACTTGTCGATCGACTTACTGCAAGGAAAGCACTACAGCGCCTTCTCGTCCTTCTTCCACGCCGCGCCACGATTTTGCTATTTGCAGACCTCGCTCCGTTCTCCCATGGCTTGCGGAGCCTAACTCCAGTTCCGCGACGAAGTGCTCAGTGGCGAACCTACGAGGTCCCCCTGTTTGTTTTTCGGATAGCCTTAACGTCGTGGTCCCCCGGATATCCAGTGAGCTGGCAGAACCCGACGCGGGCCCTCACCGAGCTGGTGAGCCACCACCGATACCGGTCGTTTGGACCGGCCACGCCATGCACAGGATCAAGTGCACTTCAAGTTGCCTGCTCCAGTCCATGACGCCGGTGCCAACAACGGCGCGCTTCGATGCTAGAAGATCCTGTTGGCAGATCGCTGCTCGACCTGTCACGCAGGTCTGCCCCTATACGCTTCGCCACCGAAGGTCTGATTTCAACAATGGAGCCGGCCGGCAACGTGGCCGCTCAGCACTGCGGGAATGGTTATCGGCGAAGGCAGAACATGCGTTCAACCAAGAACGGCTCTGAACCGGCGATCAGGCAAATCAATGCTATACAACCCGTTCTTCCCGGCTGCTGATTGTGGCCGCAGCCGACCAGTTCAACACAGAGTCATTTCTTTTCTTCAGCCGGGGGGCAGTCAGAACTCGACGAGGCGCGGCAGTGGCGGCGGACAGACCGCCTTGTGGCCGGGCAAGCTGGCGACCTCCCGCTGAGCCAGCCTGGTGACCCATGCTAAAGCTTGCCCGGCAGCAACGAGGGCGCAGGCGCGCTCAGCCCTCCCACGCCGCTCCTATTCATTGATAGACGCACCCGGAGCGGCGATATCTTCAAAGCCGCTCAGCAGCGACCGCGTCCAGTCGAGTAGTTCCATCTGTTCGATCTGGTTACCGTCCGACTGGTCTCTCAGCTTCTGGTAGACCACCCCCATCTTGTGCAGCACCCTTTCCTTGAAGCCTGGATCGGTCTCGTCGGCAGCTTCGATGATACATGTGGCAAGCACGGCGACACCGAGCTTAGTTTCGTGCAAATCTGAACGCTTGTCCTGGGATGTGGCAGTCATGGCGTTTTGCGCTCCGATGCAATCGGTTCGCAGCCTAGCACTTGGTGTGGTTCCGGTCACCGCCAAAGGCTGAACGAATATTATGCTGCGCAGCCCACGGCAAGTACGCTCGACCGTCCCGCCTGCCTAGCCTGCCCTCAGACGCACTCGCTAGATCAATGAACTATAGTGAAAGAGGTGAACAAGTACCGAGTAGATGATCGTCTGCAGTACCCGTCGCTGGCGTAAGGGCTCTCACATGGCACTTGCGTTTTGGCGTGCGCGATCGGCTTAGGCGGTTGAACAGACGGTGGTCGTCGGTCCCGAGCTGATGGCGGCAATGACGACTGGTGCCTGATGCAGAACCCGCCGCTCGACATCAACAACATAATCGATCTGATCCCCCGAAGACTTGCTGCAGGGGCCGACGCCGCGGGAGGAGCAATGGGGAGGCCCGGATCGAGGATGTGGCCCGAGCCATGCGCAAGGAGTCGGATCAAAAGTCCCCAAGCCAACCAGGAGAGGCAAGCTCGGCATGGGCGGGATAGAAAAGCGTGAGCGTCATCGGGCTGCTGCAATTGCTCCTGGCATGGCAGCCGCTTAGCCGCTTTGATGAACGAGCTTATCTCCTATAATAAGCGTCTCCTCGGGGTATTCGATAACGCCAATGGTCTGTCATATGTGCAAAGGTAAGATCCACCATTGATGATGTAGAACATCCCCGCGAACGGGCCGTTTGTTCGACAGCAGACGTCTGCGTCATCCGCCCAAAGTGGATTATCCCGGCCCGCCGGTAGGCTAATCGGCGGCCCTGCATGCAGTTCACCTCCCCTTAGGAGCGGCGCGTCCTCGCCAACCCGCCGTCCCGATCTTGTTGCCCGGCAGTTCCAAGCCGGTCCAGCAGCCTTGTCCGCCGCAGAGCTGATTGCCCAGGGCAGCGACTGTTTTGACCGTTTTACCTCGTGGGGAAGTTGTGGGCGAGTTACCGCAGGTCACGGAGATCCGCCGCGAGGCTTTGGCCCTCCACCGAAATCGACCTCGCAGGATACGACTTTGAAGGGAGCAACCCGCCATCACCCACGGTTTTTGCTACGACCAAGAGCCATCGGGTTTATTCCCTACACGCCAAAAGGCTGCATGGGATGTGGATGAAGGCGGCAGGAGCAGCAGTTCCGCCTCTCGAGCCTCAACCAGAGGTCAACGGCTGTCAGCGCAAAGAACCTCAGATCTCCAAGTAGCCTGGAGTGAAGCCGAGCCCGACGCAAGGTCCCCAAACGAGACAGACGCCGTTGAGGTGACCGTGTCTGGCAGAGGCTCCATTACACACGTCTGCATCTTGGCTTGCTCGAGCAGGTCCGTTGCCAGTCCCTGCATAAGCTCATGGACTTCCTCACTCGAGGGTAGAAGCGGGCCGTACGCATTGAGCCCAGCAGTGGCGAGGACCTCTATGGTGTCACCAGCAACAAGCGGGATTTCGGCTGTCTGGGTCTGTGACATGAATACGCCCTTGAGAGCACCGCTGGCGTCCTTCCAGAGAAAAACGCTCGGGGGCTCGATGCCCAGCGAACCTGCGCTAACCGAGACACTACTCTCGGCGCCATGTTGGCCGGACAAAGCTTCCTTCGTCACATCGTACTGTGCGTGCAAATGCTCATGGGGAGCAGTCAAGGCGAGCGCCGTGACGCTGAGGCCCGAACCTAGCAGTGTCAGCATCTCTTAACTCCTCATCAATGATCGTACAGTTCTCAGGAACGTGGCCTAACGACTGCGCTCGCGGGTGGATCCGCGAACACAACCCAGCAGTTCGCGACGGTTGGCGCTACTACACATGTCCCACAGAATAGCGACAAGTTTAGGGCTCACGGACCGCTTTCCATGGCAGCGTAACTGCAAAGACTTCATCGCATATCCGGAAGGAGCGAAGGAACAGCGTCCTGCGCTTGCTTCTGCTAGGATCCCAGTCTCCATGAAGCAGTCACGATGGATTTGGACGGTGACGTGGCCGATGTGGTTTGACGCAAACGGGGGAGCTAGTGGAGCGTCTCCAATAGCGTTCTCTGATTTCGTTCCGTCGCCGTAGCTCTTGCATCTTCGTGTGCTTGCCAGCTCTGGGCCTATCCGCCGTCCTTGCTGACGCGCCGCATGTTTGTGTTGGGGGATGGGTGGATCGAAGCGGTAGCGTAGCGACGCTGATCGGGTCGCCGTTATCTCGTTACACTCCGAGGGGAGTGCCTGGGCAGGCAGGTTCAGCGACATCAGGAACTGCCCCGTATCCGTCATAGCGGACTGCCCTGCCAGCTATGACTATCCCGTGGTCGACAGCGGTGCCTTCAAGTTACCGTTGCGGAGCCCTCCTTGTCGTTGATAGCTGTCGACAGGACGGCATAGCGGATGCTCGCCTTGCCAGGGCGGTGCGAGCAATAGGACCTGAGCTTAAGTCGTAAACCGAACGCCATCAGCTCTTGCCAGTGCCTGCGGGTGTACACGGGTGCCCAGCCCGGAGACACCTGCGCAGCCTGCCGCCTGCGGTTCGCTACTGCTTGGCGACTATCCGATACAAGGAAGAGTGATCCTTGTCACCCAGTCCCTCCGCAAGAGCTTTGTGCATCAGCTGTTCCAGGCTTGCGGTATGAGGCAGACAAAGCTCGAGCTCCCTTGCTGCTTGAAGCGCTAGTCCGATGTCTTTTCTGTGGAGACGAACGCGAAAGCCGGGGTCGAAGGTGCCCTTGATCATCCGCTCGCCATGGACCTCGAGAATACGTGAAGAGGCGAAGCCCCCCATCAGCGCATCGCGCACTTTTGCTGGGTCGGCACCCGCCGCCTTGGCCAACGCCAGCCCTTCAGCCACCGCCTCGATGGTGAGGCCAACGATGATCTGATTGGTGACCTTGGCCGTCTGCCCGTCCCCCACTTCGCCGATGCGGGTGATGTTTTTGCCCATCAGTTCGAACAATGGCCTAGCGCGCTCGAAGTCGGCTTCCGACCCTCCCGCCATGATGGTCAGGGACGCCGCTTTGGCGCCAACCTCGCCGCCCGAGACCGGCGCGTCGACATAGCCGGCCCCCTGCTCCGCGATACGCCGGGCAAAATCCTTGGTGGCGCCGGGCGAAATCGAGCTCATGTCGATCACGAGCTTGCCTTCGGCAAGCCCCTCGGCCACCCCGTTCTCGCCGAATAGCACGGTCTCGACATCGGGCGTGTCGGGCAGCATCAGGATGACGATCTCGGCGGCCTCGGCCACCGCCTTGGCGCTGTCGAGCGCTACCCCGCCTTTGTCCACCAGATGCTGGGACACGTGCTTGACCCGGTGCAGGAACAGCTCATGCCGCGCCTCGATCAGATGCGCCGCCATGGGGCGCCCCATGACGCCAAGTCCGATAAAGCCGATCTTCATGCCTGTGTCCTCCAGGTCTCGAACCAAGTAAGCCCCGCACTGGTGCTGGCCTTCGGTTTGTATTCGGCGCCTACCCAGCCGTCGTAGCCGCTGCTGTCGAGTGCGCCAAAGATGTGCGGGTAGTTGATTTCGCCGCTCCCAGGCTCGTTGCGGCCTGGATTGTCGGCGATCTGCACGTGGGCGATGTGGTCCTTTAGGCGATGGAAGGTGGGCAGCAAATCTCCTTGCACAACTTGCATGTGGTAGAAGTCGTATTGCAGGTAAAGATTGTTGTGTCCGACCTTTCCGGCGATACGCTCGTAGTCGTCGGTGGAATTGACCAGAAAACTCGGGATGTCCCGAGTGTTGATAGGCTCGAGCAAGAGCTTGACGCCGGCATCTTCCAGGCGCGGAGCGGCATATCTGAGATTGTCGACCAGCACCTTTTCGAGCGCTGCGCGGTCCTGATCTTTCGGTGCTATACCGGCCAGGCAATTGACTTGGGTGCAGCCAGTCGCCTGCGCGTGGAGTATGGCCGTATCAACGCCAGCTTGGAACTGAGTCACGCGATCAGGAAGGCAGCCAATTCCCCGCTCGCCGCTTGCCCAGTCACCAGCTGGCAAGTTGAACAGCACTTGCGTCAGCTCGTGCCGGGCGAGCAGATCCTTAAGGGCGAGTGGGTCCTGGTCGTAGGCGCCGACATATTCGACGCCCTTGAAGCCGTCCGCGGCAGCGGCGGCAAATCGCTCCATGAAGGGCACTTCCGTGTAGAGCATCGAAAGATTTGCGGAAAATCTGGGCACGGATCAGGCTCCCCTAAGCGGACCGGGATAGGCGATGAAGTCCCCTCCGCGGCTGACCTTAAGGTAGTTGAGGGCATGGACCTGCCCGACCATTTCGAGCTCTTCGCGATAGACCGGGTCGTGCCAGCCTTCGATGTCGATGGCGCCGGTGTAGCCGACGAGGCGCAGTTCGGAGATGACGTCGGTCCAGTTGGTGTCGCCGAAGCCGGGGGTGCGCATCCAGACGGCCTTCTCTTTGCCGCCGAAACCATGGCGCTTTATCACATCCCAACGAATGGTCGCGTCTTTGCCATGGACATGGAAGATCTTTGGTCCCCACTCCCGGATTTGCGGGAGGGGGTCAATGAGGTACGCCATCTGGTGGCAAGGCTCCCATTCAAGTCCCAGATTGTCCTCGGGCAATTCGTTGAACATCATCGACCACGCGTCGGGATTATGGGCGATGTTCCAATCGCCGGTCTGCCAATTCCCGCCATGCATGGCACAGTTTTCGAACGCGATTCTGACGCCCTTGTCGGCGGCCCGCTTCGAGAGTTCGCTCCACACTTTCTTGAACTGGGGCAGGCTTTCCTCGATGGGTCGGTTGCGAATGCGGCCGGTGAACCCGGCGACGCAAGTGGCGCCGAAGTGATGAGCGTTGTCGATGAGCGCTTCCCAACCGCGCAGGGTCTCGATGTCTTTTTCTTTTTCTTCCAGCGGGTTCCCGAACATTCCCAAAGTCGAGATGGTGACGTCGCGATCGCCGATCACGTGCTTGAGACGCTTGGCGAGCTCGGGCAGGTCCTTGTTCACGGTCTGCCAGAAATAAGGTTCAATGCTTTCAAAGCCGTGGGGCAGGATTTTTTCGAGATAGCCAACCGGGTCGGGTTCGTGTCCGCGGATCATCGTGCCGATGCGGATGGCTTTGGGGTCTATCGCCATGAAATATCTCCTAAATCGTGATTTCGACACGACGGCCCTGGCCGACGCTGTCGATGGCGCCCAGCACCATGGCCAGGCTCTTGATGTTTTCGCGCCCGACGGTTTCGGGCACCGGCCCACCCCGTACTGCGGCAATGAAGTCGGTGATGACCCCCAAATGGCCGCCGACGCGGTCGGCTGGATCTAGTTGCGGGATTTCAACGGCTTGGGTGTCGGGCAGAAGCTTGCCCGCTTCATGTGGCAACGCCGTTTCGGCGCGGATGTCGGCGGCGCCGTCCCAGAGGATCGAGCCGGTGGTGCCGGTGATGCGCCAGGCGCTTTCCCAGCTGGTGCGGAAGCCTGGGGCGCACCAGGAGCCGCGGTAAGTCATTACGGCGCCGCGCGAAAAGCGGAAGCTGGCCAGAGCCGAGGAATCCTGGGCGTACCAGCTGCCCGCTGGATTCCATTCTTCGGCATACACCGAGACGGCACGGTCGTCGGCGACGAAGCGGGCGGCGTCGAAGGTATGGACCGCCATGTCGAGCAACAGCACGTGGGCCATGGTCTCGCGGAAGCCGCCGAAATGCGGGTCCAGGAAGAAATCGCAATGAATGCCAGTGACTTCGCCGATGCCGCCGGAAGCGACGAGGCGCCGGATGCGGCGGAGCTGTTCGAGGTAGCGGCGGTTCTGGACGACGACGTGGAGCTTGCCGGCGGCACCGGCTCTCGCGACCAAATCACGTGCCTGGTCCAGGGTTTCGGCCATGGGCTTCTCGGACAGCACATGGGCGCCGGCGGCAAGGGCGGTGGAGACGATCTCGTGACGCGCCGCGGGGATGGCGACGTCGAGGACAATGTCGGGATTGTGCTTTGCCAGCATGGACTTAAGGTCGGTGCCGATATCGGGATCGATGCCCTGCTCGGCCGCGCGCCTTTCGGCATTGGCGGGAAAAAAGTCGACGATGCCGACGATATCGACGCCGCCGATGGTCTTGATGCAGTCGAGCCATTTCCGGCTCATGGCGCCGGCGCCGGCGAGAACCGCGCGTTGATTGGTGGTCATGATGTTAGCAGACTGGTGTCTTTGAGAGGCACTGACAGGCGGGTTCGGTGAAGCATGCGCTTGTTGCGAGGATCGGGGTTGGGGACGGCCGAGATCAGCGCCCTAGTGTAGGCCGCGTCGGGGTCGGTGCAGATCTTTTCGGCCGAACCCACTTCCACCACCTTGCCGCGGTGCATCACCGCGACCCGGTCGCAGAAATAGCGCACCACCGAGATGTCGTGCGAGATGAAGATGAACGACAGATCGAGCCGCTGCTGGATGTCGAGCAGCAGGTCGAGGATTTGGCTGCGGATGGAGACGTCGAGGGCCGAGGTGGCTTCGTCGGCGATGATGATGCGGGGATCGAGCGCCAGGGCGCGGGCAATGCCGATGCGCTGGCGCTGGCCGCCGGAGAAGGCGTGGGGGTAACGCTCCATGACGTCGGGGGAGAGGCCGACCAGCCGAAGCAATTCGGCGACCTTTTCCTCGATCTGGCGGGACTTGAGCTTGCCCTCGACCACCAGGGGATCGCCGATGATCTGACGGATGGTCATGCGCGGGTTGAGCGAGGCGAAGGGGTCCTGGAAGATCAGCCGCACGTCGGCGTGAAACTTGCGCAAGCCGGCCTTTGGAAGCGTGGTGACGTCGATCTCCTGCCCCTCGCGGTCGCGATAGAGCACGCGCCCGGCGCTGGGCTCAACGACGCGCAGGATGAGGCGGCCGAGCGTGGTCTTGCCCGAGCCGCTTTCACCCACGATGCCCAGGTTCTCCCCGGCGTTGAGGGTGAGGCTGACATCATCCACGGCCTTGACCGCGAACTTGGCCGCGCCGGTGAAGCCGCGGGCGCCGCCATAGGTCTTGGCCAGGTTGTGCAGCGTCAGGATCGGCTGCGGCTCGACCCGCGCGACCGCACGGGCCTCGGCGGGCTGTTCGAGCTTGACCGTCGAGGCCAGGAGCCGGCGCGTATATGGGTGCTCGGCGGCGTAGAAGATGTCGTCGACCGAACCGGTTTCGACGATGCGGCCAAAGCGCATCACGGCGACGTCGTCAGCTACTTCGGCCACCACGCCCATATCGTGGGTGATTAGCAGCATGGCCATGCCACGCTCGCTCTGGAGGCGCTTAATAAGGTCAAGGATCTCGGCTTGGGTCGTCACGTCGAGGGCGGTAGTCGGTTCGTCGGCGATGAGAATATCGGGGTTGCAGGCCAGGGCCATGGCGATCATGGCGCGCTGGCGCATACCGCCCGAGAACTCGAAGGTGTAGCGATTGGCCATCTCGGCGGGGTTTGGGATTTCTACCTGGCCCAGCAGCTCGATGGTGCGCTGGCGTGCCGCCCTCTTGTCGAGACCGACATGGAGCCGCACCATCTCGTCGATCTGGCTGCCGATGGTGTGAACGGGCGAGAGCGAACTCATCGGCTCCTGGAAGATGAGGCCGATGCGGGCGCCGCGCACGGCGCGAACCTCGCGGCTATCGGCGGCGAGTTGGGCGAGGTCGGTTTCCTGACGCTGGGTGCGCAGTATCATCCTGCCCCCGACCATGACGCCGGGACGATCAACGATGCGCATCAGGGCGCGCGCTGTGACCGATTTGCCCGACCCACTCTCACCCACCAGCGCAAGGGTGCGGCCGCGGTGAAGATCGAAGCTGACCTCGCGCACGGCATGGAGGATGTGGGTGCGCAGGTGAAAATCGAGCGACAGGTTCTCAACGCTTAGAACTGGTTGTTCCATGGGGTCGGCCTCAGCTTCCATATGGATCGGCGGCATCGCGCAGGCCATCGCCGAAGAAGTTGAACGAGAGCACGGCGATCACCACCGCGAGGCTTGGCCAGATCAATAGCCAGGGCGCGGTCGAGATCGACCGGATGTTCTGCGCATCCTGCAGCAGCACGCCCCAGCTGACGACCGGCGGCTTGAGCCCGACGCCGAGGAAAGACAGCGAGGTTTCGGCGATGATCATGGAGGGCACGGCGAGCGTAACGACGGCCAGGATATGGCTGGTGAGCGAGGGCAGGATGTGGCGGAAGATGACGCGGCGCTCGCCCGAACCATCGAGCTTGGCGGCGGTCACGAAATCCTCGTTGCGCAGCGAGAAGAAGCGCCCACGCACCTCGCGCGCCAGCCCGGTCCAGCCGAGCAGCGATACGATGATGGTGATGACGAAGTAGACGTTGACGGGCGACCAGGTGAGCGGGATGGCCGCTGCCAGACCCAGCCAGAGCGGAATAGTGGGCATGGCGCTGACCACCTCGATCAGGCGCTGTATGACCGTGTCGACCCAGCCGCCGAAATAGCCCGAGATCGAGCCAAGGACGACACCGAGCACCAGCGATAGGCACACCCCGATCAAGCCGATCGACATGGAAATGCGGGTGCCGTAGATCAGGCGGCTGAGGAGATCGCGGCCGAGCCGGTCGGCGCCCAGCAGATACATGGTTTGGGTCGAATCGAGCGGGCCGAGCAGGTGGCGATTGCTCTCGAACAGCCCCCAGAACCGGTAGACCGGCCCTTCCACGAAAAAGCCGATGGGCACGATGATGCTCTCGTCGACCACGAAGGTGCGGCGCAGGGCGGCCTGATCGATCTCGACCGTGTACCCCTTCACATGGGGCTGGAACTGCCCGTCGGGGGTGAAAAGGCCGATGCTCTGGGGTGGCGCATAGGTGTATTGAGCGCGGCTCGTATCGGGCAGCTCGGGCGCCAGGAACTCGGCAAAGGCGCCGATGAGATAGAGCATGAGAATGACGCCAGCGCAGAACAGTGCGATCTTCTGGCCCAAGAATTTCCGCCAGATCAGCGTCCATTGTCCGGCGGCGGCGTCGGAGATGGGGTCCATACCGGGCTTGAGGCCGGAGATGGCGGGGCCGTCTTCGGCAAGCTTGGCGTCGAGGCTGGGAGACGTGGTCATGCCATCACCTCAATTGTATCGAATGCGCGGATCGAGCAGCGCAAGCAGGATGTCGGAAATCAGCATGCCCACCAGAGTGAGAACGCTGAGCAGCAGGATGAAGCTACCGGCCAGATACATGTCCTGCGCCACCAAAGCGCGCAGCAACAGCGGGCCGGCCGTGGGCAGGTTGAGCACGATGGCGGTGATGGTGACGCCGGATACAAGCTCGGGCAACACCCAGCCGATGGCCGACACGAAGGGGTTGAGGGCGATGCGCACGGGATATTTGAGGATCACCTTGTATTCGGGCAGGCCCTTGGCGCGCGCCGTGGTGACATAGGGCTTGGAGAGCTCGTCGGTGAGGTTGGCGCGCAGGATGCGGATCATGGCGGCAGTGCCGGACATGCCGATGACGATGATGGGGATCCACAGATGCAGGATCAGGTCCCAGGCCTTGCCCCAGCTCCAGGGCGCATCGACATATTCGGGCGAGAATAGCCCGCCCACCGACTGGCCGAAGACGCGGAAGGCGACATACATCAAGGTCAGCGCCAGGATGAAGTTGGGCACGGCGAGCCCGATGAAGCCGAAGAAGGTGAAGACGTGGTCGCCCACCGAATTGCGGCGCACGGCCGAATAGATGCCGATGGGCAGCGACACGGCCCAGACGAACAGCAGCGCGGCAAAGGAGATGGCCAAAGTCGAGCCCATGCGCGACCAGATGATCTCGGACACCGGCTGGTTCCATTCAAAGGAAAAGCCGAAATCTCCCCGGGTCAGGATGCCCGTCATCCACTTGCCGTATTGCACCCAGACCGGCTGATCCAGCCCATATTGGGCGCGCAGGCGCGCCACCGTTGCCGCATCGATCGGCGCGCCGCCGTCGGCGAGCGTCGACATCAACGAGGTGAGGTAATCGCCGGGGGGTAGTTGGATGATGGCGAACGAGATGATCGACATGCCGAACAGGGTCGGGATCATGTAGGCCAGTCGCTTCAGGATATAGTTCAGCATTGCCGCTCCTCCGGCGCCGCAGGGATCAGTGCCAGCTGAGGTGGACGACTTCCATCGTCTCCACCGTCGGCACCGCCACCGTGACGCGACCGTCTTTCAGCTCGAATGCAGCATCCTGGTCGGCCACCACAAGCCGCGCCGACCGCGGCGTGCGGCCTTCGGGCACCTCGATGGTGACCTTGAGCGGGCCCACAGGATAGGTTTCGCGCAGCGGGCCCTTCATCATCATGGGATTGGTGAGGTTGAGAAGGCAAAGCGCTCGTCCGTCAGCGCTTTCGTGCAGCGCCAGGTCGAAGACGCCACGACCCTCAATATTGGCCTCTTGCGTCTTGCCCAACGCCCATTTGACCGAGTTGGCGATGACGCGGCCCTGATCGGGCGCCAGGTAGGTCCAGAATACTTCGCCGATATTCCAGGGAATATAGACCACGCGCCCACCGGCTTCGGTGGTGCGGGCAACGAGGCCCGCGCCCTGAGGGGGCAGGCGCGGATAGACCTCTTCCATCGGCAGGTCCGGAAAATCAGGCACAGTCAGGAATGGCAGGTCGACTTGGGCGGTGGGCTCCACGGCAATGAGCTGGGTGCCACCGATGATGCGCTGGGCACCGGCAAAGCCCTGGGCAATGGGATGGTCGCCGTTGAGTGCCACATAAGCATTTTGCACCGGGCTGCGCGGCGGGCTCTTCATGGTGACGCCGAAGACATCGGCGAGGCCGAAATCGGCTCGGGCCTTGCCCGTGGCGTCGTAGAGCGAGGTTTCGTTGGCAGCAACGACGCTGCCGCCGGCGGCAACATAGTCGCGCACGGCCTGACACTGCTCGTCGGAGAGGTAGGTGGCATTGGCGAGGACCACGACCTTGAAGCGCTGCAGCGCCTCGAGCGTCATGACCTGGTCTGAGAGGAACTCGAACGGCAGCCGAGCTTCGACCAGAGCTTGGTAAAAGCCCATGTCGTTGTGTTCAGCCAGGTGCCGCTTGTCTGGATCCCAATGGCGCAGGGTAGTGGCCGGATCGATGATGGCGATCTCGGCGGTGGGGGCCATCTCCCCCAGCACTGGCTCGATGCGAGCATGCATGGTGAAGGCATTGGCCACGGGCTCGACCCAGCGATCGTCGGGGACGCAGGCATTGAACTTGGTGAACCAGGGGAACAGCCCCTGGGTAATGCCGGCATGGACCCATTGCTCGATCTCGGGGCCGGTCTGCACGGAGTCTTTCCAGCGCGGGATTTCCTCGGGACCGATCGAGGTGATGAGACCCACGGGACGATTGCGGAAGGTGGCACGGATGCGCTTGCCGTTGCGCCCGGCCGACCAGGCGGGCTCGACATTGCGGCGCCCCTGATGATCGACAAACAGGATGGGGCAGTGTTTTTCGATCAGCGAGAGGTCGAACTCCATCAGCGAGGAGCCGCTCATATTGGGAATGAAGCTGGCATGGGGACGCACGGCTTTGACCGCGTCATCCCAATGAGCGACAAGCTTGCTCAGGACCGTGCGACGCCAGGCGGCCCAGGCCTGCCAGACGGGATCGGCAGCGGCGCTGGTTTCGGGCAATTCGAAGCCGCTAGCGGCGCGGAAATTGTCCTCGCAAGCCTTGCAGTAGCACACGCCATGACCCTGCCAGCGGTTTCCGAACAGAGCGTCGATGTCGTATTTGGTAGCGATCTCGACGATGACCTCGGTCATGAACTCGAAATTGTAGCTCGAATAGGCGCAGGTGACGAAAATCTCGGGCATGGCCCAATGGCGGCGGGGCTGGCGATCCTTGGTGAGCGAGACCCATTCGGGATGCGCCTCGGCGGCGTCGGCATGAATGGCGTGTGGATCGACGCGGGCCATGACATGCATGTCGAGGGCGCGTGCCTCGGCCACCAGGGTGCCGAAGGGGTCGCTGTCGCCGATATATTTGGAGACGTAGTGAAGCGGGATGTCGCTGGGATAATAGGCGATGTAGCCGCCGGCCGAGAGGCACAGGGCGTTGGACTTGGTGCGCTTGAACACGTCCACCCAGAAAGCCGGGTCGTAGCGCTGCGGATCATCTTCGACAAAGGTGAGCTGGGTCCAGCGCGTGGCGTTCTGGTACCAATCGGGGGAACGCAGGGTGGTCACGTCTGGGCTGTCGGCGATCTTGAGCATGGGAGAGGATCCGAGCAATAGGTGGCAAGGGGCATACCGGCGGCAGGTGGCCGCCGGTATGAAGCTGACAGCTGGGAGGGGTGTCAGCTGATGTAGTACTGCTCCGGATTAGTGGGCGCCGGGGTGGGATAGCCCCAGGAGTTGGGCATGGTCTCGGGCACATTGTGGATGCGGTTAGAGACGATGCCGTAGCCATTGAGCGGCAGGGTGACCCCGAAGACGTAGAACTGATCGGCGGCGATCTGGATGATCTCCTTCATCAGTTCTTGCTGGCGGGCCTGATCGCCGGTCTGGCGCACCTCATTGTAGAGCTCGAACTGGCGCTTGGTGGCCTCTGGTGGTTCGATCGCATCTACAGAGTCAGGGTCGTTGTACCAGATCTGCCACCCCTTGGCGTAGAACGCCTCGGTGGTGTTGGGGAAGTAGTAGCGCGGATCGAGAATGGCGGAGATGCCGCTATTGCCGCCGAACTTGTGAACGGTGGCGTCGTATTCGCCGCCCTGGCGGACGCGCACTTCCCAGAGCGAGCGATCCATGGTGCGCATCTGCGCGTCGATGCCGATATTGCGCAGCATGGGCAGAACGAGCTGGAAGCTGTCGACGAACACCTGGCGGACCTGGTCGATCTCAAAGATCATGGTCAGGCGCTCGCCGTTTTCCATCAGGCGATAGCCTTCGCCGTCCTTTTCCGGAATGATCCCGTCGAGGATCTCGTTGGCCCGGGCTGGGTCGAACTCGACATATTGGGTGGCCAGCTGCTCGTTGTAGAGCGGGTCCTCGGGGCGGATGGAGGGCTGCGCCGGGGCGCCCTGCCCGATCAGCACCGTATCGATGATGGCCTGCCGGTCGATGGCGTGGCTCATGGCGATGCGGAAGTCCTTGTTCTGGAACAGGGCGCGCTTGGTCGGGTCCTGGTGGGTGAGATTGAGCTGGAACACCATCTCGTTGGGCTCGGTGGAGGTGGTGGTGTAAAAGCCGTAATTTCCCGCTTCCTGGCCGTCATAAAGCACAGCGCGATTGGCGGGGGTGGCGATCCACTGGTCGATTACGTCGATCTCGCCCTGCAGCGCCTTGAGCAGCAGCACCTCGTTGTCGGCGACCACGGCATAGGTCACTCGATCGATATAGGGGAGCTGGTTGCCCTGGGTGTCGACCTTAAAATAGTAGGGGTTGCGATCGGAAATGGCGTATTCGGCGGACTCCCCTAGCGGTTGCAGCACCTTCCAGCCGTAGAGGGTGGGCATGTCCTTGTTCTTGAATATCTCGCCGTCGACCGAAATCCCGCTCTTGATCTGGAACAGCTGTACCCAGCCGGTCATGCCTTGATCTTGGGCGATCTTGTCCGCATCGGGATTGTACTTGATGTGGAACTGCTCGAGGTAGTGGCGCGGGGTGCGGGTGGTGCGGTCGTCATTGGCCCAGGCGAGGCGCAGCGGCAGCAGGCCGTTGGGCTGGGAGAAGACGATGCGGAAGGTGGTATCGTCGACTTTTTCAAAGACCGCCTGATCGCCATTGGGCGAGCGCAGATGGCCTTGGGGGCTGGGGGTCAGTTCGGGATTCATCATCACGTCCTCGTAGAAAAACATGATGTCGTCGGTGGTGAAGGGCTGGCCATCGGACCATTTGTGACCCTCGCGCAGCTTGAACGTATAGACGGACGCGTCTTCGTTGGCCTCGTAGCTCTCTGCGACGTTGGGGATGACGCCGGTGAAATCAGGGGTGTAACGCACCAGCGGCTCGTAGCCCTGATAGCGGTGCATCATGTTCAGCGAACCGCCGCCAACAAGCGCGGTGCGCAGATCGCCGCCATATTGGCCGATGCTCTCATAGGGCTCCACCACCATAGGGTTTACCGGCAGCCGCTCGGCGATTGGCGGCAGATCGCCTGCAGCCACAGCATCGGCGAGCGCCGGTGCCTCTTTGGGAGTGGCCTGCGCGAAGGCAGGGATAGCTGGCAACAGCAGAGCTGCACCGGTGGCGGCAATAAACGTCCTGCGGGAAATGCTGGTCATTAATGTTCCTCCTAAGCTCGGCGCACTGAACGTCGCTCTATGAGCTAACACCAGCCTTCCAGCACAAAACCGTTAGGTCAACAAAATTCTCGTCACTCATGCAAAGCCCTGCTGAATTGCAAAATACTGAGGTACACCTACGGCTTATGAAGCATACCTTGCACATAACAATCGCTGTGCTATAACCTAACAAAACGCCCGGGAACCCTTCTTTGAAAAAAGTGACCCTCCAGGACATCGCCGACCATCTCGGGGTATCGAAGTTCGCTGTATCGAGGGCGTTAGCGGGAAAAGATGGCGTCAGCCCAACGACGCGCCAGCGCATCGCTGACACAGCTGTGGAGCTGGGCTATTCGCGGCCTGTCGACGTCGCCCCGGCGCAGCCGATCATCCAGATCGTTTTCGCTGAGCATGATCCGGTAAATAGCGAGCTCTGGATGCAAATGCAGAACGGCATCCAGGGCGAGGCGGCGGCGGCCGGTTTTCAGGTGCAGACCCATTGGGCCCCGGACGCCGAGAGGGTCGGTGCCATTGCTGGAATCAGTGCTGGCTTCATTCTGGTGGGCCAGCACAGTGCCGAGACGGTGGAGGCATTCCGACGCTCGGGACAGGCAATGGTGCGGCTCGGCTGGGTGTCACCGCTGGAGCAGACAGATCAAGTGTCCGGCGCCGATCATGAAGCTGGCAATGCCGTTGGTCAGTATCTGATTGCCCGTGGCCATCGCCGTATTGCCTTCGTGCACGGCAGCCGGGTGTTGCGTGGCCGTATGGAGCGCCTATTCGGATTGCGTGAGGCTGCCCTTGCCTGTGCTGGCACAAGGATCAGTGAGATCCAGTTCAGTCCCGCTAATCCCTTCGCAGAGGCCTTCCTCAACCTGAGCGTGGATGGCGAACTGCCGACCGCCCTTTTTTGCTCGCATGACAGCTTGGGCGTCTTCGTGGTTTCTGAACTGCATCGGCTTGGCTACAGCGTACCAGACGATGTTTCTGTCATTGGCTATGGCGACTTTGCCGCCGCGACCCAAATATCGCCGATGCTGACGACACTCCGCCTGCCTGGCACCGACATGGGCATTGCCGCTTTCAGAACAGTGATGGATAGGCTGGACCCCAGCCGGCGGCAACTGCCGCCCCAGCGACTGATGTTGGTGCCCGAGCTGATCGAGCGCGACTCAGTGGCAAATCTGGCGCCCTGAACATTGGCCTGGGGCTGTGGTCTCCTACGGCCGGTCACGGCCTCCTGCGGCCAATGTGCAACCAGGGCGAGCATCGGACAATCTCCGAGTTAACCCCAGTGGTCTGGCATTAGTGCTAAGGGAAGTTACACCACGGATGGTGTCGAACAATCCCCAGCAAATGGGCCGTTGTTCGACAACAACTTGCGCTATCGGACATTTCCCGCAGTCGCCGGCTCCGCCCGCCCCCCCAGCTATGGCGCTACGCCGCTGCCCGAACCAAGGTCGGACCTGCTCGGCGCCTAGTCGAGAATCGGTCTGACGCGAGCAGCGGCTTCTCCACCGCAAGACATGCAACGGCTTTTTAGGCAGGTATGGCACCAGCAATGTTCGTAGCCCGGCCCAGCCCATGCGTTCCTAAGCTCGAGATCAGACATTGCGAGGATGAGTAATGTCGCGCGTGCGCTGCAAAGCTTGAATGGACTGGTCGTAGCGCTGCTGCGCCACGCCCATGAAGAGGCAGTCGACGATGCACAATTGCGCCATGCGGCTGACCATTGCGCCGGCCCGCAATCGGCTCTCGCGCGCGTGGCTGATGAGCCGTTCCTGGGCCATTTTCGCCAGTGGCGAAGCCGGCGCTCCAGTGACCGCCACAGTCAGGGCACCGGCCTCTCCAGCGATTTCCAGATAGCGCACGGTATCGCACGTGGTGCCAGAATGGGAGAACCCGAGCGCCACCGTCGCCTCGGGCGCAAGCAAAGCTGCCGACCAAGCCTCATGAGAGTCAGCCATCACGAAAGCATTGCGGCCGATACGGAACAATTTGTGGTGCAGATCCTGTGCCACGAAGTGGCTTGCTCCGACCCCGAACAGGAGGATCCGCTGCGCCTTGTCCATTGCAGCGACCACCCGGCCTAACGCGTCAAAGTCGAGGCTCGAAACGGTCTCCTCGATGGCCATGATCTCGAGCGAAGCGACCTTGGCGGCCATGTCCTGCAGCGTATCGGCCTGAGCGATTTCGGCGCCCAATGTCATGCCCAGTCCAAACTGGGCTGCCTCGCGGCCCAGTTCGGTGGCGAGCGACATGCGCAATTGCGCGTATCCCGTGAGGCCCAGAGCACGACAAAACCGCACGACGGAAGCGACCGAAGTCTGGCAGGAGGCCGCCAGCTCCGAGATCGTCTGATCAAGGACTATGGACGGATTGGCGCGGATCGCATCCGCCACCCGTTGCATGGTGGGGGTGAACCCTGGCGCCGCACTTTCTATGCTCGATTGAATGCCCAATCCGTACTCCTGTGCGCAGCGGAGGATCCGCTCCCCTGCAGCATTCACCTGGTGACCAACGCAATGTAGCCAGTCGCACCGCGAAACAAAAGTTCATCCGCACGATCCAGCTTGAAAATCGTTGACACGATCTAGATGAACTTCCTAGGCTGCAATCAAGCTCGGCCAGCGCCATACCAAGCGTGCGCACCGCGGTGCTCCCGACCAGACATCCGACAGGCATAGTCGTGTTGTCTGGAACTGGACCAAATATGAGGAGGAACAAAAATGCTTCGACCAACTCGACGGACTTTGTGGGCAGGGCTTGCCGTAGCCGCCCTCTCGACGACCGCCCTGGCGCTGCCGGTCCAGGCCCAGACATTGCGCATGGCCTGGTCGCAGGACGCCACCGGCCTTGATCCTCACAAGCAGACGGCGTTTTCCTCCCTCCGCTTGCTCGAGTTGATCTACAGCCGCTTGTGCGGCTGGATGCCGATCTGAACGTAGTGCCTGCGATCGCCCAAAGCTGGGAGTTTTCGGAGCACGCGCAGACTCTCACCTTCACACTCGATCCTGATGCCCAGTTTTCTAACGGTGAGCCAGTAACCGCGGCTGACGTGAAAGCCTCGTTTGAGCGCATTCTTGATGAAGCGACATCGGCCGCCGCTCGGTCGAACTTCCTTTCGATCGAAAGCATCGACACGCCTGACGAGGGCACGGTCGTCTTCAACCTCAACACGGCTGATGTACCCATTCTGGCGTCCATGGCCACGATCAACGCTGCCATCGTGCCGTCAAGCGAGATCGAGGCAGGCTCGATCGGCACCACCACGGTCGGCTCTGGTCCGTTTATCCTTGATTCCTGGGAGCCGAATGCACGGGAAGTACTCACGGCCAATCCGGACTGGGCGGGCGGCGAGCTGGCGATCGATGGCATCAACGTCACCGTGCTGCCCGATGAGACGGCAATCCTGGCGTCGCTCCGTGCGGGACAGATCGACTTCGCCCTAATCAACGATCCGCTGGTCGCAACCATGGTGCCAAACGAGCCCAATTTGCAGCTGAACCGCGTGCCGGGCCTCGCCTACAACGTGCTCCAGCTCAACCCGTCCCGCGAGCCCATGGACAATCTGCAGGTGCGGCAGGCGATGTCCTGCGCGATCGATCGCCAGGAGATCGTCGATGCGGCACTCGCCGGCGAGGGTCATGTTACCGGTCCTTTGACCATGCCAGCCGTCGCCCAGGATCCAGATACGCTCTTCTGCTACGAGCAAGACCTCGATCGTGCCCGTCAGCTCATGGAAGAAGCGGGGATGGCGGACGGTTTCGCAGCGACCGTTATTGGCGCTACCGGTGAGCCGCCGGTGGCTGCCGCCGAAGCGCAAGTGCTGCAGCAGCAACTTGCCGAGATCGGCATCGAGCTCGAGATCGAGATGATGGAGCTCAACGTTTATGTTGATCGCTGGCTCAAGGGCGACTTCGATATGGCGGTGGCGCTCAATGGCGGGCGGCCCGATCCCTATCCGATGTATAATCGCTATTTCACCAAAGAGGGTAACCTCCTCAATGTCTCGAACTTCGTGGATGACATGCTTGACGACCTGATGGCGGAAGGTCAGCGGGAAACGGATCCGGCCAAGCGCGTCGAAATCTTCCAGGAGTTCGAACGTCATCTGGCCGAGCAGGCGCCCTGGCTCTGGCTCTCGACCTCCTACAACTACACGGCCCAGCGGGACAATGTCAGCGGCTACGAGCCGTCACCCACTGGTACGCTGTTCGGCTTGACCAAGGTCTCGGTCCAATAAACCTCAATTCAGGCCGGCCCTCGGGCCGGCCCATTTCCATGAGAACTGTTTCCTAATGCACTATGTGGCGCAGCGGCTGCTGACGTTTCCGCTGATCCTGCTGGGCGTTTCTATTCTGGTATTCGTGTCCATCCGCCTCATTCCGGGAGACGCCATTACCGCGATGCTCGGTACTGAAGCGGGTCTTCTCACCCCGCCGCAACGCGCCGCGCTTGCCAATTATTTCGGCATCGACCAGCCCGTCTGGTCGCAATATATCCGCTGGCTGAGCGGCCTGTTTCAAGGCGATCTGGGCGTCTCCACCATTTATGGCAGACCCGTCCTCCACGTCATCATCGAGCGCTTTCCGCTGACGCTGGAGCTGGCCATTCTCGCTATGCTGATCGCGCTCTCGGTTGGGATCCCTCTGGGCGTTCTAGCCGCCACCCGCAACGAACGCCCGAGCGATCTCGGTGTCCGCCTCCTGGCCATGCTTGGACAGTCCACACCCAGCTTTGTGCTGGGTATTCTCATCATCTATGTTTTGTCAGTGTTTTTCGGCGTCGTGCCGCCCATGGGTGTCTACACGCCGATCACCGTAGACCCGGTGGCCAATCTCAGCCAGCTGATCTTTCCTGCCATTACCCTTGGCTTTGCGTTCGCGGCATCGGTGACGCGCATTTCGCGTTCCGCCATGCTCGACGTCCTGAGCGAGGATTATGTGCGGACGGCCCGGTCCAAGGGTACCTCCGCCATGGGCGTCATCTGGCATCACGCCCTGCCGAATGCCCTCATCCCGGTGGTGACGTTATCGGGCGTCGAGTTCGGCTATCTTCTGGGCGGCGCGGTCATCGTGGAACAGATCTTCGCCCTGCCCGGGATCGGGCGATTGGTGCTCGATGCCATCAGCCAGCGCGATTATGCCCTGGTCCAGGGCACAGTGTTGCGATTTGCAGCGGGAGTTCGGCCTCGCCTATCTGTTTATCTCGCACGACATGGCGGTGGTGGCATCGCCCGCGCGCTGATGCTCAACCCCGATGTGGTGGTGCTTGACGAGGCTGTGTCAGCGCTGGACGTGTCGGTGCAGGCGCGCGTTCTGGACCTCCTGATCGGGTTGGCGCAGACCATCACGTGAGACTGGAGGCCTAGGATGAGCAGACTGGACCAAAAACTCGAGTTGGCCTTTGCCCCGCTTGCCACGGCAGTCCAAACGGGCCGCATCCCGGGTGGGGTGCTTGGTATAGTTGATAACGCCGGCAATCGCGTGATGCGGTCGCTGGGAGCGGCGCAGCTTGTGCCACAACATCGAGAGATGACCGATAACACCTGGTTCGATCTGGCGTCCCTCACCAAGGTGATCTTCACCACCCAGCGCATTCTCGCGCTGGCAGATGCAGGGCGCATCGATCTTGATGCGCCCCTGATCAGCGCATTGCCGGACTTTCGGCAGTACAATCCCGACAATTGGGAACGTCGCGTCACCTTCCGGCAGTGCCTAGGACATCAGACGCCGTTTCCGGCAGTTTTCCCGCTCTATACCTATGGCCGCGATCCTCAGCTGCTGCGCGCTTTTCTGCTGCAGCACCAGTGGGAAGCGGGTCCTGCAGTCTATTCAGACATCAATTTCATGCTTCTTGGTCTCGCGCTCGAGCGGATCGAGCGGCAAGGCATTCGGCAGATGGATCCCGGGCCTGGGTTTGCCTGGTCCGCCGATCCGGCGCAGAGCGCGGCAACGGAAGACGATAGTTGGCGGCACCGGGTGCTCGTCGGCGAAGTACACGACGATAATTGCTCGGCCCTCGAGGGTGCCGGCCATGCAGGGCTCTTTGGCACCGCTGACGCAGTCCTCGACTTCGCCAGGGACCGCCTTGCCGACACAGGTCCCGATGCTCCGATCCGCACCCCGCTCTCGGCGCGTCGCACCCATGGCTGGGAACGTCCCTACGAGGGGTGGTCCGGCGGCGAGCTCTGTTCGCCAGCAAGCATCGGTCATACTGGATTTACCGGGACAGGCCTCTGGATCGATTTTGAACGCGGCTGTGCTTGGACACTCCTCACCAACCGCGTGCATCCGACCCGTCACTTTGACAGCGGCATCGTCGCCCTGCGGCGTGCCGTCGGCGATCTGATCAATAGCGACTAGGAGACACAAGATGGATCCGATCTGGGCCGTCGGACTGATGACGGGGACCGTGCTCGACGGCAATATCGACGTGGCGCTGCTGCGCACGGATGGCGAGAGAATCGAGCAGTTTGGTGTCTTCCAGCTGGCGCCCTACCCCCAGTCGATCCGCAACCTGCTCGAGGACACTCTTGCGGCAGCGCGGAAGTGGAATTTCGAGGGCCCTGAGCCGGCAGTGTTCGCCCAGGCGGAAGAGGCACTAACCCGGGCGCAAGCGGCTGCAGTCGCGGCAGTCATTGAAGAGTCCGGGCTACGCCCGTCCGACATCGGCATTATCGGCTTTCACGGACAATCGGTACTCCATCGCGCGCCGCAGCCGGGCCGGATTGGTGCCACCCGGCAGCTCGGGGACGGGCAATTGATGTCCGATCTCTTGGGCATCCGCGTTGCCTTTGATTTTCGCTCGGCCGACGTGCGGGCCGGCGGTCAGGGAGCCCCGCTCGCCGCCCTTTACCACCAGGCGTTGCTGCGCCGCCTCGGTGCAAATGACGGCCGCACGGCCGTGCTCAATCTGGGTGGTGTGGCCAACATCACCTGGTGGAATGGCGAGGACCAGCTTGTTGCCTTCGACGTCGGTCCGGCCAACGCGCCGATCAACGACTTCATCAAGGCACGGGGTCTAGGGGATATGGACCGGGATGGGCAACTGGCCTTGAGCGGCACTGTCGATGAGGCGCGCCTCGCCGCCCTGCTCACCCATCCCTATCTAAATGCCCCCTACCCCAAATCGCTCGACCGCTTCGATTTCTCCTACACCATGGCCGATGGGCTGGGAGATGCCGATGGGGCCGCGACCCTGACAGCGTTCACCACCGGTGCTGTAGGCAAGGCGCTGGACCTGCTGCCGAGCCGCCCCCACCGCCTGGTAGTCTGCGGCGGTGGCCGGCACAACCCGGCAATTATGGCCATGCTCGAGAGCCGCACCGGGATTGAGGCAGTCTCCGCCGACGCTGTCGGTTGGCGCGGCGATGCCATCGAGGCGGAGTGCTTTGCTTTTCTCGCGGTTCGCGTGTTGCGGGGCCTGCCGATCAGCTTCCCCACGACCACGGGGGCCCCGCACCCAATGACGGGCGGCCGCCTGAGCGATGCCTGAACTTGCCCTCACAGTGACAAACTGCCCCGCGGCTGAAGACTTGGAGCGGATCGGCAGCAGCCTGGCAGCTTTCAATGAGAGCGACGTTGGCCCGGCGGAGCGACAGCCCCTCGCCGTTTTGATCCAGACGGAGGACAGTCTGGTGGCGGGGCTTTCCGGATACACCGCCTGGGGCTGGCTCTATGTGCAGTGGCTGTGGGTTTCCCAAAGCTATCGCGGACAGAAACTCGCGACGAGAATGTTAGCCGCTGCGGAACGGAGGCGCAGCGGCGTGGTTGTCACGGCGCTCATATCGACACCTTCAATCCCCATGCCCAACGTATCTATGAGCGCGCCGGCTATGCGGTGTTCGGCGCCCTGCCGGACTTTCCACATGGTCGCACCCGCAGTTTTCTGTTCAAGCGCCTGGCCGAACACGCAATTGCTTTCTAGAGGCTGGCGAGCAGCAGCTATCCAAGTCCCGCACCAGCAGCCACGATCCTGCGCCACGTTTCACCTTGTGGCGTCTGCAGGCGTGCCGCCGTCAGGGCAGCATCGAGGCTGAGAAAGCGAACCTCGTGCCCCGGCAGGGCGCGACGGATCGCCGGCTGGACGCGCTCGTGCAGTCCCACCACGCCGCCAACGAAACCCGTCGGACGGCGCCCTACCCTCGAGGTCAACGCCACCGCCAACCGAGCAAGTTCGGCGCCCGCCTCCTCCAATACGGCAGCAGCAGTAGCGTCGCCGGCCGTCGCCGCGCGAGCAACGGCAACAGCCAGTGCCCCAATCCGTCCCCGATCGCTGCCGTAGACGAACTGCCTTACATCGCTCCACTCCGATCCTCCAATTTCCCGAAAGATCTCTCGCGCAAGCGGTTCGACGGCGTCAAACGACCCCGTGTGGTCCAGCGTTTTATAAAGGCGATCCAGAGCTTGCAGAGCGATCCAGCTTCCTGACCCGGCATCATCAATCAGGATGCCGCGGCCACCAACCCGCACCACAACATCAGGACCGATATAAAGTCCGATGGACCCCGTTCCCGCTGAGACAAGTATCCCCTCACCAGGCGCAAAAGCCGCTGCATAGGCAAGCACCATGTCGTCCACGGCGGTGACCAAGTGCGCCGGGAGGTTCAGGTACCCGGCAGTAATCGCCTGTACGTCCGAACGCACTGCGGCACCAAATCCGGTCAGTCCAATGGTCACATCAAGGGCAAGAAAGTTCGATGTTTGAATCCCTTCGGCGATCATCCTCAACGAGGACGTAAGCCGATCCCTCTCGGTGGGATTGAACACATGCGCCGTTGCACCGGCCGCGGCCCCACGGCCGATCTCGTGCCCGGCATGATCGCACGCGACCCAGCGGCTTGCGGTACCGCCAACATCGATTCCGAGATGTACCGCCGTTGTCACGCCGGCACGCCTTGGACAACGAACCTGGCCGTGATCTCGCGAGGATTGGTAATCATGGTCCCAACCACAACGGCATGGGCACCAGCTTCGAACGCCTGCCGCACCAGATCAGGCGTGTTATAGCGGCCTTCGGCGATGACCGGCACGTCGAGCGTCCTTGCCAGAGCTTCGAGCAGTTTCAGGTCCGGCTCCGCCGGCCTGGGCTCGGTTTCGCTTGTGTAACCCGAAAGCGTTGTCGCCACATAGTTCGCGCCCCAAGCTGCTGCGGCCAAACCCTCGTCCAGGGTGGATATGTCGGCGAAGACTTCGGCGCCGAGTTCCTCGCGAATACGGCGCACGAGGACAGCAGGCGGTTCGCCATCGCGCGGCCGCGCCGTGCAATCGAGCGCCACAACTTCGGCGCCCGCTGACACGATGGTTTCCGCCGCCTCCAAGTTCGGGGTGATATAAACGGGATGATGGAGTGAGAACAGTTTGTGAATGCCGATTACCGGCAACTGGGCAGCCTTCACCGCTGCGATGTCCGCCGGACCATTGGCCCGGATGGCAACCGCGCCGCCGTCCCGCGCCGCCTGTGCCATCGCCCCCATATAGGTGGGGCCATGGAGCGGATTGTCCTCGCGCGCCTGACACGAGACGATCAGCCCTCGCGGCAGCTTCACTTCACGGCCCCCGAGGTCATCCCTGAGATGAACTGTTTGGAGAGGACGATATAGATGATGATGATCGGGGCCGCCGATAGTGTCAGCCCGGAAAACAGCACACCCCAGTCAGTCGTGTACTCACCCATGAAGGTGGTCAGCCCCTGCGGCAGGGTCTTGAGGTTATCGTTCTGAATGAAGACCAGAGGGAAAAAGAAGTCGTTCCAGATGGGAACCACGTTCTGGATTCCTGCAATGACCATGGCGGGGCGCACCAAAGGAAGCATGATCGACCACATGATCCGTGCTTCGCTCGCGCCATCCATTCGCGCTGCATCCTCCAGCTCGCTTGGCAGCGTCCGGATGAATCCGGTCATGATGAAGACGGTCGTGGGCAAGCCCATGGCCGTATAAACGAATATAAGGCTCAACTGATTGTTGAGGATCGAGAGGTCCCGCAACAGCATGAACAAGGGAATGATGGCCAGCTTCAGCGGCAAGGTCAGCCCCGCCAGAAAGAACATCAAGATGAAGGCCGATCCGGTGAACTGATAGCGCCCGATCGCGTAGGCAGCCATGGTCCCCAAGGTCAGGATCAGCACCATGGAGGTGCCAGTGACAAAGAACGAGTTCAGCAGGTAGCGTAAAAAGTTGGTCTCGGTCCAGATCCGGACGAAATTGCCCAGCTGGGTGAAGTCAGGGATACCAAAGGGAGATTGAAAGATCTGCGGCGTGGTCTTGAACGCCGAAAAGACCATGATGACGATCGGGGCCAGCATCAGCACCGTATTGGCGATTAGGATGATCTGCAGCAGACCGTCACGCCCCAAGGTTCCCAGGAGACCCTTCTGGTCGTAGTAGCCCGTTGTAGTCACGGCGTCGCTTGTGGTGGCGGTCATACCTGGATCTCCCGCGCGCGCAGCCGGATGGTGATGAATGTGGCGACGAATGCGATGAAGACGAAGATCAACACGGCCAAGGCACTGCCGAGCCCGAAATTCTGTTGGCCGGCCGAAACATTGCCAAATGCTGTTCGGTAGAAATAAAGGCCCAGAACATCGGTGGAGCCAAAGGGCGATCCGTCGAGACCTGCCATGATGTAGGGGAGCTCGAACCAATTGAAGGCGCCCACGAACAGAAGCGTGAAGACGATCGTGGCGCTGGGGGCAACCAGCGGCCAGACGATCTTGGTGATCTTGACCCACTCGCTTTGGGTTTCCATGCGCACCGCATCCAGTACCTCACTGGGGATGCGCTGCATGCCAGCCAGAAACACAAGAGTGGGAAACCCCACCATGTGCCAGGCTTGGGCAGCAATCAGCGAGAACAGGGCGGTGTCGCTCTGGCCCAGCCATGGCTGCGCCAGCCAATCAAGACCCACCCCACGCAGGGTAATGTTGACCACACCGAACAGCGGGTGAAGGAAGAGCTTGAAGAGATAACCGACAATAACTGTTGAGAGCACGACCGGCAGGAACACGGCCACGCGGTGAAACCGTGCACCTGGCAGCTCGCGCCACAAGGCATACGCCAGCAGGAACCCCAGTCCGTTCTGCAGCACCATAAGCGCAAAGAACACAATAACATTGTTCTTGAAGGCGTTGAGCGTCCAGCTCCGATAAGGTTCGACGAAGAGCACCGTGTGGAAGTTCTCAAGTCCCACGAAATCACCGCGGCGCAGCCCCTGCCAATCAAAGAATGCGTAGGCAAAGGCAGAAACGATTGGGTAGACGATAAACAGGGCTACAAAGGCGAGCGGTGGCACGACAAGGGCGGTGATCCACAGGCCGCGGCCCGTCATCCGAAGGTGAGGCATGTCGTTTCGCTTCGCTCTGGCGCTGCATAGTGCGGTCCCTCTCAGTTAAGAGGAACCGCTTGGTTGGGGAGTTTTAGTCCTGGAAAGGCTCGTACCAAGCGGCAAGACCGCTGGTCAGGGCATTGCCGATTTCCTCTGGCGTCGTCTCACCGGCGAAGAGCTTCTGCATCTCGGACTGGATGAGGACCGATCCAGAAGGCTCGCCATAGCGGAAATGCACCAGCATCAGGTAAGGGATGGACGACTGATTGAGCTCATTGACTTCGGCCAGCAGCGGGTCATTGAACTGCACGCCTGGCACAGCTGAAACATTGTTCAGTGTGTCCGCGAAGGCCTGGCCGAATTCCGGGCTCGCCAGATAGTTGAGGAACTTGACCGCAGCTTCCTTGTTGGGGCTGGCAGCATTGACGGCATAGCCACCATCAAAATAGAGGCCAACCAGCTTCGCGTCCTCGGCAGTCTCCCCCGGAGCCGCAAAGACGCCCAGTTCAAGGTCAGGGTTCTGTGCACGGAACGTCGCCAGTTCGTAGGAACCGCCGACGAACATGGCGGCCATGCCTGAGCTGAAGAGTTGCTGGGCAGAAGGATAGTCAAGGCCGATGAAACCGTCTGCGAAGTACTGCCCCGCAACGTCAGCCACTTCGCTCAGGGCATTGGTGAACCGTTCGTCGGTGAAGTCGGTGGTCCCGGCCATCAGCTCGTCGTAGAAGTCCTTGCCCATGAGCGAGGAGCCGAGCCCGAAGGTCACGGTCTCGTTCTGCCAGGCCGTCGCTGTGCCGTTGGCGAAGGGAATGACGCCGGCGTCGAGCAGGGTCTGGCTGGCGGCCTTCAGTTCTTCCCAGGTCTGCGGCTCTTCGAGGCCGTTCGCGTCGAAGATGTCCTGGTTGTAGATCACCAGCTGGGTCTGACTGGCAAAGGGCACTGCATAAATGGCGCCGTCGGCGCGCATGCTTTCAGCCGCAATGGCGGGCTCGGCGAACTCGGCGAGAGCCGGTACCGTTTCGGTGGTCAGCGGCTCTAGATAACCTGCCGAAGCGACGTTCTCCAGACCACCATAGGCACGCACCATCATGACGTCCGGCCCGGTGCCGCCAGCAAGCGCTGTGGACAGAATGGTGTTGTAGTTGGTGGCCTCGAAGGTCTCGAAGGTCACGGTGATACCAGGGTTGGCCGCTTCGAAGGTTTCGATGAACTGCTCGTAGGCAGCCCGGTCTTCCTGCCGCCAGCTCCAGAAGGTGAGATCCTGCGCCAGGGCAGGTGCGGCGATACAGAGTGCAGCCAAGGCTGCGCCGATGCGAATGATGTTGGTCTTCATTATTTCCCTCTTCTCGTTAGATTGACCATGGTGGACCGCCCTCCCCGACGCCCTAAGGCGTCAGCCGCCGGCCATCCTCGGCGGAAAACAGATGCACTGCACCCGGGTCGACCACGACAGCCACCCGCTCGTCAGGCTCGAAGATCTCGTCGGGCCCGGTGCGCGCAGCAAGCAGCGTACCGTCGGCCAGGCGAACATAAACATAGGCGTTGTCGCCCAGATATTCGGTATAGACGACCTCGCCGGTAAAGCCGTCGTCAAGAGCGTCCCTGCTCAGCGAGACGGCATCTGAACGTAGGCCAAGCTTGAGCGCCGGCACGTCAGGTAGCGCCCCCGCAAATACTGCGCCACCATCTACAATCGCCAGGCGATCGCCATCACGCCGCACATGGACCAGCGTCATGCGTGGTGAACCGATAAAGCTGGCGACAAAGGTGTTGGTTGGGGTCTCGTAGAGCTCACGGGGCGAACCGACCTGTTCGATGCGTCCCAAGTTCATCACCACGATTTTGTCGGCCAAGGTCATGGCTTCGACCTGGTCGTGAGTGACGTAGATCATCGTGCCGCCGATCTGACGATGCAGACGAGCAATCTCCAGCCGAACTTCGGAGCGCAATGCCGCATCAAGATTGGAGAGTGGTTCATCGAGCAGAAAAACTTCGGGCTTGCGGACCAGCGCCCGACCGATGGCGACGCGCTGGCGCTGGCCACCCGAAAGTTCCCGCGGCTTGCGCTGCAAAAGCGGCTCCAGCCGCAACATCCGCGCTGCCTCAGCAATGCGGGCTTCGACTTCAGCCTTGTCGAGCCCCATAAGGCGGGCGCCGAACGCCATGTTTTCGTAGACGTCCATATGCGGATAAAGTGCGTAGGACTGGAACACCATGGCGATACCGCGACGCGAAGGCGGTACGTCGTTCATGCGACGGCCGTTCAGAAGGAATTCGCCGCCCGAAAGTGGATCCAGGCCTGCAATCAGCCGCAACAGGGTCGACTTGCCGCAGCCGGATGGGCCAACGAAGACGACGAACTCACGATCGCCGATTTCCAGATCGATGCCATGAAGCACATCGGTATTCCGGAAGCTCTTCCTGATGTCCCGGAGCGAGAGTTGAGCCAACGAATATTCCTCCCACCTTCCTGCTCCTTCACGAACAGGCAACCATCAGACCGCTTGCCGACAACCGGAATACTAAATTCCTCGGCAGCGCTGCTGTCAAGAATAGAATATTACGCGACGGAGGGGAGTGCCGACTACACCTTGAGGACGGTTACCGCGGTTTCGCTGCGGTGAATGTAGTCGTGAGCATCGGACTGCCGACGCAGCAGCAGGATGAAGAGCATGTCGGTCAGCATCAGTTGCGCGTCCCGGGAGGTGATCGCCGATGACCGCACCCTCTCCTCGTCGCCCACGGTGAACAGATGAAGATGGGCGAGGTCCAGCAAAGGGTTGGGCTGCATTCCTGTGACCGAGATGATTGTGGCACCGCGCGCCTTGGCAAGTTCGGCAATGCGCAGGGTCTCCACACTGCGACCCGAATGAGAAAGCGCGATCAGCACATCTGCAGAAGTAAGCGCCGAGGCATTCGAGATCTGGATGTGAGTGTCGCTGTCCAAAAGGACAGAACGGCCTAGCTTCAGGAGTTTATAGGAGAAATCTCGGGCGACGAGAGAGGAAGCCCCCACCCCTGCCAACTGGATGCGGCGGGCATCAGCAAGCGCTTCCAGTGCCAAGTCGATGGTGTGCTCACTATTGGCGGCAGACGTTTCCCGCATCGAGAGCAGTTTGGATCCTGTCAACTTCTGCAGGATCGTCATATAGCTGTCGCTGGCTTCTATGGTGCCGTGAATGACACCTCCGGGGGCGTGCCACTCGATAGCTTTGGCCTTGTTCACTGCCAGCTTCAACTGCTGATATCCGGCATAGCCGAGCTTCTGGCTGAACTTCACCACACTGGATTGACTGCGTCCGGTCGCTTGGGCAAGCGCCGCCGAGGACAGGTTCACCATGAGGTCAGGGTGGTCGATAATGTACTGCGCAATTTGGCGATCGGCCTGCGTCATGGCTCCCAGTTTGGCTTCAAGAAGTTTCAAGATCGACATGCCAGCCCCTCATCAGCCCGGCAGCGTCGCGGAATACATAATTCCAAGTTTCGTTGACAGCCGGAATAATCACTCATAGCATCCCCCAATACTCTGAGTGAAGGCATGATGGCAAAAAGCACCCTGGTCGCAGAACTTGAACATCTCGTGTCCGAGTCTCGCAACCCCGACACCATGCAGATCGATCTGATGTCGACGCCGCAGATACTTGCAGCTATGAACGCTGAAGATGCGAAAGTGCCCGACGCCGTTAAGATGGTTCTGCCGCAGATTGCCGCTGCAGTCGACCGCATCGTCGAGGCGTTTCGTCAGGGTGGTCGGCTTATCTATATGGGCGCGGGGACCAGCGGCCGTCTTGGCGTACTCGACGCGTCGGAATGCCCGCCGACCTTTGGCGTGCCCGAAGGCATGGTGGTCGGCCTCATCGCTGGCGGTGACCGGGCCCTGCGGCATCCGATCGAAGGGGCAGAGGACAATCCCGGCGAAGGCAGACGGGATCTTGAGCGGATTGACGCCACTGCGCAGGATGTTGTCGTTGGCATCGCGGTCAGTGGTCGCACACCCTATGTCATCGGTGCCATCGACTACGCGGGCAGTATCGGTGCCACGACGGTAGCCCTCTCGTGCAATCCCGGGTCAGCCATTGACCGTATGGCCGACATCGCCATTTCACCGGTTGTGGGTCCCGAAGCCCTCACCGGGTCGACGCGCCTCAAGTCCGGCACGGCGCAGAAGCTGGTGCTGAACATGCTGACGACGGCCAGCATGATCCGCATCGGCAAGACCTACGAGAACCTAATGGTCGATGTGTCGGTGAGCAACGAGAAGCTTGCCGCGCGCGCGGTCCGCATCCTCGTGGAGGCGAGCGGCTGTTCTCCTGACCAGGCCGAGACTTACCTCGAAAAAAGCCGGAATAACGTGAAGCTGGCGATCCTAATGGCATTGACCGGGATGACCGCACAGGAGGGCGAGATCGCCTTGCAAAGCGCTGGCGGATTCCTGCGTCGAGCCGCGGGCGAACACCAGCCCAGAGCAACCGGTTAAGACAGGAGATCGGCGGTGAATTTTCGCGTCGAACTCCATGCCCTCCCACTGCGAGAGCGGCTCTACCGGGCCGCCAGGCACAAAGGCGTCAGCTGATGTCCGCCACTGCGCCCCTCGCCCTCTTTGTTGGTATGCCCGGCCACGAACTCTCCAGCAGCGAGCAATCTTTTTTTCGGGAAACCAATCCCTTCGGGCTCTTCCTGTTCAAGCGCAATCTCGACAGTCCCGACCAGATCCGCCGCATGGTCGATCAGTTCCGCACTGCGGTCAGCCGCGATGACGCGCCAGTCTATATCGACCAGGAAGGCGGCCGGGTGCAGCGCCTCGATAATGGCAATTGGCCCCTTTTCCGGGATCTGGGCAGCTTCGGCGCTCTCGCCCGCAAGGATCTCGAGCTCGGCAAATATGCCTTGCGTCAGTCGACCCTCGCCATGGGCGCCATGATGAGGGAGCTGGGCCTGGGCAGTGGCACCACCCCCGTGGTGGACCTGGCGCGCACAGGCACCCACAACGTCATCGGCAGCCGCTCATTCGGTGATGACCCAGCGCTTGTCGCCGAACTCGGCCGGGTTGTCCTCGATGCCATGCTTGAAGTGGGCTCCATGCCGATCATGAAACACATCCCCGGCTACGGTCGCGTCTCGGTGGATCCGCACTTCGACTGTCCTGTCGTGGACGCCACCATTGATGAGATGACGGACACTGACTTCGGTCCTTTCATCGCCCTTAAGGATAGTCCCTGGGCCATGGTCGCGCACCTGATCTTCACTCGGATCGACGCTGAGCGCCCTGCCTCAGTCTCCCCCGTCGTTCATGATCTAATCCGCGATCAGCTGGGTTTTGACGGCGTTATTGTTACCGATTGCCTCACCATGGAGGCGCTATCCGGCAGCTGGCCGGAACGTGTCCGCGCCGCACTCGACGCCGGCTACGATTTGGCGCTTCATAGCCAAGGCGATCTCGCCGCCAGCGAGGCTGCCGCCAAGGCCGCAGGTCCGATGACCACCCACAGCCTCGATCGTGTCGCGCGTGCCCAGGCCCGCCTTGGCAACCGCCAGGTCGACGTCCGGGCGCTCCACGCCGAGGTGGAACAAATTTTCAGGGAGAACGGCTTCGCCTGAGCGCGGCCGGACAAAAAGGAGAGATTGAAAGATGCACAAACTGAACTTACTGGCGGCAGCGTCCGTCGCCGTGCTCGGCCTGGCCGCGCCGGCCAGCGCCCAGGACAGCGGCAATGTGCTGACCCTCGCCTCCGAGCAGGTCACCACCTTCGTGCGCAATTTCAACCCCTTCAGCCAGACATCGGCCCGCTACACGACGCAGGACTTCATGTACGAGCCGCTGGTGGTGTTCAACCGCCTCAAGGGCAATGAACCGAACTACCGTCTGGCCGAAAGCTTTGAGCTGGCCGACGATTTGATGTCCATCACCTTCACCCTGCGCGAAGACCTCAAATGGTCCGATGGCGAAGACTTCACCGCCGACGATGTCCTCTTCACCTATGAGTACATCAAGGAGCATCCGGCGCTGGACTTCATCTCCATCTCGGCGCAGCTCGCCTCGGTGGAAAAAGTCGACGACCGCACTGTCCGTTTCAATCTCAACGAACCCAATTCGCTGATCGCCAACACCATTGTCGGCATGCCCATCGTGCCCGAGCACATCTGGTCCGAAGTCACAGATCCGGTCACCTTCGCCAACGAAAACCCCGTGGGCTCCGGCCCGATGACCGAGATCACCCGCTTCACCCCGCAGGTTTACGAGCAGTGCCGTAACCCGCACTATTGGGATGCCGATAACCTCGACGTCGATTGCCTGCGCATGCCACAGCTCGCCGACAATCCCCAGGTGCTCGCAGCATTGGCCGAAGGCAACCTCGATTGGGGTACCAGTTTTATTCCGGACATCGACAACACCTTCGTCGCCAGGGATCCGGAACACCACAAATACTGGTTCACGCCTTCCAGCCTCGTTTCGCTGCAGATGTCGCAGGTTTCGCCTGACGAAAACGCCCGTAAGGCCTTCAACGACGTCAATTTCCGCCGCGCCGTCAGCATGCTGATCGACCGCGAAACCATCGTCGACATTGCCGGATATGGCTATCCGCTCGTCAACCAGGATCCATCGGGCCTGGGCGAGCTCTATGCGTCCTTTGCCAATCCGGAAGTGCAAACCCAGTTCGGCCAATATGGCCGGTTTGATCTTGAAGCCGGCATCGCCCTGCTTGAAGAGTCCGGCTATGTCGACGCCGATGGTGACGGCTACCGCGACAATCCCGACGGCACACCGCTGGAGCTCGATTTCAAGGTTCCCAATGGCTGGACCGATTGGATCGATGCGGTGCAACTGTCCATGGAGACCTTGCAGGAAGCGGGCATCAACGTCTCGATGTCCACGCCGGAAGCTGCCGTCTGGACTTCGGACCTCATTGCCGGCAATTTCGAGCTGACGCTTAATGCGCTGTCGGCGACCGCCAATCCCTACCTGCCCTATATCCGCTCCTTCAATCCGGACGATTTTGGCAAGAGCCGCTTCACTGCGGCCCGCTGGGAAAACCCCGAGGTCGTGGAACTGCTGGGTCGCTACACCCAGGTCAAGGATCCTGCTGAGCAGAAATCGATCATGGACGAGATCCAGATGATCGTCGCCGAAGCGCTGCCGATCATTCCGATCTACAATAGCCCGGCCTTCTATCAGTACAACACCACCCGTTGGACCGGCTGGGCCGATGCCGAAAACCCGAAATATTCTCCGGTCGTTTCGGTCACCAACCCCACCCGCCTGCTGCAGCTACTCGATCTCGAGCCGGTTGCTGAATAAAGCATTGGGGTAGCGGACCACTCCGCTACCCACCCCAACGGCTGTCACCCCGGCGAGACCCCATCCTGACATCTCGAGATGGATCGATCCCCCTTGCGCGGGGATGACACCGCGGGTGACCATCACTTTGCCAGGCCCATCAAGGAGCAAGTGCAGAAACAATGACCTTCCTGCTGCGCCGCCTGGCCTTCTACCTCGCGGCATTCCTTGCTGCCGCGACGATCAATTTCTTCCTCCCCCGCCTCATGCCGGGCGACCCCATCGAGATCATGTTCTCGAGCGCCGGCAGCGAGCTGTCGCTGGAAAATCTCAATGCGCTCAAGCTCACCTTCGGCTTCATCGATGCACCACTGCATGAGCAATATCTGGCCTATCTCCAGAGCGTCTTCAGCGGCGATCTGGGTCGCTCGATCAAATACTTCCCGCTTCCGGTTACCGACCTTCTCGCCCGCGCCCTGGTCTGGACGCTGGGCCTCGTTGGTTTTGCCACGCTGATCAGCTTCACATTGGGCACCCTCCTCGGCATCACCGCCGCCTGGCGCCGCGGCAGCCGCTTCGACTCCATCGTCTCGCTGCTGTCGATCTTTACGAGTTCGGTCCCCGCCGTTGTCGTCGCGCTGATCACGCTCTTTGTTTTTGGTTACACACTGCGCTGGTTCCCCAATGGCTATGCCGCCGATCCCCTGCTCGATCCGGCCTTTTCATGGACCTATATTTCCAGCGTGCTGTATCACGGCACCCTTCCCATGCTGACCATGATCACCGTCCTGACTGGCGGCTTCACCGTCACTATGCGCAACAACATGATCAACCTTCTGGGCGAAGACTATATCGTCATGGGTCGAGCCAAGGGCCTGGCCGAGCAGCGCGTCATGCTGCTTTACGCCGCGCGCAACGCGCTCCTGCCCACCGTATCGAGCCTTGCCATTGCTATCGGCACCGTTTTGGGCGGCGCACTCGTGGTCGAGGTCGTGTTCAATTATCCCGGCATGGGCAACACGCTATATCAGGCTATCCTTGCGCGCGATTACCCGGTGATCCAGGGCCAGCTCCTGATCATGACCGGCGCCATGCTGATTTCCAACTTCATCGTCGATCTCAGCTATGTGCTGCTCGATCCGCGCCTCAAGAAGGCTTGAGCCATGGACCTTCTGAAACAACTGCTGCACAACAGAAAGGCAGTGGTGGGCGTCACCATCCTCCTCGTCATTGTGTTGATTGCGATATTTGCGCCTCTGCTGACCGAATACAGCCCCACCCAGCGCGTCGGCCGTCCGCACCAGCCACCGTCCGCCGACTACTGGCTTGGCACCACCCGCCTGGGCCACGACGTCTTCACCCGCCTGATCTATGGCGCCCGCGTTTCCCTGGCTGTTGGCTTTGGCGCTGGCCTCCTGATCACCGTGATCGGCACAGTTCTGGGTATCATTGCTGGCTACAAGGGCGGCGCCATCGACGAACTGATCAACTTCTTCACCAATATGGTGCTGGTCGTTCCCAACCTGCCATTGCTCCTGGTTATCGCCGCCTTTATCGGTCAGGCGAGCCCCCTGGTTATCGCGCTTATCTTGGGCTTTACCTCTTGGGCCTGGGGCGTGCGCGTCACCCGTTCGGAAACGCTGTCCATCCGGCAGCGCGACTTTGTCAAATCCGCCGAAATGCTGAGCGAGCCGTCCTGGCGGATCATGGCGCTCGAGATTTTTCCCAATCTGATTTCCATCGTTGGTATCAACTTCATCGGCAGCGTCATTTTTGCCGTGATCACCGAGGCGACGCTGGAATTCCTCGGCCTGGGCGACCCCAATACGGTCTCCTGGGGCATCATGCTCTACAATGCTCAGAATGCTTCGGCCCTTTCCGTCGGCGCCTGGTGGGACCTACTGTCCCCCTGCTTTGCGCTCGCCATCCTTGGCCTGGGCCTGGCGCTGATCAATTTCGCCATCGATGAAATCGCCAATCCGCGCCTGCGCACCGGTGGCATGCTCAATCGCTGGACCCGCATGGTCCGCGAGGGCGAGGGCAAGCTATGACCACGTCCACGCTTTTTGTTCGCGACCTCAACATCGACTATATCGGCGCCGAAACCGATTTCCACGCGGTCAAGAATGTCAGCTTCGACATCAAGCCCGGCGAGTTCTTCGGTCTGGCCGGCGAGTCCGGCTGCGGCAAGTCCACCATCGCTTTCGCCATCAGCCGCCTCCACCGCCCGCCGGCCCTGATCCGCAAGGGCAGTCAGATTCTGGTCAAAGACCGCGATGTTCTCGAGCTCGACGATGATGCGCTCCGCCGCTTCCGCTGGCGGGAAGTGGCCATGGTGTTTCAAAGCGCCATGAACTCGCTCAATCCGGTGCTGACCATAGAGGATCAGTTCTACGACGTGCTGCACACCCATACCGGCATGGGCCGTGCCGAGGCGCGCGCCCGCGCCGCCGAACTCCTCAAGCTTGTCGACATCTCGCCCGATCGGCTCGCCAGCTACCCGCACCAGTGTTCTGGCGGCATGCGGCAGCGCATCGTCATCGCCATTTGCCTCGCGCTCAATCCAAAGCTCTTGATCATGGACGAGCCGACCACCGCGCTCGACGTGGTGGTGCAGCGCGAAATCCTGCAGCGCATCGACGTGCTGCGCAAGCAATTGGGATTTTCGGTGCTGTTCATCACCCACGATCTGGGCCTGATGGTGCAGGTCAGCGACCGCATCGGGATCATGCTGGAAGGTGAACTGGTCGAGGTCAACGATGCCCAGACCATCTATCGCACGCCCCAGCACGACTATACACGGCGCCTCTGGGCCTCCATGCCCAAGCTTCATGGTGAACAAATCGGCCGGGAGCCAGGCGCATGAGCGACCCTATTCTTGCGCTCGACAACGTATCGAAGATCTTTGGCCGCGCCGACAAGCCGATCTACGCAGCCCGCGCTGTTTCTTTCGGGCTGCATGCCGGGCGCACGAAGGCTTTGGTGGGCGAATCGGGTTCTGGCAAGACCACGGCCGCGCGCCTCATCATGCGCGAATACCATCCCGATGACGGACGCCTGCTCTTTAAGGGCGAGGCGCTGGGCCAGGCCAGCGCCAAAGCCATCAAGGCTTATCGCGCCTCGGTACAGATGGTGTTCCAGGATCCGTTCTCGTCGCTCAACCCAACGCACACCATTCGCTATCATCTTGAGCGCCCCCTGCAGCTGCATCAAAGGCAGCTGAACGGCTCGCAACGCCGTGCTGCCATTGAGGCACTGCTGGAGCGCGTCAAGCTCGACCCCAAGCTGATCATGCCGAAATTCCCGCATGAACTCTCGGGCGGTCAGCGCCAGCGCATCAGCATTGCCCGGGCCCTTGCGGTCAACCCGCAGGTCATCGTGGCGGATGAACCGACCTCCATGCTCGACGTCTCGGTGCGTCTCGGCATTCTCAACCTGCTCAACGACATGAAACGGCACGACAATCTCGCGCTTCTCTACATCACCCACGATATCGCCACCGCACGCTTTGTCGCCGAAGACATCATGGTCATGTATGCCGGGCAGATCGTTGAATGGGGCGCCACCGAAAGCGTGCTCGGCAATCCCCAGCACCCCTATACCCGCCTTCTGCTCGCCGCCGTTCCCGATCCGGATCGCCGGTTCGGCGATGCGCCGCCGGAGGAGCTCCAACAGCTCGACTTCATTCGCCGCCAGGCCGCCTTGCCGCAGCCCGCGATACGCCAGGTGGCTGCCAACCACCATATACGCCCAATGCCCGGCTGAGACCGGACTGCAGCGGGCGCGCTCGAAAATGGCTGACAAGTGGCGTTATCGCACATTTGCCGCTGCCGCCGCCCCCCCACGCCCTCCGCGAAAACCCGCGCAGGCAGGGCAGACACCGCCCGACACAGCACACCCTGACGCGGCCCGAGCGCCCCCGCGCCAAAAGCAGAACTGCCGGGGGTTATACTATCGGCTTGGCACGTCCCGGAAGAAGTCGGCATAGCCGGGCGCCCGGGTTTCGGCGAGGATGACTGCGAGATCCTCTAGCGGGTTGAGCGACCAGTCAGAGCGGAGATCAACAGCTGGATAGCTCTGTCCAATGTAGACCTTGAGAGCTGCCGACCGAATGCCCCGCACATCACCGCCGGCTGCATTGGCACGCCGCAAGGCACCGATAAGGCGGTCCTCAAGGGCACCCTCTGTCAGCTCGAAGCCAAGCAGCAGCGCCGTTATGACTTCTGGACCCACCAGCATGTTTCCCGCGGCGACAATGCCCGGTGCCATCAAAGCGCCAGCGTAGGAGATGCATGCGGGCCCGGTCCAGGCGGCAGTGTGCCCCTTGCCGTCCACAATGATGCATTGCCGCTGATCTCGTGCTGCATCGTCCTCAACCAGCCGGTCCAGAGCCGCCTCCGGATCGCTGCCACTCGCCAGCAGATCCAGCCCCTCCAAGCCATAGAACGGGTTGGTCATGGCCTGGGTCGCAATCGCGCCAACACCGGCCCGGGCGTGCGGCACCAATGAGCCAACAACCGGTCCACCAGTGGCTGTGGCTACGCCCAATGCGCCAGTGCCCGGATCTCGTGCAACGATGGAAAAGGTCAAAAACGCGCCTCCCTGAACCCCCAATTTATACGCATAGATCGGTTGCGCTGCAAATTGATGCTGATAAATTGCAGCGCAAGGCCGTTCCGGAGGGGAGCTTTGGCGCGGTCGATACCGACATCCCTAGGAGGTAGTCATGACTGCAAAATGGAGGGGCGTAGCAGCCCTGGCTCTTGCGACAGCATTGGCGCTGTCTGGTCCTGCCAACGCGCAAACACCGCCCAATGTTCTCGTCGTCGGCCAAATCGCCGAACCGCAATCGCTCGATCCGCATGTCTCTACGGCCACCAACGACTTCCGCATCGCGGTCAACATCTATGACGGTCTGGTCCGCAACAAGCCTGGCACGCTTGAGATCGAACCGGCTCTGGCGACCGACTGGAGCGTGTCCGAAGATGGCCTCACCTACACCTTCAATCTGCGAGAAGGCGTGACCTTCCACGACGGGTCGCCATTCAATGCCGAGGCAGTGAAGTTCAACTTTGACCGCATGCTCGACGAGAGCCACCCCTTCCACGAGACGGGCCCATTCCCGCTGTCGTTCCAGTTCTCGGCGGTCGAAGAGGTCACCGTCATCGACGACAACACTGTCGAGTTCACGCTCAACGAACCGTTTGCGCCCTTCCTCTCCAATCTCGCCTCCCCCACCGGGCTCATTGTTTCCCCTGCGGCCGTCGAGCAGCATGGTGCCGATTATGGCCGCAATCCCTCTGGCACCGGCGCCTTCAAGTTCGAAGAGTGGCAGGCCAATCAGCGGGTGGTGGCCTCGCGCAATGAGAACTATTGGGATGGCGCAGCGCCGCTCGAAGCGGTGGTCTTCCGTCCCATTACCGATGCCAATACCCGGGTCGCCGAGATGCTCTCGGGTGGCATCGACGTACTGCTGGAAACACCACCGGACAATGTGGCGAACTTCGCCACCGATGACAGTTTCATCGTGCACGAAACGACCGGCCCGCATGTCTGGTACGTCATGCTCAACATGAAGGAAGGCCCTTTCACCGACCAGCGGGTACGCCAGGCGGTGAACTACGCCGTGAACAAGGAGAGCCTCGTCAACGACGTCCTCCAGGGCACCGCCACGGTTTCGGCCGGCCCCATTCCCTCGGCTTTCAACTGGGCCCACAACGAAGCGGTCAAGCCCTACCCCTATGATCCCGAGCGTGCCCGCGACCTTTTGGCCGAAGCGGACGCCGAGGGCGCCGAGCTGACCTTCTTTGTGACCGAAGGTGGATCGGGCATGCTGGACCCGGTCCCAATGGGAACCGCGATCCAGGCAGACCTCGCTGCCGTCGGTCTCGACGTCAACATCGAGACCTATGAGTGGAACACCTTCCTGGCTGAAGTGAACCCCGGCCTCGAGGGCAAGGCGGACATGGCAGAGATGGCTTGGATGACAACCGATCCCGACACCCTGCCCTTCCTGACGCTCCGCACCGGAGCCTGGCCGGAGGAAGGCGGCTTCAATTCGTCCTACTACTCCAATCCTGAAGTGGACGAACTGCTGGACCGGGCCCGCACCTCGACCGATCAGGAGGAACGCGGCGAGCTCTACCGGCAGGTGCAGGAAATCGTTCATGAGGACGCGCCCTGGCTCTTCGTCGCCAACTGGCAGCAAAACGCGGTGACCAGCGCGGCAGTGGGCGATTTCCAGCTGCAGCCGGACTTCAGCCTCGTGCTGCGCGACGTCACCAAGCAATAGTCTCAACCCCGGTCCCGCGGCCCCTCGCTGCGGGACTTCTCCTGCCGCGGTGGTGGTGCCCATGACTGGCTATATTGTCCGACGCCTTCTCACAGCCGTGCCGGTGATCCTGGGGTTGTCGGTGATCGTCTTCCTCATCATGGCGATGATCCCCGGCGATCCGGCTCTGGCGATCCTGGGCTCCTATGCAACGCCCGAGAATGTCGACCGCATCAACCGGGCGTTGGGGCTCGATCGCTCGCTACCCGAGCAGTACTTCATCTGGATCACCAACCTTGTCCAGGGTGACTTCGGCCGCTCCTACATCCTCAACCGCCCCGTGCTCGATGAAGTGCTGGAGCGCTTTGGTGCTACAATGATCCTGGCCGGCACGGCGCTCGTCCTGTGCTCCATACTGGGCCTGCTCACCGGCATCGCTTCAGCCGTGCGCCAGTTTGGCTGGACCGATCGCATCCTGACCTTCTTTGTGCTGATCGGCATTTCCATGCCCGCCTTCTGGCTCGGCCTGATCTTTATCTTCTTCTTTGCCGTGCAGTGGCGTCTCCTCCCCGCCTCGGGCATGTATGCCGTTTATGGCGGCGGCGACCTGCCTGACCTCCTGCGCCACCTTATTCTCCCGGCCGCGACCCTGGCCATTGTTGCAACCGGCGTCATCGCCCGCCTCACCCGTGCTGCCATGCTCGAGGTGCTGCGGCAGGATTTCGTGCGGACAGCACGCGCCAAGGGCTTGTCGGAACGCAAGGTGATCTATCGCCATGCTTTTCGCGCAGCGCTTGTCTCCATCATTCCCGTCATCGGGGTTCAGGCCGGGTTCGTTCTGGGCGGCTCGGTTTACATCGAGACGGTGTTCCAGTGGCCAGGCCTGGGCGCCATGTTGGTCAAGGCCGTCTCGACGCGTGATCTCCTCTTGGTACAAGGTGGTGTGCTCGTGGCGGCGACCGCCTATGTGCTGGTTAATCTGGCGACCGACGTTGCCCAGGCCATGCTCGACCCGAGGCTCAAGGCATGACCGATATTCCTCTGCCGCTTCCCGTAAAGACCCACGCGCGGCTCTCAAGCTGGCAATTGCTGATGAGCAACCGGATGGCTGCCGGCGGCCTCTTCCTGCTTGGGGCCATCCTCCTGCTTGCAGCTTTGGCGCCAATCCTGCCGCTGCCCGACCCCGACCTCACCGATCAGCCCAACCGGCTCCTGCCGCCGTTCTCACCCGGGCACCTTCTCGGCACCGACCATCTCGGCCGTGACATCCTGGCCCGCCTGCTTTGGGGCACCCAGGTTTCCATCCTTGTTGGGCTCAGCGCCACTCTGATCGCGGCGTTCTTCGGCTCACTCATTGGGCTGGTCGCGGGCTATGTCGGCGGACACACCGACAATGTCATGATGCGCCTGATCGATATGCTGATGGCGTTTCCCTACATTCTCCTGGCGCTCGCCATTGTTGCAGTGCTCGGTCCGGGGCTGCTCAACGCGCTCTACGCCATCGCCTTGGTCAACATTCCCTTCTTTGCCCGCAATATCCGCGGCGTCGTTCTTTCGACCCGCCATCGCGAGTTTATCGACGCGGCGCGCCTCTCCGGCAAAAGCCATCCGGAAATCCTCTTTACCGAGGTCCTGCCCAACGTCCTGCCGGTGATCGTCATCACCATGTCCACCACTGTGGGTTGGATGATCCTTGAAACCGCGGGCCTCTCCTTCCTCGGCCTTGGCGCCCAGCCACCCACTTCCGATCTCGGCTCCATGCTGGGCCAGGGCCGCGCGCAGCTCTTCACCGCGCCACATGTATCGATGATCCCCGGCCTCATGATCTTTGCACTGGTCATGAGCATCAACCTGCTCGGTGATGGGGTGCGCGATGTGCTCGATCCGCGACTCCGCTCCGGTGCCCTCAGCCGCCCCATGTCTGTCACGACCATAGATCGAAAGATCACGCCGGCGCCGACGCGCCCTTACTCTGACCTGCTGGAAGTGGAGCATCTGGAGACCGGTTTCCGCGCCAGCGGCGGCACTGTACCGGCGGTAAGAGGCGTGAGCTTCCGCTTAGGCAAGGGCGAATGCCTGGGCCTGATCGGGGAGAGCGGATCGGGCAAGAGCGTAACGGCCCTCTCGCTGCTCGGGCTTGTCCCCTCTCCTCCGGGCGTCATCAGCGGCGGCGCTGTTTATCTGGAGGGAACCGACCTCCTGTCTCTTCCGCAAGGCCAGATGATCGCGCAGCGGGGAGCGCGGGTGTCTTATGTCTTCCAGGATCCGCTCACGACACTGCATCCGCTGCTGTCGGTGGGCGACCAGGTCGCCGAGGCTATTACCGCGCATCAGCCGGTCGGCAAGCGGGAGGCCATGGCGCGCGCCGTCTCACTAATGGAGACCGTGGGTATTCGCGATGCGCAACACCGCGCCAGTGCGTACCCACACGAACTCTCAGGCGGGCAGCGCCAGCGCATCGGCATCGCCATGGCACTCGCCAATGATCCTGACGTCATCATTGCTGACGAGCCCACCACGGCGCTCGACGTCACGGTACAGGCGCGTATTCTCGATCTGCTGCAAGACCTCCGCCGCAGTCGTGGCCTGGCCCTCCTTCTCATCACCCATGATTTTGGCGTCGTGGCCGGCGTTTGCGACCGCGTAGCCGTGATGAAGGAGGGGGAGATCGTTGAACAAGGTCCCACCCCATCAGTGCTGGGTGCCCCGCAACACGACTACACCAGGCGTCTTATCGCCTGCGTCCCCGAACTCGGCGAGGGCCGCTTGTTCCTCGACAAGGTGCGCCCGCTCTTTGCAGCGGCGGAGGCCCGGGCATGACCGACGCCATTGCCATCGACCAGGTGAACAAGATCTTTGGCGGCGGCCGCACCTTCTTTGGCCGGGAGCGCCGGGCCCTTCATGCTGTGCGTGACGTGACCCTTTCGGTGCGCGACGGCGAGACGCTGGCTGTCGTGGGCGAAAGCGGATCGGGTAAATCCACCTTGGCGCGCATGCTGGTGGGCCTCGAGCGTCCGACTTCAGGCAGCATTACCATTGCCGGCAAGAGCGCGGCTGATTTGCGCTCTGAGGGCGCTCCGGCCTTCGGCCGCATAATTCAATATGTGTTTCAAGACCCAATCGCTTCCCTTAATCCCCGCAAGACCATCGACAGGATACTCGACGTGCCGCTCCGACGCCTCGCCCGCCTGGATGCCGCTGCCGGAGCGGCGCGCAAGCGGCAATTGCTTGATGCAGTGCAGATGCCGTCGAACACGCTGGAGCGCTTTCCCCATGAGTTCTCCGGAGGGCAGGCCCAGCGCATTGCCATCGCTCGAGCGCTGGCTGCGGACGCGCGCATCCTTGTTCTGGACGAGCCGGTAAGCGCACTCGACGTTTCCGTTCAGGCCCAGGTCCTCCTGCTGCTTGACGAGCTGAAGCGCGAGTTCGGCCTTTCCTACCTCTTCATCAGTCATGATCTGGCCGTTGTGGAATCGGTCGCCGACCGCGTCGCCGTCATGTATCTGGGCGAAGTCGTCGAGACCGGTGACGCCTGGCAGATATTTGCCGCCCCCGCCCACGACTACACCCGCAATCTTCTCGCCAGTGCGCCGCGCCTCGCGCCCACTCACCCAGCCTGAGCCGATGACCTCAATCAACACCATCGCAGATCTGCCTGACCTTGCAGCACCCGCTGCCAAGCGCAAGCGTACCGACGAGATCGTGGACGCCATCAAGCGCATGATTGTCGAGCACGGGCTCGAGCCCGGAGACCGCCTCCCCCAGGAGCGCGAGCTCATGGCCCAGTTCGAAGCGGGCAAGAGCACCGTGCGCGAGGCTCTCAAGGGCCTCGAGGTTCAAGGTTTGATCCGCGTTCGCACCGGTCCTGGCGGCGGGGCCTTCATCGAGCGCATGTCGGAAGGCCGGGCCATGAGCCTTCTGTCCAACTTCCTTTTCGCCAAGGATCTGAGCATCGCCAACATCTACGCCATGCGAAAGGTGCTTGAGCCACTTGTCGCCGCTGATGCAGTCGAGCTGATCGATGAGACCGGTTTCCAGCGTCTCGGCGAGATCATTGCCATCTATGACCATGAGCCAGCCGATGCCCAAGAACGCTGGCACCAGCGCATGGCCGAACTCGACTTCCATGGCGTGGTTGCCGAATATTCGAGCAATCCCGCGCTCGCTTTCACCTGCCGCTTTCTCCAGCGGCTCCTCAAAGATCTGACGGTCTGCCAGGATATCTACCAGCAGCCCGAACCAGTACTGCGCAGCTCCGGCATTCAGCACCAGCGCGATCTGATTGCGGCCATGCGGCGCAAGGACAAGCAAGCGGTCCAGGCGATCATGACCGAGCACATGCAGGAGGCCGAACAGCATATGCTCGATCTTCAGGCTCGGCTGGAGGATCGTTTTCTGGAGGAGACCCGGCACGGGGCCACCAGGTCACGAAAGGCCGTGGCGCGATGATCGACCAGACCTACCTCCTTGATAAGTTGAGTGCGCTGCTGCGCACGCCCAGTCCGGTGGGCATGACCGACGCGGCCACCGCTCTCGTTGCCGGTTGGCTGCGGGACCTTGGCTATTCACCTCAGTTCACCCGGCGGGGCGTTCTGTTCGTCACCATTGGAGCGGGCAGCCCGCAGCGAGCACTGGCAGCTCACCTGGACACCCTTGGCGCCATGGTCACCGAGCTCAAGGACAATGGGCGCCTCGCCCTGCGCAACACCGGCACCTGGGCCGCGCGTTTCGCCGAGGACGCACGCGTTTCGGTCTTCACCGACACGGGCCAGGCACGCGGCACCATTCTGCCCCTAAAGGCTTCCGGACACCGCTTCAACACTGATGTCGATACCCAAGAAGCCAGCTGGGACAATCTTGAAATCCGACTGGACCTGCCGGTCTATAACCGCGCCGATCTGGAGGCTGCGGGTTTCAATGTCGGTGACATGGTAGCGGTGGACGCCCAGCCAGAAGTCGTTGAGGGTTTCATCGTCTCCCGGCATCTGGACGACAAGGCCGGCTGCGCTGCACTTCTTGCCGCTCTCAAGGCGTTCAAGGACCGCGACGTCTTGCCCGCAGTGCCGTGCCAGGTGATGTTCACAATTGCCGAGGAGATCGGCATCGGCGGCACGCATGGTTTCGGGCCGGACGTACAGGAACTGGTTGCCATCGACAATTCCGTTTCTGGCCCGAACCAGGCAACCCGCGATGACTCCCTGGCTATTGCCATGCGCGATCGGCAGGGGCCATTCGACACCGCTCTCACCCGCCACCTGCTTTCATTATGCCAGATCAACAGCATTCCCCATGTCAGAGACACCTTTCGCCACTATCGCTCCGATAGTGCAGCTGCCGTGGAGGCCGGCTGGGATCTGCGCGTCGGGCTCGCCTGTTTTGCCCTCGACAGCTCACATGGCTGGGAACGCACCCATATTGCCTCGCTCGTTGCCTTAGCCCGACTGATCTGCGCCTATGTCGAAAGTCCTCTTGTGCCGCTCCCGGCCGAGACATACGAGGCGAGCCGGGACTAGTCCCGTTCTCTCCAGCAACTGACCTCGCCAATGCCTCCCTGCAACTTGCCACCCACCCCCTCATTGATGCAGCGGACACCGTGCCAAGTTCAAGAGGGGCCGCACTGGATGCAGATCCGCGCGCGGCCCGTCCTAACAAGCTGGCATAGAAGATTCAGCACTGGAGCCCGAAGATCCAAACAGGCAAATCCGGTCCGGACGACCGTCCAACAAGCAGTGATTTGAACATGAACACAGATGGTCGTGCAGTCCCTCGTGTATCGACATTCTCCAATATGACCACTGGAACAGGGGCGCTGCTGCTGCTGGCGCTCGGGCACACCATTTCCAATCTCGTACGCACCCTCCCGGCGGTCTCGACCGATGTCATCGCCGAGAGTTTTTCGGTGTCGCCCGGCGAGGTCGCCGCCATGACTGGTGTTTACCACCTTGCCTTTGCGGCAGGGCAAATCCCGGTCGGCGTTGCGCTTGACCGCTACGGCGTCAAGAGCGTCTTCATGGTGCTGATCGCCACCATCGCCGCAGGTGCTTTGTTGACTGCACTCGCTTCGAATCCGGCAGCTTTTCTGCTGGGCCAGGCCGTGCTGGGGCTGGGGTGTTCGGGTATGCTACTGTGCCCCCTCACCTACGCGGCCAAATCTCTGAGCAGCGCCAACTTTGCGCTCTGGTCCGCCCTGGTCCTGGCAGTGGGCAATAGCGGCATGCTGCTGTCAGCCAGTCCCATGGCCTATCTGATCGAAGTGGCTGGTTGGCAGCCTGCCTTCCTGGTGTCGTCTGTCCTGGCCTTGAGCCTTGCCCTTTTTGCTTGGCTGGCTCTTCCGGCCGATCGGGGCGCACCTTCGGCGGATCGCGATGCCGGCTCGGAATTCCGGCAGGTGGTGAGAATCGGCCTCTCACCTGTCCTGCGTGGGGTCATTTGCCTGGCCTTTGTTTCCTTTGCCGTGGTTATCGGCATACGCGGCATGTGGGCGGGCCCATGGCTCATGGAGGTCAAGGGTATGGACCGTGTCGGCGCGGGCAATGTGATGCTCGTGCTGACTGTGATGCTGATCACCATGCCCATGGTGATCAGCCTTGTGGACCGGCGTGTCCAGAGGAAAGGCGCTCTGCTGATAGGGGGACATCTGCTGGCCGGGGCCGTGCTTGTCGCCCTTTGTTTGGGAGCCGAACTGCCGGTGAGTTACGATATCGTGTTGCTGGTCATCTTCGGTATTGCTGTGTCGGTGCAGCCGCTGCTTTTTGCCTTGGGCCGCCAGTCAGTTGACACCGCCGATGCCGGCAAGGCCCTTGCCGCGGTCAATCTGGCGTTCTTTGCCGGGGCGGCGGCGATCCAGGCCTTGTCCGCACCCGTCGAGTGGCTCGGAGGCGTGGGTGGGGTCATCGCCTTTTTGGGCGCGTTGTCGTTTCTGGGGGCACTGGTCTTCTGGTGCATTGGTGGTCGGGCCCACCGAGAATGAGACAAAAAAGAGATCATCGCGGCGCTCGAGGATACTCTGACGGGCCGGTGCCCTGTTGTGCCGAAATATGCGCTGCCCGCAGCGATATGCCCGACGATGGTTGAGTGTCGACAGCCGCGAGGGCTTCAAGTCCTGCGGCTGCCTGATTCCTGCCGATGGCCATGTCGAGTGGACCAAGGCCGAGGACGGCGGCAAGGACCCCTGCCTCCTGCAGCTGCCGGATGGGCAGCCGTTCTCCTTCGCCGGCATCTGGGCCCATAACGACAATCTGGGCGTCACCAGCTGCACCATCATCACGGCGCCGGCGGTGCCGGAGATCGCCGACATCACACCCGCATGCCGGTGATGCTGCTATCCGAAGCCTAAGGCAGCTGGCTGGACACCGATCTTTAGGGCACCAACGCCAAAGGCCCTGTTTCTGAAAGCCCAGATCGCCAGCCAGCTGGAGTTCCTCCGGGTCAGCCAAGCCTCGAATAACCGCCGGTACGAGGGCACGGGAAACCAAGAAGCCGTTGATAAATTCGCTCTAGACGGGCTTCTGAGTACCCAGGAGGTGATCGGCGCCTTAACCTTTCGACAACCATAAGCCTCGATCCTACGGCCTCGATTAACTTGTCCGGAGCCGCGCAAATGCGTTCTCTTGCGGCCGCCCTTGGGTGCCTAGCTCTTATCGCTGTCGTTCCAGCTCTCGATGCAGGAGCGGCATCTCCTCAGAGAAGTCCAGAGTTGAAACTGCTAAAGCCGGGGCTTACCTATGTGAGCAACTTCCCCTTCGAAGATCGTCAGGCTGCCTGTCTCGTTCTCGAGTACGAGGAGGACACTCCTGCGTTCGCCGGTTGTTTGCGGGGTGACTTTCCAGAGAACCCATGGTTCGCGGTTTAGGTTGGCCCTGGTGTAACGACGACGGCCCCGACCGGGGGCTGGTCAAGGCCGTCACTGACTTGCTTAGGAGGCCAGTCAGCTCCTGAAATTCTCCAGCCGTATCTTCGTTGCGCTTTCTACCGGCTTCGCTCCAGGTACGGTGAACGAGTCCTTTCTAAAGCCTATAGCTCGCCGCTGGTCCTTCTCCGGCACAACTCATTCGACAGATCGCCCATGACCTTCAGGCCTCGACCACGGATGCCGGCGTCACCTGAGAGCGCACATCGGCAATGCTCTCCATGAACGCCTTGCGGATCAGCGGCGCGTGTTCGTCCAGCAGCCGATGATCTGCCTGGTAGTCGGCTTGCGGGCCATGGATCAGGCGCCCCACGTGAGGCTGTTCAAAAGCGCTGCGGTTGAGAACCATCGCTTAACTCTCCTCTTGCGGTTTTCCGGCGGATGGAGGATCTCAACGCCAGCGTTCTCGTTGCCCAACCTCAGCGAGACGATTCCCAGGTTCGATATGCTTACCCGCCGTGAGAAACGCGCTCTCGTAGCCGCGTCTAAAGCCGCTCTGTTGGTCACAGCGGCGGCTATTCTGTTCACACCCAAGTTCGACATTAAGGGCGGCGCTGATCGGCTGTTCGCCAAATCGCAGCCTGCGGTCACGGCCAGGGCTTCATAGCCCATTGAGCTGATGCTGCGAGAGCCACGCGATTGATGGCGATCCTTCGACGCGATCTGGTGGAATCTCGATGGGAGAACACCTTATGAAGTTGCTCACCGCTTCACTGGTTGCGCTATGCCTTGCAACAGCTTCGAGCTCTGCTGCGACCTACACCCTTGAAATTACAAACAAGACTGGCCGATCAATTTTCAAGGTCTGGGTAGATCCTGGTGAGATCGGAGCGGAGCTTGCGGTAGTAAGCCTGTTTGCAGCAGGCCTGTCACGGTGCCGGACGGCGTTTGCAGAAGCAGCCTCACCATCAACATGCTCAATGCCGGCCGCGCCAATAATTCGGTCTACTGGTGCAGTGATGAGAGCGTAATCGAAGTTGAGCTTCGGTGATTCTGCACTGCCTCGCCCTTGCAAATCGATCTCCTAGAGCACGGCCACACCAGCCGGAGCCAGCGGGCGCGCGGCAAGGAGACGCGGGTCCAGTTGGTTGCAGGGGGCCCGCTTCTGGTAGGCGGCGTAGAGCGCCGTGCCACCATCGGGCTGAGCGTTGAAGCTCAGGGCTTCGGCAGGCACTCGACCCTGCCCCTTTGACGTCACCTTCCCCGCCCTTCGTGTCGCGCATCGGGCGCCACTGATCAGCCGGGGCGATGTAATCCGGGTGCTTGGTGTCGATGGCTTCGGTCATGGCTTCGCAGTTCCTTGGCTGGAGGCGCCTATCAAATTTGTCCTGGCGCTGACCCGCTTAATTGTTCTTTGGCGTTTACAAGCAATGTTGCGACGACGCGACTTGCCATGAAGTGGACTGGCGCCGTGCCTGGTCAGTTCTTTTTCGCCTTGTTGAACCCGATCCTGAGCCTGCTGCTCGCAAGCTTATTCCTTGTGTTGTGGCTCAGGCGGCGCGACTCGCAATACCTGTTGCTTATGTGCGTCGCATTCCTGTTCAACGGCGCCGCGTTTGCCATGAGTGATTATCTTCATCATCTAGAAGGACCAGCACTGCGCTACGGCACCAACATAGCGTTCTATGTGGCCATCGTCCTGGCCTGTACTGGATCGCTGATGCGCGCCAAGCTGCGAATACCAACGATGGCGCTGGTTTGGCTTAGTGTGCTCACCGCTGTTGCGTTTAGTTGGTACCTTTTGGTGCAACCTTCGACTGAGGCTCGCATCTACGTGATGAGCCTCGCCTATGCCCTGATCACTGGCCAAACCGCATGGCTTCTCGTCAAATCGAGACCCCGCTCGGAAATTGACTGGCTATTCGTTGGCCTGATTATGCTCATCTTCCTGTTCGCGATCGTCCGACCACTTGCAGTTTGGCTAAATACCCTAGACCTCAACGAAGGAGGAGATTTCACATCCTCTGAATACTGGGGCACAGTGGTGGCATTCACGCCGGTGCTTGCGATAGTCGTGACGCTGACGTTTATCGGCGCGCTTGCCATGCAGGTCATTTCAGAGCTGCGTGGCGAAACACAAAGAGACTACCTGACCGGGCTGCTCAATCGCCGTGGTTTCGAAAAGCAATTGCTTTCAGAACTCGCGGCTGCCCGTGCCGGCTCAGTACCAGCAGCGGTAATGATCGCGGACATCGACGACTTCAAGAAGATCAACGACACCTTCGGCCATGCCACGGGAGACAAGGTGATTGTCCACGTCGCCCGCATCCTTACCGAGGTAGCCAACGCTGACGCCATCGGAAGGGCGGGCGGCGAAGAATACGCCTTGTTCTTCCGTCAGCGGCCAAGCGCCGGCCTGTTCCAAACCGCAGAGAACATTCGCGAGCAGCTGCAATCGGCACGATTGGACGATCTGCCGGACAGCTATCGGCTGACGATCAGCATCGGAATTCACGTCAGGCACCTGGGTGAGAGCCTCGCCGAAATGATGTCCAGAGCCGACGCGGCTCTTTACCGAGCCAAAGCTGAGGGCAAGGATCGGACATCTATGTCTCCACACAAGTTCCGCGTGGTTTCTGCCGAACAGAGCTTCTAGCATCCACTGTTTAGGCCCGAAACAGGCGGTAGAACGGCACTGCGCCCTCGGCCATCAGGTGACATGGAACAGCTGTGGTCGCCGAGGATGTAGCTGCGGTCGTCGACGCCTTCACCGGCCACAACAATGCCGATCTCGTCGGCCTTGTCCTCATGTCCATTGTTGCCGGATGGACCAACTGCGATGACGACGCGCTGCATGGATGGCCTCCCATTTCGGCAATGGCAGTGAAAGCCTCAGCGACTTCTAATTCGGCATCAGTGCAGATGATCATGGCCGCCTCTTGCCCTGACGAGGTGTGGAATTCAGGGCGACAATCGATAGCATCGCAGGGGACTGCAGCTGACACAGCCACCCGCGCCCCCGATCGAGGTTCTCTGCTGCTCTCGACAAGGTGAATACTGCCACCAGGTTTTGTCTGAACGACCCTCCCCTCTTCGACATTGCTCAGTCCTGCGGTGGGTGGACCGACGAGGAGCTAAGAAATGAAGAAGATCATTGCCGGCGCTTGCGCTGCAATCATGGCTGTCACGAGCTTCGGAGCGGCAGCGGCGCCAGCATCGGCGGGGCAGTTACAGATTACAACAGGCGCGCAGTTCATCAACGTTCAGTCATGGGGCACCCCAAAGGGCGGATGGGAACGGGACCGCGGCTGGAATGCTCGCGATCGGTTTGAGCGACGCCGCGACGGTTGGTACTTCAATGGTCATCGTGGCAGTCGTGATCGCCACCGTGGTTATCAGCGCTACAATGGTTTCTGGTTCCCCCCAGAGGCGTTCGCCGGCGCCATCATTGGCGGCATTATCGGCGGTGTGATTACCAACCAAGCGCCTCGCCATGGGAACAGCTATGGCGCGGTGCGCATCACCCGAGAGCACCTGGTCTGGTGCGAGAACCGCTTCCGGTCCTACCGGGCTTCGGACAACACGTTCCAGCCCTATAACGGGCCCCGCCAGCAGTGCATCTCTCCCTATCTGCGCTAACAATTACAGGCAATGACGCGCAAAGGGCGGTTCTTCGGAGCCGCCCTTCTCCTTGGCGACAAAGAAAAGGCGCTACGACCGATTATGGGAGCGCCTTAGGTTCTCTCGGGAGGAGAGAGGGAGGATCGCTAACAATTTGCGCCTGCGGTATTAACGAGGGCTTAACGGTCATTTGGACGTGCAACAGACTTTGGGGACACCGACGGTGTCCCATCTACCCCGAGCCTGATCGGTGATCCAAGGCCCCGCCAGATGGCTCGAATGCCACTGGTGTACAGAAACGGAAACCTAAGGTCGCCTCTTGGTGTCGATGATCTCGACTGGTCCGTCAGGAGTAACGTCATCGAACATGCCGACGACGAGCCTGCCCGTGAAAACTGCGCCGGTGTCGAGGTTCGTTCGACCCTTTAACCCATAGAGGCGGTTGTTCGACATCAGGTTTGTCGCACATCCCCCCGTCAGGGGCCGTTGTCCGGCAGAAGGTTTCATCGCCCGGTGCGGGGCTTTGGCGCACGCCAGGAGAGGCAGGATTTCCACTGGCGCATTTCGGCTAGGCCCGTTTGTTTGCCTATGGCCGCATGGTTGCCTTTCCCGAGTGCAACCCGAAGCACTCGAACCAGCACAGTCCAAGCCCCAAAGCGCATGATGGTTTGGCACCCGCTCGACCTCTTGCTCTCGCGGCATCAGCCAGGCCAGTAAAGCTGAGACTTTGATTCCGGTGTTGGAGCCAACCTGTTGAAACATCGGTCGAATAGCCGAGCTTCCCGGTCCTCACATGCGCTGACCGCAAGAGCGAAAGTTCCCGATGTCCGCACGCCGTTGCTACTGGCACTCGACGGACCTGGACTGAAGTGGAGTGGAAAAGCCGAAGGAGTTATGGCCAAGAGATATTGCGGCCATGGACTAAATCGCCAAACATGGTGTGGTTGTTTGCCCCCCCGCGATTGCGCTCGACGCCGCTCCTGATCATGTCTCGCGTGCGGACTTCGCCAACTCACTCTTTGGGAGGCCCCCAGGACGCCGGTGATTTCGGCATCCGGCCTTCGGGGTCAAGGATCTCAAGCCTGGGTTGGCCTGGGCGGTTCCAACGCCAAAGTGCGACGCAGGTGCCGCCCGGCGACATGTAAGACGGATAGACGACGCCATCGGCGCCGGCATCAACCAGTCTTTGATATGCAGTGTGAGTGGCAGGAACGATGCCGCTGTCGAGATCGGAGCGCCATTCGATCTGATGAATGCTCTCCTCTAAGCCAAACTGTCGCAAGACTGTGGCAACGGTCAAATCAGGGAGGTATGCGCCAGTCAGGTGCAACTGGGCGATCAGAGCTGAATGCTGTACGAAGCCCTGATTGTACTCCGCCCAGGCCGTTGAAAGCTCACGAGCCGCGTAGATGGTCGGAACGCCCAGCGGATTCCATCGGCCGCCGAACCGAGCAGCCCCCTCCCCCGACAAGGGTTGATATGACCACCGGGGGACATAGGCCCGCCACAATATGATCGGTGGCGCTGGGCCTTCAGGCATAAACGCCCGAACGAACAGCCTCGAGATAGGCCAGAACGCGATCGCTCTTCCCCTCTCCAACGAGATCATAGGCGGTCTTGCCAGCCCATCCCGGGATGGGCTGATGTTTAAACCAGATCACCGCGCGGTTTTCATCGCCGGCCATCTCCGCAGCCATGGCCAGAATTCGGACAATTGGGCTGAGGGCCGCATCGACCTTCCGACTGGCAGACTTGGCCGCCAGGGTATTGCGAGCGATCCCAATTAGCCTCGCGAGTTCGGACTGGTGGAGCCCGAGCTGCTCGGAGAGCCGGTGCGCCGAAAGGAACGGCGAATTACCATCGCCGAAGCGTGTGGCACCAATTTCAAGACCCTGGGATTGCATAGCACATTCCGATCGCGCATTGGTCATCTCCCGGTCAATATGGGCGCAAACTCTGCCCACTTCAAGACGGTGTCCAGCCGCCCCCGCGCTAGTCGGTCTCGCCAATGACCGCGGGCTGCCGGCACCCTCGGCACCATACCGCCCGATAAAACCCTTCCCTCGAAACGACTATTTGCCTCTGGCAGTTCTGTTCGCCGATGGCGTTTTTACGGGGGAAGTTCCCGTCCCAAACAACCCAGACGGCATCGGTCTATTCCTCTTCCTCGTCCTCAGGAAGGTAGAGACCGAACAGCAGGCCGAACTTGGCCAGGACTTCATCCATGATGTAATCCGGCACCTTCTCTCCGGTCGGCGTGCCTCCCCTCTTGCGCCAATCAAGTGCCTTGATTTGATCGACCTGGATGGTGCCGGTAATGGATGTGCCGGCGCCGGTCAGATTGACCCCGACGCCGAGAGCCTTCGACTTGTTGCCCACCGTAGTGATCGGCGCGAAGAACGGCATCCCGGATGCTTTGTTGAACTTCCCGACAGACACCACCAGAGCGTAGTGTTTGCCGGCCTGTTCACTGCCGGCGGATGGTGACAGGTTCAGGTGATAAATGTCGCCGGGATGAGGGTACTGCGGCGTTACCAAATCTCACGCCCCACGGGGGGAGCGTCGATCCAGGCTTGCTCTTCCTCGGACCGAGGCGAGCTGAAGTCACATTCGGCAAGGAGATGGTCCAAGGTATACGCCGGTCGACGAAGCCGGCGCTTTGGGCCAGTCGGTTGAACCGCCTCAACGATCAGCCGAGAGCCTTCCACGGAAACTGTCATTTCCGTTCCTTCGGTCAGGTCAAGTGCATGACGGGCCGGCGCCGGCACCGTCATTATCAGCGACCCGCCTGCTTTTTTCAGAGTTGTGTGGGTAAGCACCCGCTTGGGGGCTTCAGTGCCAATGCGCCGCCTCTCCTCTAGCATGGACTTGCCGCCCTTGGCCGCGCCCCTCTCAATCATTCCCTTGCCTTCCTCGGACCCTTGAACCCACGATCTATGCCACCAGGCTTTCGCGGGGCCCTTCTACTCGAAGGTCATCAGCCTTGCCGCGTAACCTTCGATGTCGGACTATATCTAACATTGTCGCTTCATTTTTTCAAGGATGCGCCTGACTGGCCGTTTCCATCTTCCCTGGAACTTCTCGGCTACCCGCTTACCTCTGTTCCGGGGCAGCAGGTCTTCGAGTTGGTGGCTGGGATGGTCGGCGATACGATACAAAACGTCGGCGAACCAGGCCTGCCGATCAACATCGTTGAGCTTGGCGGTTACGATGAGGCTCTACATGAAAGCAGTCCGCTGCCCGCTACGATCGGAGCCGGCGAACAACGGCCGTTGCGCCGGGGATTGTCCGACAAGGCTTCTTGTCGGACATTCAGCCACTTGCATGGGGAGCGGCCGCGCTCGCACCCGGACGGCTGAATGGCCAGCTCCCTTTCATGCAAGAAGTGAACGCGCCAGCATAAGTGGCGTGGTTGAGACAGTGCTCACCAGACCAGGCCTTGGACGTCCACCGTGGACGCATTCAGCATCTCGCGCGCCTTGCCGGCATGGCGAATTATGACCCGGACGCGCTACCATCCCGGATAGTTCACAACACTCGGCAGTGCTCTGCACTCCCAATGACTTCAGCGTAGCCGCTATCCAGATGTTTCCGTAAGAGGTTTGTCCTGAGTACGGGGCGCGGCAGACCATTGCGGGCAGTGGCGGCCTCCTCAACCAACCGGGATGGTGCGGGGCCTTTGCGGCTCTCAGATGGACGTGGGTGATGGAATTGGCCTAACGCCAACTTCTCTTACCGCCGCCCACTTTTGCGGCGGTTCCGGGCGGAACAACCAACTTCTGCTTTACCACACGGCCACGCTGAAGTTGAACGGCAGCCGCAACCATCCTTACCTGCGAAAAAGGAGCGTTGTGCGATGCAGAGAAGATCTTCCTTGCTACCCGTGATTAGTGCTGCCGCTTTTGGCTTCGTGGGGGCCTATGGCCTTCTTGCTCCTGATCATGGGCAATCAGCAATGCAGGCGGTGCTTGGCAGCTTCGGCGCGGCGGGCTGCACCATTAAGGGCAATGTGAGCATCAGTGGCGGCGAACGGATCTACCACACGCCGGGCCAGCGATATTATGCAGAAACGGTGATCCGGCCCGAATATGGCGAGAAATATTTCTGCTCGGAACAGGAAGCACGCGCTGCAGGTTGGCGTCGAGCCGGCTTCTAACGAGCACGGGGCATGTTTGGCCACACGAAAGCAGCGCTATCCCATGAGCCACATAGAAGCGGTTGTTCGACATCAGGTTTCATCGGCATTTGCGGGTAGACCAGGGTGTGTTCACCGCCGCACCCCCCACCTATCTGGTGTGCAAGGCCGCCCTCGCTCGAGAGGTTGGCCCTCGAGGTCAGGTCGAACGGAATGGGAGTCGAGACGGCGAACCAGTGGATGTGGTCACACCCAGTTCTCGCTACGCAGGCCCGGCATGCGGGAGAATTCCCGCATGTTGTTGGTTACCAGGATCAGGCCTTCTGACCGGGCATGCCCACCGATCTGCATGTCGTGCGGTCTGCAAGGCGTGCCGGCTCGCTCCAGCTCGGCGCGGATCTGTCCGTAGTGGCTGGCCGCCTTCTCCGCAAAGGAGAGTACCTCAAGCCGACCGGCGAAATGATCAATGGCAACAAGGTTCTCAGCACGGCGCATGGACTTTTCTGCACCATAATGGAGTTCACCCAAGGTGATGCTGGAGATGCACAATTGCTCCGCCAATGCATTAAACTTTTCCCGAAGAGCAGGCGGATAGGTCTTCATCACATAGATGCAGATGTTGGTATCGAGCATGTAGGTAAGCATCAGAAAGCCTCACGTTCTTCTGCCGCAGGTTGCTCGCGCTCACTTAGAAAATCTCCGCTGACCCGAGGGCCGAGCTCGAACAGGTCGTCCCAGCGTTGCCCCTGTGGCACGATCAAGCGGCTTCTGCCGACTTTGAGAACATCGACCTGATGGACATGGCCCGGGAAAGCCACGGCCTTTGGCAGCCGGACCGCCTGACTGCGATTGCTCATGAAGATGGTGGACTTGGTCATCGCAACCCCATGTATATCCTCTCGGGATATACATGGAGCATCTGCTGGCCTTCGGCAAGAGCCACGCGCAATTTCCGGGGAGATACTGTCTTACGTACCGCAGGTAAACGCCACGCTCTACGCACACGACCCACACGGCAACATGGTGTGGGTCAGCTGCCGTGCATACCAATGCATACCGAACAGCGCGGTGAGATCCCGCAAGCCAGGAGAAACGTCTCAATCCAGGCGATCACCCGAGAAAGTTGCATCGAGGATAATCAGGTCAAGGCGCAGCAGGCGCTCAGCAAGCTGGCCTGCCCCTTAGAGGCCTTTTCCTGCTCGAGAGCGTTGACCAGGTCGACGGTGGCGAAGAAGCGAACCTTGTTGTGCCGGTATTGCACCGCCTGGTTTCCGAGGGCCGTAGCAATTGGGTTTTACCCATTCCCGGGTCGCGCAGGTGGAAAGCTGCAGTGAGCAATGGCCGACACCAGGTGCTGTCGAACATCTCCGCCGGTGTTCGACATCAGGTTTGTCGCACATCCCCCCGCATCGAGGCGGTTGTTCGACATCAGGCGTTATCGAACATTCTCCCGGGCCACGGGGGCACTCCTTCGGCGAGCATTGGCTCGCAATCCCCTATCAAGGTCCAGCGCCCGGCCAAAGTGGGGAGGAAAAGCACAACTCCCCGCGCCGCCGCCCCGCAGCGCAATGGCTACCGCGAACGGGACTTGGACGCAGGCCGGCACGATCGAGCTGCGCATCCCCAAGCTGCGCAAAGGCAGTTACTTTCGGGGTTCCTGGAGCCTCGGCGGCTGGCCGAGAAGGCTCTGACCGCAGTGATCCAGGAGTCCTACATCCAGGGCATCTCGACACGGCCTCGATATTCTCCCAGTTTTCGTCCCACCCTGAGCGCGTCTGCCAAAAGTGAGACATCGCTGTTCTCGTGCCGAGAGAGTAGCCGAATGCAGAGAATGCAACCGGTGCCATTAAATGGAGAGAAACGCCGACCGAGCATTCCCGGCAATTAGACACTTCGTTTCAAGCTCCCCTTAATCCCGCACGCGCACCCTAAGGCCATATACATCTAGGGGGAGCGGCTCGTCCGCAGCGGTATGAAGATCAGCAGACACCTAGCCGCCATTCTAATGGCAGGAATAGCGCAATCAATGGTACACGCAGCGGCCGCCGACGACTGGGTTGCCACAAAACTGCGCGGCTCTGTACTCGCCTTCCAAGACGGGCAATGGTTGCCGCTGCAGCGCGGCGATGTTGTGTCTGATGAGCGATACATAAAGACCCTCGGCAATGGCCGAGTCCAGTTCACGCGGGGCGCCGAGTCAATCGACCTGTCGGGGCACACAATGGTGCAGATCCTGGACAGAGACGGCGAGAAGTTCACCAACCTGCACCAGCACTATGGCCAAGTCGCCGTCGAGGTAGAAAAGCAGGAGGTGAACCATTTCGCGGTTGTGACGCCACACATGGCTGCAGTTGTGAAAGGAACGCTGTTTGCCGTCAGGAGCGGACACACGGGCGCAAGCGTCGGTGTGGATCGCGGCCGCGTGAGCGTGGCTGATCCAGATACCGGCACCAGTGTGGACATCACCCCAGGACAATCCGCCAGCGTTGACCCGCAGGGTCGTTTTGACGTGTCAGCGGATGGTGGAGTTGAGCTTCCCACCATTCGCAACTCTGCTGGGGAAGTGGTGCTGCCTGAACAGACCGGTGCACCAGCCGAGAGTGCCAGTGAGGGCACCTCTCCAAGCTTCGCTCCCTTTGCCGGCGTTCCTTCGATCAGCGGTGACGAAGAAAATTCGAGCGAACCCGTCGAGAACCGCACCGGTAATGACCCGGGTGGCAACAATGGTAGTGGCCAGGGCGGCAACAATGGCAATGGCCAGGGTGGCGGCAACGACAATGGCCAGGGCGGCGGCAACGGTAACGGCCAGGGCGGCGGCAACGCCAACGGCCAGAGCGGCGGCAACGGCAATGGCCAGGGCGGCGGCAACGGCAACGGCCAGAGCGGCGGCAACGGCAATGGCCAGGGCGGCGGCAATGGCAATGGCCAGGGCAGCGGCAACGGTAACGGCCAGGGCGGCGGCAACGGCAACGGCCAGAGCGGCGGCAACGGCAATGGCCAGGGCGGCGGCAATGGCAATGGCCAGGGCAGCGGCAACGGTAACGGCCAGGGCGGCGGCAACGGCAATGGCCAGGGCGGCGGCAATGGCAATGGCCAGGGCAGCGGCAACGGCAACGGCAACGGCAACGGCCAGGGCGGCGGCAATGGCAATGGCCAGGGCAGCGGCAACGGTAACGGCCAGGGTGGTGGCAACACCGGTGGAAACGGTGGTGGCAATGGCGGCGGCCAGGGCGGCGGCGACGGTGGCGGCAATGGCGGCCAGGGTGGTGGCCAAGGTGGTAGCAATGGCGGCGGCAACGGTGGCGGCGATCGCAGAGGATAGAGTTTGCGCGCGTCCTCACCGCGTGTTTGCTCAATTGCTTTAGGTCCGTAAGTTTTTACGACCCGCTGCCCTGTGGCTCAACCGATGAGTAGTACCATTCAATACGCACGTTTCATTGGGGGAGTCGCCAGTAGGCTGACGCTTCTGGATAAGTCTGACCGCCCCGTGTCGAACTCGGCAGTGTCCTGCTGGACCAGTTCGCTCAGCCCGATCCAAGTAGTAGTTTCCTGTGGTAAGCAGCTAGGGCGGGGGCAAAAGCTAGTTGTTCAGCTGGCGGCCATTGGTGGTTTCCTCGGGCGTGTAGAGCGGGCTGTTGATGGCGGCTTCGCCATAAGATTGCTCCTGGATGAGGCAGGTCGACGCAAATTGTCAGCCAAGATTGTTTGGTACCGTAAGCGCGTCCTTCATGCTGCAGCTGACAATCGGAGTTACAAGAGGTGGAGGCCAGCCAGAAGGGAAAGCACGCTCTTGCTTGCGGATGCGAGGACCGCAAGCTGCCGAGTACTGGATGTCTCTGCTTCCGGTGCAGCGGTCGCGGTCGAATTGAGACCGGGAGTTGGCGAACCACTGGCGGTTGGCCAACTCGTCGGAAAGGTCGTCAGGCACCTGGATGAAGGATTTGCAGTTCAATTCTTGTCTATACAAGATGAAGGCGCCAACGAAGAATTGCTCCTCCCGCTGGCACCGGACGCGAATTCCGCCTTCTATTTCTATATAGATTAGCCGCGGCAAGAGGTTTGGTGCAGGCGGGGGGCACCACTGACCCAATCGAGCTCGCACTTTCCCCCCGAGATTGCTAGCGTTCGGCTTTCAGCTGGTCTGCCCCCACAGAAGGGGCGGTAGTCGGAACCGCTCTTGATGACGGCGTGGACAACACGCGCCATGTTGGCGGTTATCGCGGTGAGCGCGTGCCGCAGCTCGGGGTTGTCCCCGGTCACGAGCTATGTAGCGCTCGAACTTATCGCGAAAGCTGTTCTCCTTCTGGCGAATGGCCACCTGCGCGGCTAACCACAGGGTCCGCCGCATGCGTGCATTGCCATACTTGGACAATTTGGTGCGGCCGCCGCAGAATTTAATTGGTTGCTTTTTGAGCATTGAGGCTTCGCCCGCGTCAGCGGGTTGTAAGCAATAAGATCCAGCGAAGGGGAGCTGATGCCTTAGAATCGGCGACAGCCGCCGTTGCCGACCAGCAGTTCAAGGGAAGAAATTGAAGTCAGCGGGGGTGATTGGAGGCCTACGGGTAGTCACCTGGACTACAAGGCCGCCTCCGCGGCCCGAGTGCTCGGGCGCTGTCGCCGGTCTAGTAGGTGTTAGAACCTTTCGCCCCACCCAAACGGGTGGCGAGCTCCAATTGCTCGCACATCTGGAACTGCTGAATCGCCTCGAAGAGGACCTCAGCGCTCTAACTTGCCGCATAGGGTCCACGTCCACCACGTCGCACTCCTGGCGAGCTTCACCTTCGTTCTGGGGGTGCTGGTGCTGGGTTAGCCTTACCTTCTCCCGCTCGTTCAGAGTGCGGAAGTTGATGCCGCAGCGCAGGAGGCGGTTGCGGACTAGCAGCGTGCTACGGAACTTGGGAGCAAATCCGGAAGTTCCGGCTGATGGCCTTTTATGCCGCCAGTGGAGGAAATCGATATGCGCGCACTTATGATTGTCACAATCGCCGCCGCTCTGTTGTTCTCACATGGCTTACCGATTGAAGCGCAACAGCGATTTGAAGGGGAGCTTCTATTCGGTCCTTTTCCAGAGAGGGTTGAGCAAGACCGTGCTGTCCGTGGAGACCGTCGCAATGAGGGAATGATGGTGTGCTCGGTGTTCGTAAGCAACGACTGGCGTGACACCATTCCGGTTCCAGACACATGGCGTCCACGAGACTGTCTTGACTTCGCCAGAGGAATTGGAGCCTCGGAATACAGTCTGGGCTGCATATTCGAAAGCGGACGAATGCGAGTAATTTTCGGCGCGCCGGGGAGCGTCAATACGCGTATCGACGGCAGCCTTCCCGAACCGAATTGCGGCTGGAGCTTCCGGCGGCAGCGATAGAGCGGTTCCGACAGCGCCATGGAGGCAATTGGCGGCACAGTCTTTCGGCGTGGCAGCAGCGATTTCGGAGATTTAGGTGGCGCGCCCGAAGAGATTCGAATTCCTGCCCCCAGACTCGTAGTCGGGTGCGCCTCCGCCGGAAGAATTCCCCCCGACGGTGCGTAGCGGAGTTGCTCTACCTCCAAAGATCAAGATCGACGTTTTCGATGTAGCGGGCGACCACATTCATGGACTTCCAGCCACCGGCCCGCATGATTTGCAGCACGCCATGACCGTCAATCGTCAACTGCTGAGCCGCTCCCACCCGCAATGAATGGCCAGAAACGTCCCGCTCGAGTTCAGCCTCTTGATCGTGCCGATGTGCCAACTTTTTGAGGACTCGGGAGACCACCACCGGATCAAGAAACCGGCGCAAAACCTTCTCGTGATATATCGGGCGCAGTGTAAGCGGTGTTCTGCGGCCACTTGGGCTCAGGGTCGAGGGAACTGAACGACGTTGTTGCCGCGCATGAAGGCGATGGCTCCTTCGCTGTTTAGAGCGGCTAAGGCAGCATCGCGCGCCTCGCTGTCGGTCTCGAACTGATTGGGAGGGCGCCTCGTTGCTGGTGGTTTCCGATTATGCCGCCAGAGCCAAGAGCGTCAATCGCCCAGCTTTGCAGCATAGTTCCACGGCAGCAGATCGTTGATGCGGCTCTGCTTGTAGTCGGCGATGATGGCGTGGAGTGTTGCGGCCAGCCAGGCATAGGGATCGACAGCGTTGAGCTTGCAGGTTTCGATCAACGAGGCGATGACAGCCCAGTTTTCAGCACCGGCATCATGGCCGGCGAAGAGCGCGTTCTTCCGGTTCAGCGCGATCGGGCGGATGGTCCGCTCAACGGTATTGTTGTCGAGCTCGATGCGGCCATCGGTGAGGAACAGCACTAACCCCGACCAGTATTTGGCGATGTAGCTCAAGGCCTCCCCAAGCGGCGCTTTCGCGGAGACGCGGGCGCGATGAAGGTCGAGCCAAGCCTTTGTCCGGGCGACGGCTGGTCCGGATCGTTCCTGGCGAGCAGCGAGACGCTGTTCGGGGCCCAGGCCTCGGATCTCGGCTTCGATGGTATAGAGCTCGCCGATGAGCCGCACACCCTCTTCCGCAATCGGGGCGGTGCCGGCGCGCGTGATCTCGATCAGCTTGCGACGGGCATGGGCCCAGCAATAGGCGAGTTGGATACCCGCGCCGACGCGGGGGCGCGATCAGTCGGTTGTAGCCGGCATAGCCATCCACCTGCAGGATGCCGCCAAAGCCCTGCAATATCTGTTCGGCATGAAGACCACCTCGGCCCGGGGCATAGGTGAAGGCAACACCGGGTGGTGCGGTGCCATTCCAGGGACGATCATCGCGGGCCAGGGCCCAGAAGTATCCGGTCTTGGTTTTGCGGGCACCGGGATCGAGCACTGGCGCGCGAGTTTCATCCATGAACAGCTTGGATGAGCGCTTCAGATCCGCCATTAGGGCAGCATAGACCGGACGCAACTCGAAGGCGGCCCGACCAACCCAGTCGGCCAGCGTTGAGCGGTCCAGATCAACACCCTGACGACTGAAGATCTGCGCCTGGCGATAGAGCGGGAGGTGGTCCGCATACTTGCTGACCAGGACATGGGCGACCGTGGCCTCGGTCGGCAGCCCGCCAGGGATCAGCCGAGCGGGCGCCGGCGCCTGCACCACGCCGTCGGTGCAGGACCGGCAGGCATATTTGGGGCGACGGGTCACGATCACGCGGAACTGGGCCGGGATCACGTCGAGCCGCTCGGAGACGTCCTCGCCGATGCAGTGCAGCCCGCCGCCACAGCCACAGACCAGGCTTTCGGGTTCGATGATCTCTTCGATCCGCGGCAGGTGTTTGGGGAGTGAACCACGATTGGTACTGCGCGGCTTGGCCGGACGTCGGGCCAGCCGGTCCTCGGCGTCCTCCGCGGCCTGGACAACCGCGATTGCCATTTCCAGATCCTCCAGCGCCAGCTCGAACTGGTCCGGGTCGCTCTTTTCCGATCGACGCCCGAAGGCCGCCTGCTTGAACGCGGCAACCAGCTTTTCCAGTTGAGCGATCCGCTCGTCCTTGCGCTGATCACGCACCTCCGCTGCGATCAGCATCGCCTTGAGGGCAGCAATGTCATCGGGAAGTTCGGCGGCATCGAGCATGGCCAGAATCTACCAGATCAGGCGCCGCCGATCCCGCAAAAAGACCAGCCCTGAGTCATCCTGCCGCAGTTATTCGACCGCTTCTGGTGCCCGCGCTTCTACCGCCCGAACCCGCCGCCAGTCGAGCCCAGAGAACAGCGCCTCGAACTGCGCGTGGCTCAACGTCATCAGGCCGTCCTTCACCGCAGGCCAGCTGAAGTTGTGCTCTTCGAGGCGCTTGTAGGCCATGACGAGACCCGTGCCATCCCAGTAGAGCAACTTCAGCCGATCGCTTTTGCGAGCACGGAACACGAAGACCGTGCCGGTGAACGGGTCCTCGTGCAACACGTTCTTGACCAGCGCAGCCAGGCTGTCGTGACCTTTGCGGAAGTCGATCGGCTTGGTGGCTACCATGATCCGCACCCGGTTCGAGGGGAAGATCATGTGATCGCCGTCAGTGCACGAACGACCGAAGCAATCCGGCGCGCGGAGGCACCTGGCTCCAGCCGGATGACCACCGATCCCAGCACGATCTCCGGCCCGACCGCCGCCACTGGTTCCGCCGCCGTTACATCCTCAACGACTGGAGCGACCATCAACGTCGCGAACTCCATCTGGTCCTTTGGCGCCGGTAGCACCAGCTTCCCGTTTCTAGCCATCGTCCGCCACGAGGAGACATGGTTGGCCTTCAGACCATGCCGCAGCGCGACCTCGCCCACCGTGGTCCCAGGTCGAAGTGTCTCGGCGACAATCCGAGCCTTCTCATCATCGGGCCATTGCCGGTTGCGGCGGCGCCTACCGCCACTTGTGAGAAACTCCAATGGAGCGTCCATGGAGAACCTCCCGCACCAACTTCAATCCGTGCGGAATCTCATGGCTGACAAAAGAACGGAAGGTGGGGCGGGAACACCGCTTACGGCGCAGTAGCGCACCCTCCACAATCTTTGTTACCTCAAGCCAGTGGCGAACTCGCTCCGAAGTTTTCGTCGAAAGCGGCGCCATCCGCCCCTCGCCGGTCGGATCGTTCTTTGCGCGTCTGATGAGAATTGAGAGATTACCTCGCTGGTTTTCTGTCAGGTCGTCGGCACGGAGGGCCACCAGTTCTCCTCTTCTGCATAAGGTGTCGAAGCCCACCCGAACCAGTATCTCGTCGCGCAGACCGATAAGATCTGACGTACACTCCTCGATCAGGCGGTCCCGGATCTTGGCGGTGACCCCCAGTGCCTGGCCCGGGCGGGCGGGTTTCTTGCGACGCGCCCGCCGGACTGCGAGCTTCACGTCCTCATCCTTGCTGGGATCGGGGTGCCGCAGCAGGCGGTGAATGCGGGCGACGCCGCAAAGGCGGCGCCCTAATGTGGAGGGCAGCCGATGCTGCGCCTCCTTGTTCACATACTCCACCACGGTCTCTGGAGTGGCTGGAAGAGCGATGTGGCCATGGCTGATGCACCAAGCCTCAAAATGCTCCATATCCGCTGCATAGCCGCGCAGAGTATGATCGCTATAGGCGCCTTCGAGCCGCTCGAGTTCCTTGCGCCAGTCGCTCATGTCAGCTGCCCTGATTCAGCAGGTTCAACCGCCGAGTCCTGCTCCGTGCCGGCGATGTGGCGCAGTTCTTCGCCCGAGACTACGCGGCGCGCCACCAGGCGCTGAACCAAAGCCTCGATCAGGTGACGGTTCTCCAGAACAAGTCCGCGCGAGCGCAGCATGAGCTGCTGCAAGCGTTTCTCGAGACCACTTCTGGTGGCTAGATCGAGCTCATGAAGGCGGGAGACATCGAGATCGAACGACAGCAGCTGATCGAACAGGCCGGACCGGAACTGCGCTTCGACCAAGAGTTGGGTTGCCATGGCCAAATCGGTGCGAGCCCCGGCATCGCACCGTCCAAGCAGTTCCAGATCTGCCGCGCGGCCGGCCAGAGCAATGGTCACCAGATCCTCGATCCGGGCCCGGTCCAGGTAGAGCGCGCTGAGGTCGCTCACCATGGATCCGGCAGATCCGCCATTCTTCAGCAGCGAAACTGCACTTACCGGCACACCGAGGACCGCCGCCACGATGGCGTGGCCGGCTTCGTGCACCGCGACACGGCGGAGCTCGGCATAAGTACGATCGTCAGTGCCGACCATTGCATGTTCGAGGTCCTGGACGGTCAGCTGACGCGAACCGGCCACGGCGCTCGACTTCGCCATTCCTACCCAACCGGCAATTGCAGCCGGCGTTGGCAAGCCGAAAGCGAAGGCGATGTCGACGACACGCTCCAGCTCCGAGGCTGCAAGATGGCTTCCCACGTAGAACCGAAAGAGATCGGCGACTTCCTCGCGGTTGCCCGGCGGGCTCACTGTCAAGGTCTGCCCGATGCGGCCCGCCCGCAGCACGGCCGCATCGACCCGCTCGGGATAGTTGCTGGCAGCGAGCAACACCAGCGGTTTGCTGGACCGCCGCAGCTTATCGATGTTGAGCAGCACGCCCGTGACGACAGTATTCCACCACTCGCGGTGCTCCGGTGCGAGCGTCCGCCGATCGGGCAAGGCTTCAAGCTCATCGATGAACCCAATCGTTTGACCGTTTTCTTCGACCTGGCGGAAGAACTCGGCAGCGGCCCGGGTGACCCCACCAAGATGCCCATCCGACAACTCAAACCATTCCTTGACGCTGGTCCCGACGAACCGCCACCCGGCAGCGCGGGCGATGGCTTGCGCCAGAAGGGTTTTGCCGGTTCCGGGCGGCCCCGCAAGAAGCGCGAAGGGGGCGTCACGCGAGGTGAGCTCACCTATTTCGAGCTGCTGGAGACGGACGAGCAGCTCCGCGCTCCAGGCCCGTACCCGAGGCGAGAGCGGAAGTTCGGAAACCGGCGGGATAGTGCTGTCTGGGACCAGAGCGATCTCTTGGCGCTTGGCTGCAAGGCGGAGGCGGCGCAGACAATCGGCGGGCTGTGAGCGCGGACGGAGAGCCGCACAGAGTTCAGGAAGATCAAGTGCGGCATCTTCGGCGCGGATCCCGCGGGCTCGCTTGCCGGTGACCTCTGAAATGGCTTTACGCAGCGAGCGCCGGCTCAAACCTGAAAATTTGAGGCTCACGTCGGCGGCGGTGCGGAGCGGCACCGGCACCAGCCCTTCCACGTCAGTGGAGATGGCGATGACCGCACTGCCGCCGCGCTGGGCAACGATCAGACTGTCTTCTTCCTGGGCGGTGCTGCTGGCGCGTTTGCCGGGGCGATAGCCTTGCACAACGACATCTGTATAGTCGCGGTTCAATTGGCGGCGAAGGGCTGTGACCCAGCTGTCGCTCGGCACCTCGATCAGGACGACCATTCCGGGCTGGTGCTCCAGCGCATGGTCGAGTTTCTTGCCAATCAGTTGGTTTACCGCTTGCTGTGCCAGAATGCCTGCAACATCGATGACTTCGCGCAGCGGCGCTTCGTCGTCCTGGCCCTGGGCCTGGATCTGTGGAAATTTACGCATGAGTTCTCCTCGGCGCTCCGCTTGGGAGCTCCTGGATTGAAAAAGGTGGGGTGGGGTGATTGGGCTCGCCGGTGCTAGGCCGCGGGTGACAGAGAGTCCGGATCGTCTGCTGGAGGTCGGGTCCAGGCCGAGAGGTTCGGGCCTTTCGATCCGATAAGGAAATTGGCGGCGCCGCTACCGGAGCCAAAGCAAAGCGGTTCGTTCAGGCGAAAGCGTCCATTGTCCTCGGCCAAGACGCCGGAAAAGAGCCATTCGTGGCGACGGGTCATGGGCGCCGAACCGCTCGAACGGGTTACGCGCGAGCGAACTTCGCTGCCCGCGTGCACGATCCACTCGCCCTCATGTTCGGTTGCCTCAGCATTTATGCCTGCGGCATAGAGGTGGTAGGCGGTGCCGTCCGCGGGGCGCCTTCCGGCAAAAACCGGATATTCTGGATCGCCCTCCGCTCCAACGACGAAATGGAGGACGGGAATATCGGCGAAGCCGAACCCGGCAGCCTTGGCGAGACAGAGGGCCTGGGCCACGAAAAGGCGCAGCTCAAGATATTCCGCAAAGTCGCCGCGATCGCCATTTGGCAGGTGGTGGGCGAGCTTGTACCCCGGCAGCCCGTTTACAATGAGGCCCAGTATTCGTTCGGCAACGCCGGCCTGTTCCTCGGACATGTGCCCGGCAGCGTCCCGGATCACCACGAGCCGGTCAAAGCCGCTGAGATGACCATCAACGATACGCTGGCGGCCCTTGAAAGACTTGCCGGTGTAAGCCTTCTTGCCGGTGAGCGCGCAATAGATGATCGGGCCGTTGATCCCGTGGGAGAGATCAGTGCAGTCGGCGACATCGACGATGAAAATCTCGGGGACAAAGCCGATTGCACTGGAATGGCTGACCGAGGAGCGGAGCTCAACCACATTAGTGTGGCGAAAACCCTGCTTGGCGCCTGGGGTCAGCGAAGGCGAACTGGTCCCCCCTGCCCCCTTCCCGGACGTACCCGATGGCATGCTGATGCGCGTGTGCGGCCCGATCTCGCCAGGTTCACGCTGGAGAACGCCCGCCTCGATCATGGCCATGATCGCCTCGACCGGTGCGGGATGGCCGGGCAGAACAACGATCAATTCGGCGATGCTCGCCGAGCCGGTCTCGAGCACGGTGGCGAGGACGCGCACCTGGACGTCGAAGGTTATGGCCCAGTGCCGCACGAGGCCCGGCGCATCAATGCCGGACCCGGTCGGATCGATTGTGTTGAAGAACGAAGAAACGCACTTGCCCGCGATAGCGCAGGCGTCGAAAATAGACGCAGCCATTGTAACCTCTACTACAGGTTGTGATGGTCAGGCTGCCGGAAACCCGTTGGCGCGGGTCCGGTAGCCGCTCTTTCGAACGGAACCTGGCCAAAAGACACCATCATTGGCGCCTTCTGCAGTGAAGATGGGAGAGGTTTTCCGAACCGTCAACCCAGCATCGAATCAGATGTTGGATGTGGTTAACGCGAGCCTAATTGCGTCTATGCCGCCTGTACAATCAACTGCTTAGTCGGAAGAGTTCATCTGGTACGGCGGGCAACGTCTCGTCATCATACGATGCCTAGGTGTCGGCGGATCGAGGGCAGGCTGAATTTCTGAGGCCAACCGCAGTGGCCGCCCTGGTGCAGCAGCCCCCCTGATTCGACATGCTCACCCCTTGGCCGCCACTCCCATGCGCGGCTCTTTTTCGACCGCTCAGTCTGTTCAGCTTCACCCCGGGAAGCTGGGCAAATGTTTGGTAACGGCGATTGTCAATCGTGCAACCTCGGTCCGGCGAGTCCAATCGCTCGGGTGGCAGTGCCAGTGTGCCGCCTTCTCATCACCAGCTAAACCGCTTGTCCGGTCAGTTCATGGCGGAGTGTCTTAGGCTCTCGATTTGGGGAAGGTGTTGTTGCCCATCCACCCTGCCCCTTTTTCCCGCTGACTGACATGTACGCCCCCATCCGCGGCTACGCTTTCCACGATCACCTCGCCCTCCCTGCCCGCAGGAATGTGCCGGCAGGAAGGGAGGCACAGGTCGGGCGCCCCAGGGCAGCTCCGGCATTTCCACTGGTCATTCTACTGCAATGAGTTCGCCATTGCTTTCAGATCAGGTACGACAGTGTTCCGAGCATCGGCTTCGGGAGATCGGGTGAGCCGCGCTCTGTGCCAGCAGGTTGGCACCGGGCGCCTCAGCACTGCGTCCATTAGTATGGGAATGCATGCTGTCGCCGCGGTAGCGTATCGCCGATCCTGCCGCAGCCCCCTACTTCAAGGCTACATGTTCGACTGTACACGTTATCGCACTAATGTCAGTAACGCCTGACCTCAACCCCGTCCCCCAATCCTTCCAAAGATGCGCCGATCCTGCCCCCTCGCGGCCGAGCGGGAACCCGCCGGTGCACGACAGCAGCCTCGACCGACACCGCACCATGCCGTCACCGAGGCCCACTTCTGACGTGCGAGAAAGGGTAGATGGGCGGGCCGAGCAATCGGTGGGCCCTGCGGGTCATCACCAGCCTGCCCGTCCCTCTCGAGCCCCGCCGCTCATGACGCCGCTTGCAAGATCAGAGAGGAACGAAAAAACTGAACCAACAATCCTATCGGTGCTATCGCCTATTCAGCGACAAGGAGCTTGCGGCAACCGCAAGCAGGATCAACCCGCCCACTAGGACCTGACGCACATAGCTGTCCACACTCATCTGAGTGAGGCCATTGTCGAGCACCCCAAGGACAAGCACCCCCACCACGGTGGCGAGGATCCTCGGTTCGCCGTGGCGTGCCATGGTAGTTCCGAGAAAGACCGCGGCGATGGCGTTGAGCATGAGCCCGCTCCCCTGCACCGGATTCGCCGAAGCAACGCGGCTGGCGTACATAAGGCCACCGGCTGCCGCCGCGAGGCCGGTCAGGGCAAAGGCGGTCAGCCGCAGCCGCTTGACGGCAATTCCGCTCAAATGGGCGGCCTCCATATTGCCCCCGATGGCATAAAGCCGCCGACCCAGCGTCGTCTGCTCCAGCAGGATCCAAACCGCCAGCACGACCACAATGGCGATAATCGAGAGGTTGGGTAGGCTTATCGCCACCCCGCCCCACTCGCCAAGCGACACCCCGCCACGGGCAAAATTGCCGAACGCCTCGGGGATGGACCGACCCGAAATGGTCCTGCCACCGCTGACCACAAAAGCGATGCCGGAGAACATGGTCATGGTGGCTAGGGTCGCTATAAAGGGTAGGATACCGACCAGGCTGACCATGGCGCCGTTGAAAACGCCGCCGAGCAGGCCAATCGCCAGGGCCAGCAGCAGGGCGATCCAGACCGGCTGGTCGGCCGCCATGGCCAGAGCTGCCACGATGCCCGCCAGGCTCGCCATGGAGCCGACACTGAGATCGAAGTCGCCCATCACCATCACAATGGTCATGCCCGCAGCCACGACCATGAGCATGGACACCTGCTGGGTGATGTTCAGCCAGTTGCGCGCCGTGGGAAAGGTGTTCGGCAGCATGATCGAGAAAAAGACGATGATTGCTGCAAAGCCGACAAGCGTGCCGTAACGGCGGATGAAAACCTGCATGGTCAGGAGACCCCGATGGTTGAATTACGGCCGTAGCACAGATTGATGAGGGTCCCCTCCGCCAGACCTGCCGCCGCGGTGATCGTTGTAAAGCGGCCCTGCCGCATCACCCCGATGCGGTCGCTGAGCGCCAGAATTTCCGGCAAGTCCGAAGACACCAGAATGATTGCCGTCCCCCGGGCAGTGAGTTCTCTCAGCATGGAGTAGATATCGTACCTGGCCCCTATATCGACACCGCGCGTTGGCTCCTCGAGCAGGAGCAGTTTAGGAGATCCGGCCAAGGCCCGACCAAAGACGACTTTCTGCTGATTGCCGCCGCTCAGTTCCAGGACCGGCTGCCGCGGCCCCGACGCCTTGAGCCGAATGGCGCGGCCAATGTCATCGGCGAGACGCTGCTCCCGTCGTGGTGTCAGCCAGGTGCCCAGAACGCTGTGGCGCTTGAGATGGGCAAGGGTGATGTTTTCGTAGATGGGACGCGCCATCACCAATCCCTGGCCACGGCGTTCGCGTGGAACATAGGCAACCCCGGCCTGCCAGGCCGCGGCTGGGCGATGGGGACTGTAGGCTGCGCCGTCAACGGCCATGCGACCGCCACTGGGCCGAAGGTCACCAAGAAGCGTGCGGATCAGTTCGGTCTGACCCGACCCGGACAGTCCGGCGATGCCCAGGATCTCGCCTTTCCGGACAGCGAAATCGAGTGGGCCGATGTTCTCCGCCCGCAGTCCTTCGGCGCCGAAGGCCTGCTGACTTGCGGGAGGGGCGATCGGCTTGGGATAGGCTTCCGCCACCGTGCGACCGATCATCACGGCGACCAGGTCGTCATGGGTGATCTCGGCCATGCGTCCACTGTCGATGGAACGGCCATCCCGCAGCACCGTGGCCCGATCGCACAGAGCCATGATCTCGTCCAGCCGGTGGGACACATAGAGCACCGAGCTGCCGATGGCCCGGATTTCCCGCAAAACCCCGAACAGGCGTTCACTCTCGTCCCGCGTCAGCGCGGCCGTCGGCTCGTCCATCACATAAAGCCGGGCGTCCTCAAGCAGCGCGGCAGAGATGCGTACCAGCATCTGGTCGCCCAGCGACAACGCCCCCAAAGTTGTTTTAGGATCGATGTGATCGATGCCCAGCCGCTCCAATGCGCGTCCCGCCGCGGCATTGAGCTGGCGCCAGTCGACCAGAACACCCGCCCGCTGGGGATAGCGTCGCCCCATGAGGATGTTCTCGGCCACCGAGAGGGTCGAAACAACGTTGAACTCCTGGTGGATGAAGCGCAGGCCCAGGCGATAGGCGGTCTTGGTGCTATTGATGTGAACCGGCGAACCATCGACCGCAATCTGGGCAGTATCGGGGGTAACCACTCCGGCCAGAATCTTGATCAGGGTGGACTTGCCGGCGCCGTTCTCGCCCATCAGGGCGTGGATTTCACCCCGTGAAATGACCAGATCGGCGCCACGAAGCGCCGGCACACCCGCATAGGACTTGCTGACCCCGGTGGCGGAAAGAAGCGGAGTGGGAGGGACCATGATCGGCCCTTCCCTACTCTCTTGTCGTGCACAAGCGCAACTATTGGTTTGCGTTGGCGACGGTGATCAGCTTGGTGGGCACGTAAATCACCGATTGCCGGATTTCTTCACCGTCGAGGTAGCGGGCAACCGCGTCCGCCGTTGCGGTGCCGATCCCGGCAAAATCCTGGGCAACAGTCGCCTCGAAATTCCCGCCAGCCGCCACGGCCTCCCGGGCCTGGGGATTGGCGTCGATGCCGGTGATGACGATGCCTTCTCCTTCACGGCCTGCCGCCTCGATAGCCTGCAAGGCGCCGAGCGCCGGCTGGTCCCATGCAGCCCAGACGGCCTTGATGCTGCCGGGCTCGGGATTGGCGGCAAGGATCGCTTCCATCTTGGCGCGACTGTCGGCAATGCCGCCATCAGCAACGTCGGGCGTAACGCTGTCGAGAACGGTGATGTCGGGATAATTGCCAAAAACGGCATCGGCGACTACCCCGCGGACCTGCACCGGGGGGAAAGCATCAAAGACGAACATCACCACATTGCCCTCGCCATTGATGCGATTGGCAACGTAGGCTGAGGTCTCAGCGGCCATGGCATAGCCGTTGCTGGTGACATTGGTGACCAGCAACGGATCGGAACCGGCATCCATGCCGAACACCGGAATTTCATTATCGCGCGCGGTCTGCAGACCCGCCGTCACCTGCGAGGGATCCACATTGATGACGATGGCGTCGACATCCTGGACGACCAGGTCCTCGATGCGGGCAATAACGGCAGCCACATCACCGGCAGTGTCGATAACATTGACCTCCCACCCCTTTTCAGCCGCAACTTCCTCGAAAGCCTCAACGTAGAACTGAGTTCCGGGCTGGGCCATGTAGGGTGTGACAATCGCCACCCTCGACTGGGCATAGGCAGCACCGATCGGGAGCATGGTAACCCCGATGACCAGAGTCGAAACGACTAGTTTGATGTTGGCAGGCAAGGGAACACTCCTCATGAACTCCCGAGGGCAAGCCATGCGGGAGCAATTGTTTTCCTTTTTCTTCAAGGCACTATATGGCCGATCGGGAGATCGGCAAGTCATATCGAGGGGAAGCCTGGCGTGAATTTCACTTTGATCGGTATCGATGTGGGGACAACAGCCACCAAGGCGACCCTGATCGATGCACAGGGCCGAGAACTCGCCAGCTTCAGCCGTCCGCACGGTACCGATCGGTCCGGTCCGGGCAAGGCCGAGCAGTCCGCCGGCGTCTGGATGCAAAGCGTTCTGGCGGCACTGCAGCACTTTGCCGATCATGCCGACCTGTCGAACCTTGCCGGCATCGGGCTCACCTCGCAGGTCAACACCCATCTATTTGTCGACAGCGCAGGCGCACCTCTGCGCCCGGCCATTACCTGGCAGGACACCCGATCTGCAGCAGATGCAGCACACCTCGATCATGCGGTCACCGCCGAACAGAAGACCGCCTGGTTCGGCGGCCCTGTCCCCATTGATGCCAGCCATGCCCTGTCGCGCATGGCTTTCATGGCTCGCACCGAGCCCGAGAGATGGGCGAGAACTCGGCACGTGCTCTTGCCCAAGGACTTCTGTGCCTTTCAGCTGACCGGCGAGCTGGCTTCCGATCCGGTGTCGGCGACCGGGCTCGTCGATAGCAAGGGAAGTTACGTCAATGCCCTGCTCGAGCTCGTTCCCGGGGCCAGGCAACGCCTACCCCCGCTGTTCCCCTTCCATCATGCTGTGGGTCGCGTCAAAGCGGGGCTGCCGTGTGCGGGCACGCCCGTCATGGTGGGGGCAATGGACGCCTGGGCCGGCATGTTCGGGTGCGGAGTGATCGAGGAAGGGGACATGATGTACCAGTCCGGCACCAGCGAGGTTGCCGGGATCGTATCGTCCCAGGTCGTACCAACGCCGGGCGTGATCCTGTTTCCGCCTTATCAGGGCATTCGCATGCATGCCGCCCCGACGCAGGCCGGCGGTGCCTCGATAGCCTGGCTGTCCGCTCTCTTGGGACGGTCGCCGCAGGACCTTTCCCTTTTGGCTGAAAGGCTGAACCGCTCCGAGACGATCCCCTTCTTTCTGCCGCACCTGGCCGGCGAGCGGGCACCGGTCTGGGATGCGGCGTCGCGCGGCGTCTTTGCGCGGCTCGATGAGAGTGCGGGTCCGGGACATCTGGCCCATGCAGTGATGGAGGGCGTTGCGCACTCGGTTCGCTGGGCCTTCGCAGCACTCGAAAAATCGGCTGACCTGCCGCTGGGGAACGTACGGATCGGCGGCGGCGGCTCGCGATCCAACGTCTGGTGCCAGATACGCGCTGACGTATTGGGGACGGGAATGCAACGAGCTGCGGTGCCTGCTGCAGCTGCTCTGGGCGCGGCGATCATTGCCGGCGTGGGATGCGGTGCGTTTAGCTCACTTACCAATGCCGTTCGGCAACTGGTGCAGTATGACCGCGAGTTTCTACCAGATGCCGGCAGAATTGAGTACTACAAGGAGCGGCACGGACATTTCCTTGCTCTATATGAAAGCATAGCACCGTTCAATCAGCGCTTCTGAGTGTTAGTTTTGCTGCCGTCGCTCGCCGTCGGGAGTTCGGTGCTGTTCACGGCTCAATTGAGCTGCGTTCGGAACTTGGAGCGGGTCTGGAGGCCCCGCTATCAGGGTACGGCAAGCGCAACCAGATGCCCGCAGGCTGCGCTTGCGCGTGCTGGTGTTAGTCCTGCTTGGCGTTTTGAACGTAGCCGTGCCCGGGTATGCAGTCCTCAACGGGCTCATTGACTCCAAGGTCATGCAGTTGGGTACTCTCTTCGCCGAGAAACAGGTGCTCCATGCCCCCTTCCGCGGTCTTGAGAAGCTGATGCGACGTGGCTCGGCGGAGACGTTTGGGAACAGGCCGGTGCCGTCATTCCTGCGCTGCTCATGCTGCTCACACCGATAGCATTATCGCAGCGACTCTCTATCGTGCTCTGTGGCAACAGAGTCCGTTAAACCACGAATAGCTGAGAACGGCGGCCCAGCGATTGAATTGGTTCGAGCCACCTCGCCCGTGCACATGCTTTCGGGGCGTGCACAAATTTCATCGCGCCACGGCCGTTATGTTGGAGAATGTACACCTAACGAACCTTGGTCGTTTCACGCGGACCGTCCTTTCCCTGCCGTGCGCCGAACAGCCGGGAGACCGTCGACGTGACCGTTATCCGGTGGGCTCACTCGCGACCCTGCCTCTGCTGGCCTCTGAGGACCGGCGATTAGTTAAAGCTTTATCTATCCTCCTATTTGGACGTGGAGAGGAGCCGGACGAAGGCATGCTTTAAGCAATGCATGAACCTTGAAGTCGAAGACGAAATCATTGGCAGATTTGACCAGGCGCTGCAGGGACGCTTTGAAACGCTCAAGCCAGCGCGGGCTATTGAGCGTAGCATCGATTTCATCGCTGCTTTGCGTGCTGACTATGTTCCTTGGACGGACATCGAGCGCCTCTTCAATCGCGCGTTGTCTGCGCGCGGTAAGCCTGAGCTCGCCTATGGTTCGGTAGCTCGCCTCTACCATCTCGCTCGTGGGAACACTGGAAGTACCGGTTCCGGAGCTTCGCTCCAGGCTGGATCCACTCCGCTCCCACAGGCGGCTTCCGCACCCGAAAGCGCAATCGAATCGACCGTCACCAGCACCGCGGCCGAGGTCGATGCACCAGGAGGTCCACCTGATCAGGTCTTAACCACAGCGGATTCGGCGACCGACCGCGGTTCGGCAGATCCTCACCTTGAGCGCATCCAGGCGCGGCGCAGGGCAAAGAGGGAGATGAACCAACAATGAGCAAGCAGACCAATAGTCACGTTGTTGAACCCACCAGCGTCTCTTTGCCTCCCGCTCGAGCGGGCCCATCTGCACAAGAGTTGAGGCGATCAACCACCACCGGTCGCCCGCGGTCGCCCGGGCGAACACAACAACAGCAATAGAAAGTTACAAATGTCCAATAGCAATCGGGGCGCCATACTACCGCCCACCTTTTTCGCCGACTACGACGTCTTTATCGCCGCCAACCGTAAGGGCGGCATCGGCAAGACCACGATCATTCTGTTCCTGATTGCCTGTGCGCTCCTGCGCAAGGCCGTCTTGCGGGCCTTTGAAATCGATCGTCAGAGCCGTCTCCAGCGCATGTATCCGGGCATCGTTGAACAAGTGGATCTGCCGAGCACGGACCAGTTGATCGAGGACGATCTTTCGGAGGGTCGTGCTTTGGCCCGCGTCTGGCACGCCTTGCGTTCAGCAAAGGAGACAGGCCTCGTATTCCTCGACATCGGTGCAAATTACGAAGAACGAGTGGCCGAGGGGATGCTCCGGGCACGCATTCACAAGAGCATGGCCGCTGCAGGACGGCGGGTTTGTGTGCTCATTCCCTTAGACGGCGCTTCCGACACCATCACGGCCGCTGCCACGGCGGTTCGGCACTTCGGAACCGCCGTTCCGGAAGCGGAATTCGTGTTCGTTCAACGTCAGGCAGAACTCACCATCGACAGTGGTGCACAATCACTGCTCTCGGATGCAGCCAGGAAGGCTTATGTTGAGGTCATCGCACCGCTGCGGGTGCCCGAACGCACTCTCAACATGGGACAGATGAGACAGGGCATACACAGGGCGTTCGTTGCTCTTGCGAAAAACCCGCTGGACTTCATGGAGAGCAGCCCGGCATTGCTTGGAGCTGCAGCAGCTGGTGCGGCTGGCGATCCGCTCCAGGACGAATTTGCGGGGATGGAGATACTGGCCTACTTCGATGATTTCGTCGGCCAGATCGATGAGGAGGCCCAGCGCGTGCTTGGCTTTCGCACCGCCACCGGTGCGCCCGGGAAGAACTCAGGGCCGTCTTCAAAGCCTGCTTGATCTTCTCGCTACCCGCCATCCTGATGGCCTGGAGAAGTCGTTGCGCGGCATCATGGACCTCCTGCAAGCAGGCGACGTGGCGTGGTTAGTGAATAAGGTTCGAGAGAACACGGAACTGTCTGCCTCTCAAAGCCAGGCGTACTCCGGGTATGCCGAAACCTGGAGTGATCTTGTGCGCCTTTTCTGCAGGCTCGTTGAGAAGCTGTTCGGCCGCTGAGTTTAATCTATTGGCGGCTGAGCCTTCATCACTATGGGAACATTATAGAGCCCATCACCCAAGCAAAGCGGCGGCGGAAGTGGTTCTTCGCCGCCTCTTCTCTGAGGTTGCAAGTGGCGACGGAGCTCGTCCCTGGCCTCTTTTAAATCGGTGAAGCAAGCAAGATCGAAGCGTGTTCCCGCGAGGCCTCGAAGTCCCCATTGCTCGAGATCCGTTTCCTTCGTACCTACCCCCCGCCTTCTCCTCCCGATTGCGCACGCAGCAGCAAGGTGCAGTCTAAGTGGACCCAGAGCAGGGTAAATCTGAGCCGCGTTGAAATCGAAAGCCAAGGCGATGTTCGTTAGGACCTGCAAGCTTGGCATCCGGTCCTCATGCCCGAGACGGCCGAAATCAAGTAGTTCCTCCGCAGCATTGTTGCGCAGGAGCATAACCGGATCATCGGCCCGCTTGAGTCCAGACAGATCGATATTGCGGTCGACGAAATTATGCATTCGGTTGGCGCGGTGACATAGAACAAGCAAACTCTGGAGCATTCTAATTTCACGGCTTAACGCTGGCACTTCCCTTTCCCAACCCTCTTTCCGCCTGACGGGAACTTCGATCGCACGGCCCTGCTGCTCAAGGCTATCCGCAAACTGGCGCAATGAGGCTGCGCCATAGAGAGTTTTTAGCCGTTTTGGGCCCAATTGCTCTCGCAATCGTCTAAGTGCATATTCGGCATTCGTTGAACGCTTCATTTTTCCACGGGCGGCACTCTTGAAGTCTGACAAATAGCCGAGCAATATGGCTCGAGCATGTACCGCAGGATCTCCCTCCACCTTACCCGCCATGGCACCCACAAGTAGCCGCTCTAGTCGGTAGACCTGCGCCCCCACATTTTCCTGGACCGCGAGTTCATCTTCGGAATAAGGCTTGGCACCTCGGTCGAGCGGCCCCCCCCCTCAGTCCCCATTTATCATTTAGAACCACCGGGACTTCGAGAAACCTCCGCTTGTCTTCTGGTAAGAGAATAGTGCCCGTGTTCTCGTACATTTGCGCTGTGCCATAGCTCAGACACCAATCCTGGTGAAATTTATCACTACCCAACGCTGCGACAGTCGCCACGTAGCCCCGGACAGCATTGGCAACATCACGCAGCCGATAGCCGAACGAGCGGGAGTACTTCTCCTTCAGTATCGTGATGTGCAGGACGTGCGGACTGGAGAGGGCAACTGGCATATTGTTGATCGGCCCAAAGTACAGGGGGCACTTCTGGAAGAGCTCTGGGAGATCGCTGCTGACGCTCGCTTGGTATGCCCCCATCCCCATCTGCGGTCTCCTATTCCGATTGTCTCCTAGCGGAGAGAGACGACGTCGATCCTCGGCAGATCAGCCGATGCAGTCGCCCCTTCCCTCCTTAGCCGTCAAAGCTAACCGACAGGTTGACGAGGGTATTGCCCCTGTACTGAGGGCAGTGGCTACCACTGGAAATAAGACCCGTGGGTCGTGTCCCGGGACGTGGTGTAACTGAGGTGGTCAAGCCGCTCGCGAGCGCGCCATTACGAGCGCCGTAGTGAGCGAGCGGCTGGGTGGTCATCGACGGATTTCCGGTAAGGTCTGGTTGCTTACCCCAACCCTGCACCTGAAGGACCACCGATGACCGACACGATGATGAACCTGCGCACGCTGGTAGAGAAGACCCCCGACGCCGATATTCTACGTGAGATGATTGGCTTTGCTGCCGAGCGGTTGATGGAGCTGGAAGTGGGTGCTGCCACTGGCGCCAGCTATGGCGAGAAGAGCGTCGAGCGGCGGGTCCAGCGCAATGGCTACCGCGAGCGGGACTGGGAGACGCGGGCCGGCACAGTCGAGCTGCGCATCCCCAAGCTGCGCAAGGGCAGCTACTTCCCGGGTTTTCTGGAACCTCGGCGGTTGGCCGAGAAGGCTCTGACGGCGGTGATCCAGGAGGCCTACATTCAGGGCATCTCCACCCGGTCAGTGGACGACCTGGTCAAAGCCATGGGCATGAGTGGCATCTCCAAGAGATGGGGTGGATGCCAGCCTTCACCGACGGCATCGCAATGTGCCAATTTCGTGGTGTTAGCGCCACGCAAAGGAGAGGCAGGCATCCATGAAGAAGGTTACCATCATCGGGGTAGATTTGGCAAAGAACGTCTTTCAGCTGCATGGGGCAGCAGCTGACGGATCTGTCGTATTCCGGAAGAAGTTCTCGCGATTACAGTTCCAGAAGTTCATGGCGGCCCAGCCAGCTTGTATCGTGGCAATGGAGGCATGCGGCGGTGCTCACTATTGGGCTCGGGAGATGGCTCGACTTGGACATGACCCGAAACTCATCGCACCCCACTACGTGAAGCCATTTGTAAAGCGGCAGAAGAACGACGCAGCGGATGCGGAAGCTATCGTGGAGGCCGCTCAGCGGCCAACCATGCGGTTCGTCGAACCCAAAACCGAGGAGCAACAGTCCCGCGCCATTGTGTTCCGCAGCCGGGAGCAACTGGTCAATCAGCGTACCGAGTTGATCAATGCCTTGCGCGCGCATCTGTATGAGTTTGGTTATGTCGCGCCCCAGGGGATTGGTCACCTGAGCCGACTTGCAGGGGTGATTGAAGACGAAACCCCCGCGCTGCCTGACCTCGTCCGCGATCTGTGCCGTGACCTCCTCGATCGGATCGATGAACTGACCTCACGGATCGATGGGCTGAAGAAGCGGATCGAGGCCCTGTCCAGGCAGGCTGAGGCGTCCAGGCGTCTGCAGACCATGCCGGGAGTGGGACCCATCACCGCCTTGGCGATCGAAACGTTCGCGCCGCCAATGGAGACGTTTAGATGCAGTCGTGACTTTGCCGCCTGGCTTGGCTTGGTGTCGCTGCAAAAATCGACAGGTGGCAAGCAGAGGCTGGGAAAAACATCGAAGATGGGTCAGCGTGATATTCGCCGGTTGCTCATCATTGGCGCCATGGCGGTAGTGCGATGGGCCTCCCGGAGGGGCGCACAACGATTCCTGGCTTAGTCGTATGCTGGGGACAAAGCCGCGAATACTCGTCGCAATCGCCCTGGCCAACAAAATGGCACGGGGGATTTGGGCGATGCTGACGAGACAGGAGGCCTACCGAGACCGAGTGTCGGCAACTGCATAATATGTCAGTAGCGCACCTAATATCGGTACATCGGATGTGAGGAAGGCATGAACTGCATGGGCAAATGATCGACCAGATCTGGGTTGGGAGAACCAGTACTTGGCATTGAGCATAGGTAGCTCGCCCAAGAGATTTGGACCTGACCCGCGCATCACCATACCGGCCTGCGGCCATGTGAACGGCGGCAAATGAAGGCCTGACACAAGACCGCACTCGATCACACGCTCAAAAAGTTCAAATTTTCCTTGCATAACGGCTGGCATCCACACAAGCCAGGTCAGCCGGCTGTGGGAGGAGATCGATGGCCGGGTGAAGGCCTTCCTCGAGCGGCCGATCGAAGGGGACTGGCCGTACCTGTGGATCGACGCGACCTACCTCAAGGTGCGCAGGGGCGGCCGCATCGTCTCGGTAGCGGCCATCATGGCCGTTGGCGTCAATGCCGATGGCCGGCGCGAGGTGCTGGGCATGGAGATCGGCACCTCGGAGGCCGAGGCGATCTGGACCGAGTTCCTGCGCAAGTTGACCCGCCGGGGCCTGCGAGGCGTGAAGCTGGTGATCTCCGATGCTCATGAGGGCATCAAGGCGGCTGTCACCAAGGTCCTCTGCGCCACCTGGCAACGCTGCCGCGTCCACTTCATGCGCAACGTCCTCGCCCATGCCGGCAAGAGCGGTCGCCGCGTGGCCAGTGCCTTTATCGCCACGGCCTTCGCCCAGGAGACGCCGGAGGCGGCCAGCACCCAGTGGCGCGCCGTTGCCGACCAAATTCGCCCTCGCGTGCCCAAGCTCGCCGCTATCATGGACGAGGCCGAGCACGACGTCCTCGCCTACATGAGCTTCCCCAAGGAGCATCGGGCCAAGTTGCACAGCAACAACCCGATTGAACGGGCCAACGGCGAGGTGAAGCGCCGGACCGAGGTCGTGGGCATCTTCCCCAACGAGGACGCCATCACCCGGCTAGTCGGCGCGATCCTGCTCGAGCAAAATGATGAGTGGGCGGTTCAGCGCGCCAGATACATGACACTGGAATCTGTCGCGCCATTGAGCGATGATCCCCTCGTCAGCTTGCCGGCAGTTCCCGCACGCTGATCAACCCGGCCAAGCCGGATATACGTGGAGGCCTCGCCTCAGTTACACCACGCCAAGGGGCACGATCGACCCGTGGATGTTGCCATAGATCGGGAGCGTTCGGGACGCACCCTTGTGCTTAGGCGCTTGGCCGGATCGACAGGGTCAGCGCTTGCCCTTCCTTCCTTGGTCCGGCTGCCCATCATCGGCTCTGCCTCTTGGGTGCCCACATCGGGGACATCCCCGACCTGCTCCTGGCTCTGGAGTGCTCCCCTCTCGTGCAACGCAGTGTGCGAACCGCAAACACCTGGAAGTGCCGGTCTCCGACTCCCGGCCTCCGCATCCGTGTTGCCGAGGCAAAACCTGGGTAAAGGCAATCAGCTGGACGGCCGCAAAAACTATAGGTGTTTGAGCCTGGCGTTCTCGTGAGGGCGGGCTAAATCAGCATCTCGGGCGGCATTTGGGCCTTGGGTTTGATTTCTGCGGTGCTCGAAAAGGGCACTTCTCGCTTTCGGGCAGACTCATGCCCTGGCAACGCACCTTTCGTGGAGGATCAGGCGGTCGAAGTTGTAGGTAAGACTGGCCAAGGTGAGTTTGGCTTCGGCTCGGGCGATGCCGATGGTGCGGATGAACAGGCCGAACCGGTTTTTCTGATGGGCAAAGACATGCTCGACCTTGGCACGTATCGCAGACTTGGCCGCATTGGCTCTGGCGGTCGCGATCGGCATCGGTTTACCCTTGGGCTTGCGCCCATGGATGCGGCTGGTCAGCATGCGGTCGGCCAACCAAGCCTCGTTGCTCTGTGAGCGGTAAGCGCTGTCGGCCCAGACTTCGCTGCCAGTGTTTTGCCGGTCGATGACCTGGCGCAGCGTGCGCCCATCGGGATGGTTGGCCGAGGTCACGGCAGCGGCCCGGATGAAGCCATAGCGCCGGTCGATGCTGATATGGCATTTTTATCCGAACACCGGCAGGGCGATCATGGGCAACGGTGTGCCATCTGGGCGATACCGCACCTTGCCGCCGATCTTGAGCGTACAGCGCGCGTCTGTATCTTTCTGCGCCGCCTTGGCCGGCTCGTCCGGCCAGATCTCCTCAGCCGTCTTGCCCGCTTTGATGGCCTGCTGCTCGCCATCAGTGTTGCGCTCACATGGGAATGGACCTGTCAAGATTCATCATTGGTCCGGCATAGGCTTCCTCCAACTTGCACAGCTTGGGATCCAGGTTCCGAGCCTAGTTGCATGACACGGCTCGTTTGCCGAGCCTGGTCCAACTCACATACGGTCGCCGCTGATGCGGCCGCACCAACATCCCGCGTGCGGCGGGCAAGGCTCAGGACGATGTGACCATTCTGCTTAAGCGGCATTTCGCCAAGCGCAACATCGGTTCGCCGACCTGGATCCGTCAGGACTGATCTGGTCCTGATGGAACTCCAAATGCTTGCGAGCGGGTTCTACCCCGCCCGTTTCATGACCGCCCCCTCGATGACGACGCGCGCCACCAGAAGCTTACGCGCGAGTGCCACGATGGTCGACTTCTTCAAACGACCTCGTCCGCCGAACACGATCCTTAAACCAATGGGTCAGTGTAGAATTCGTCTGATGTTGTAGCCAAAGCCAGGACATCTGGATCAGCGTGGCCCGCAGTGTTGGGTTGCCCCCGCTTTCGAGACGCCTTGTTCCCGATCGATGGAGCCGCTCTGCCATGGGGTGGGAGCTAATCCTGCATATGCGGCGACCTGGCGGCGGTTATCAAATTGCCGGAACAAGCATTCAGACGATATCACAGCAGCGAACTCGGCGCCGATGCCCTTGATCTCGAGCAGCATCTTGGCAGGCGGCGACTTCACCACTGTGGCTTGCGCCGCGATGAGTGCGTCCCGCTCATCTTCGACTGACGATCTGCTCAAGAAGAAGCTCAAGCCGATCCAACTTCCGACAAATCTGCGCTTTCATGTGTGGAGGCCAAACACGTCCATCGCCAGTCCGGAGTTCTTCAAACCGTTGTCGCCGATCCTTGCTCAACGGCGCATAATCCGTGATGCCCTGCGAGAACAGGAGTCCCTTGATGCGGTTGACATGAGCGACACGCTCATTGGTTAGCGTCTTACGTTCGCGGCAAAGCCGGCGATGATCTTCTTCCTCGGTCGACGGCACCCGAACCATGGCACAGACCCGTGGTTCGCCGCGCTTGTAGGCCATCAAGGTTCGAAGAAGCGCCTCCCGTCAATGCGGTCCGTCTTGGCTCGTCGACGGCGGCGCGATACCGCAATCGAGGCGGGATCAACGACATGGCTTTCGATTCCGTCGTTCTCGAGCACTCGGTGTATCCAGAAGCCGTCGAGCCCGGCCTCCTGGATCGTGATGATCGGGTAGTCATGCCCGGTTTTGGACCGGCTTCGTCCGCGCAGTTTCGAAAATAGAGCAAATAGCCCGGCCATGTCTCCAGCTCGCACGGAATGCTTCGACATCTTCTCCCCGTTCCCCGGCGATATCCATGTTATCAACCACTTAGAACGGCTAAGTTCCATCGACACGAAATTTGCGCCAAGATCAGTGCGGATGGCGGTTGGCTGGGTGGTTCGTGCTGTCATATGCATGGTCGCCTCACAGATTGAGTGGGAAGGACAACCTCATTCTGCAAAAGCCGCAGGCCGCCATCCACCCCATAGGATCTGCTTGGGCGCCGGCACCAGGGAGGCATCGACGATCTGCCCCGACATGGGGATGTAGTCCTTCTTGTGCAGTTGCCAGTCGAACGCTTTCATCACCCGCTTGAGCGTGCCGGTCTCGGTCATCCGGTTGCGGAAATGGCGGATGGTGTTCTCATCGGGGGTGCGGTTACCCAGCGAGAAGCCCAGGAACCGCATCCAGCTGAGCCGATCCCGGATCATGAACTCCATGCGGGCATCGGACAGGTTGTGCTGGGCCTGCAGGATCAGGATCTTCACCATGGCTACCGGATCGAAGGGCGGGCGTCCGCCCTTGCTGCCATCGCCATAACCCAGCCCCTCGACAAGCCAGCCGCGGAAATACTCGAAGTCCACCGTCCGCTCCAATACCTCGAGCGGATCGCCATGCTCGCTCAGCGCTTCAAGGTGATCGTTCAGGCTGAAAAGCGAATGCGGATCCATGATGACGCTCCATGATCGGGCGCCATCAATGAATCATGGCTGCAGCAAAGGCGCGAGGGTTTTTGAGGGTCTCCAGACTGAGCCGCATCGGAATCAATCAGAGTAAATCGGAGCAGCTCAGAATACTCGCGAATAGAACAGATTATGTCATAATACTTGTTATTTGGATTGTTTTCGCATTTCGCAAAACTGACAGCATAGTCGGTCTAGACTATTGCATAATTCGCCGTTACAATTTGATCGTACGGTTGCAATGGCGGCACTATGGCTTCGCAGTTCTTTCATGTCAGCATCTATGGTCGAAAGGCGCGAAAGGGCGCATCGCGCCACGAGACTGCCCAAGGTATGCTAAACGAGGCCGCGCGCGTGCCCTCGGCGACGGGTCACCTTAAATCGCCAGTGCCGCCGGTACACTTATACGGGCAATCGCTCCACGCCATAGGCAAGAAGGTGCAAGCACTCGGAGTTCTCGGTCGCGATTGTCGCGGACGCAGGCTGCGCTCCGACGCAGGCTTACTCATGTGCGCCGTAGCTTCCTATCCGGTGCCACTTCTCCAGATGGAGAAAGATTGCAGCGATTACCGGCGCTGGAAGGCGTATGTGGTTGCCTGGCTTCAGGAGCAATTCGGGCCACATCTGAGTGGCGTCTTGGAACATCAGGATGAGACCTACGGTCACGTCCATGCTTTTGTGCTGCCTCCAGTCGCTGAAGACGGGCAGTTGCAATGGGAGATTGTACATCCTGGCCGGCGAGCAAAAAAAGCGGCCGCCGCCGCCGGTGCTTCTTCGCGTGACCAGGACGCTGCGTACGTGGTGGCCATGCAGTCTTGCCAGGATAGCTTTCATAGCTCGGTGAGCGGCCATTTCGGCCATGTTCGTCTCGCAACGCTGCGCGATCGCCGGCCTCGCAAAGAGCATCTCTTGATCAGATCTCTTGAGGCGGAAAACGATCGCATCGCGCGTCAGGTCGCAGAGCTCCAAACAGAGCTAGCAAAACAAGCCAGCATACCGGCTGCCCCGGCACCGACACGCAACGCCGGGCAAGTTGTACCTGAAGCGCAAGAAGAAGCAGGAAGCTCCTTTGACGTGGATGACACCCGTGACGATCATGACGCTTACGCCTCGGAGGTGGAGGCAGAAAGTGCCAACCGAATTGATTTCGCCGAAGCATCTGATGATCTCGGCCTGGAGGAACCGGAGGAGGCATGGGACGATCACCACGACGATAGCTGGGAAGAGAGTCTCGAAGCCGAGTTCGACGACCATTCCGCGCATGACCGCTCCGAGGCAGACGGGTGAGCTGCCACAAATGGTCGGCCCGCAGTAACGCCCTGTGTTTTCGCGCTACCTGCTGGAGGGGAACGCTCTCCCGTCGCGCATTCCGTACACCCTGGAAGCACTTGCACGCGAGACGGTTCTGGGCCAGTCTCTCTTGCCAGGACGGGGCACCTTCTGGTCACCTGATGGAACTTGACCCTCTTTTTCCGCATCGTCAGACCAACGAATTCAAACCCAGACCCGTGTTCACTGAGGAGCGGAAGCACGCAAACGAGCTGCTCGCGCAAAACCACTTCCCAAAGCGGGTTGGAGCAGATCACCAGCGCAGCAGTATCCCGCCATGCTTTTTCCTGGCAAAGGTCAAAAGCGCCGGCCGGGAGGAAAATTAGCGCCCTTGCCAGGCATGCCTGGTGACGAGATCAAGCGATCTTCTCCGCCATCGGACAGGATCCCAGCGCCATGTTCATGCAGCAAGGCACCTGCCAGTCCCAGCCCCCTTAGGTCAATCGGCCCGGAACATTGACCCCTTATCGGCGTTCAGTACTGGCTCTGACGCAGTTTTGGTGATCTGGAGCATCAGCGGGCACCGGTCAACCGGGCCTGCAGCAGGTCTAACTTCCCCCGCCGGTACATTTTCCGCTTCACCAACTTGAGCTTGGTGATCTGGCCCTCCGGCTGACCGTTCGACCACTTGGACACGATGGCAGCTCGGACGGCCTGGATATCTCGGTCGACGCCGTTGGCGAACGATGCCACTAGGCTGGTGCGACCTCGCTCGATCCAGGGATTGAGATCGGCCTCGGTCGTGCGCCGTATTATGACGTGGAAGGCCCCCATAATCTCGCGCGCTTTGATCAGCGCGGGGACGCCTGCCTCGACGGCGGCGACCGTGACGGTCTCTGCCTTTGATAGTGTGTCCCCTGAGGTTGTCATCAGTCGCGCGATAGTTCGCGCCGATGGGCTGCGCCGCAAGGTATCGGCATCCATCCTATCGGCTCGCCGTCGGCGCGTTGCCCACTCGGAGACGACCCGCAGCGAGCCGCAAAAAGCTTGGGCCTTTAGCTGTCGCCAAAGTTCGGCAGCGTTACGATGACCGGCGGCCCATTGGGCGTCGAGCCATGGCAGGTGGACCTCCAGAGAACTCTCACGAACCCTGAACACATCCTCACGCTGACCGCGAAGGATCTGCCGGACTAGACCACGGCTATGGCCGGTGCGACGGACAATCTCCTTGATCGCCACGTTGTCCTTGGCCAATGCGAAGACGGCAGCGTTGGCCTCCTCGCGGCGCTGGTAGCCTTCGTATTGGATCCGCTCGGCAGCAGTTAGAAGCTCCGGGTTGATGGTAGCAGTGCCAATCGCGGCTCTGATGTGACGCATAGATTTGCGGACAGCGTCGAGGAAGGCGCGGCTGGCGTTCTCCATCAGGTGCCATCGATCGGCAACTTGGACGGCGTGCGGCAGCGCCTTGCTTACCGCCAGGGAATAGGCACCGCCCCGGTCGCGCGCCACGATGGCTATCTGGGGTTGTTCGCTTAGCCAAGCCTGAGCGGTGGCAGGTTCACGCTCCCGGGAGCAGGCTTATTGGCCGCCGTCGCTCAAGGTCACAGACAATCGTCGCGCTGGTTACGTCGCCAGGCTCAATCGTCAATGCCAATCACCTCGGACGCGGGAATGCCGGGCAACCGTCGCCGAACCACCCGCAACAGTGTATCGTTGCTGACAGGCAGCATCAGTCGCTTGGCGAAGACAGCTCCGGGGCGGCCGCCCAATGCCAGCCCAAGATGATGGACCAGGCCCTCCAGCCTGCCAGTGCGTCTGGACCACGGCGCCAGCACCTGATGTTCGAACCGCTCCGTGAAGATGATCTGACCGCAGGTAACTACCTCACATCGAAACCGGCGGACGGTCGCGATCAGTCGTACAGACCGCCCAGCCATCGGCAGATCGACAATGCGCCGGCGATAGCGGCTATGGACGCGGCCACTCTCGGCACCACAGCTGGGGCATCGACTGGTGGCACCGGTGCTGTGGATCTCCACCATCGTGGTATCGGCAGTCGATGTAGCGCTTGTGACCGCGAAGCCTCGCGGTACCAGAGACGAGAGGCGAAGCGGCCTTTGCATGTAGCAATCCTAGCTGACGGGAATCACCGCCAGTCAGCTCGCCAACTTCACCAAAGCTGAGTCAGAGCCAAATTGCACGCCGAAACACACCCCTTGCTCTGGTCTGGTGGCGCCGCCACCTCTTATCATCTCCGGAACGCCCTCCCGACTCCCTGGATTGATGGAGAGTGTCCCCATGGCAGCAGTGTCCTTAGGCGACGCCCGCTGGCAGAGGCCGCAATTCGAGCCGAATGGTCAATGATGTCCTCTATGGGACACTTGCCCCTTGTCGGGCGAATGCGCGATAACGCCTTTTGTCGAACAATGGCCAGCGCGCCAACTCGATCGATGATCGCACGCGCTCCACATTCACTTCTGGAAAGTGGCCGGCAAGGAGTGATGGGCAGCGTCAGCAATCCACTTCAGTATAGCCAGATGCCATCGCTGATCTCGCCGATGGTCTGTGCCTTGTTCTCGTTGCTCTCCGAGAAGAATGCCAGCAGGTCGCGGCGGTTAGTTTCACCGGCGGCAAGTTTACCCACCCAGTAATTGTAGCCGCCTTGGTCGTAGTCGCGGCCGAGAGTGTGAGTGTATAGCAGGTCAACGAATTCGGCATCCGAGACCGTCTGCTCTGTACCGAAGGTACTTACGAACTCAGGCGAGTACAAGAAGCTGTCCGCAATATCGACCAGCGTGGTGTTTCCCTCGTCCATGCGGCCGATCCAGTACTTCAACCCCTCATTGTCTGGCGTGCGCTCGAACGCTGCTTGATACAATCTGTAGACCTGCCCCGCATTGCCATTGAGATCCAAGGCAAGCACACCGTCATCGAACTGTAGGCGTTCAACACCGGTAAGGGTCGCGTCGATACGATCGGCGGCGCTGTACAAGTCGAGTTCAGCGCTGAACCTTTCCAGGCGGTAATTATTCCCCACCCCTTGGAGCACAACCCAGTCCAACCCTGCTCCACCGGCAACAGAGCTACTTCCGCTGCCGAGATAGATGACGTCGTCACCGCCGGCTCCGTTGATGTAGTCGTCACCTCCATTGCCGTAGATATAGTCGTTACCGTCATAACCCGAGATCCGGTCCGCATGTACGGATCCAAAAATTTCGTCGTCACCTGCCAACACAAGGCTGAACAGGTCGCCCAACCTGTTAGACGCGATGTAACCGTCCGCCAGGTGCGCTGGGATCTGGAAGTCGTAGGTTTCAGAGGCAAGCTGGTCGCCATCGTATTGCGAGTAGCCCGTTAGAACGCCGCCGGTCAGGTAGTAGTCGGCAGAGTACCGGAAATCGTACCCGTCATATACAGCGGTCAGAAAGCCGTCACTTACAACGAGGCGAGTGCTGCTGGCCTCATACACTTGCCCATACCAGGCGCTCGGGTCGATCGTGTTCAGCGAGACGTAAGAGTTAACAACGGCCATGGCGCTCTCCTTGAACAAATGTACTAGTCGACTGAACGTGATCAATCCACGGAGGTCAACGCCGATGTTGCGTTAACCTTTCTTTTACGGTGCAGCTTGATTGCCGAGATTCGGCAATTAGCTGATGGTCGGTGAAGGAGACAGCCTGGCCAATGGACTTCGGCTTGGCGCACCGGCTCGAGGTATAATCTCCGCCATGATGCAACGCCAACGGCCCTCACCGATGCCGACTTCAGGAAAGAACATCACCGCTGTTGTTTCCCGAGGCTCTATCCTATTCGAGGATTAGAGTATCCCATCAAATCTCGAGGCATTTGGAGCATAGGCCCGTTAGGGAGGCCCCGGTCCGGTGGAGAAGATTTGTTCACAAGGTTCGTCTCCCAAACCTTCGGAGGCCGGATGTTCCTAGATAGCGAGTCACTTCCCGTGCCGGTCTAGGAAGTTGACCAAGCAATCAGGAGAGAAAAGTGGTACTACAGGTCCGGCGAGGCCTTCGCGGTGTCCAAGGAGTTTTGCAAATTGACGCTCCATCTTCGCTATAGCCGCGCCACGGCGGTAGTTTATGAGGCACCAGCCGGTTCGGCGTTGCCGCATCTAGCCGTTGTGCTGCTGGACGGGGAGGTCCTTGTTGCTCACCCGCTGAACGATCGTGACGCAGCGGCGCATTACGCCTCTGAAGCGCGCAAGGTGCTCCAAGCTTTGGAGCTCTCAGACCCTACGCTTGTGATCGACCAGGAAGTCTAACGGTTGCTGGTCGGTCATGGACTGCGCACCGCCCCGCCGCCTCCGGAAAAACTTGGAGATCGCCGCCGTCGGTTAGGCCTATGCCCAGTTTGCCCAGTCTTGCGCTGGCCCGAGGTAGTAGGAACGGCACTGCTGTCGTAGCTCCTGTGCCTACCGGTAGGCCCCGTGACGGGAGATATCTCAGCGTAAACGGAGGTGTGCTTCTTTCTATTTCGACCGCTCCGCGAGGGCCCCACACTATCTTTTCCATCCCAGTCTTCGTAAGCGCCAAGGCCATCCCGTCTGACGTGAAGGTGAGTGGCGAGGTATTGGCACCGTAGCTTGATGACGGTGTGAGTTCCTATGACTGCGCATATGCCCAGTGATAGAAGCTTCCAGTTGCTGGAGGTGGTGCCGAACCGAATAGAGAACAGTCCGGTAGTGGGACGGCGCAACTGGCCGGACGAGACCAAGGCGCGGATCGTCGAAGAGGCATTGGCCCCCGACGTGAACGTGTCGGCGATTGCGCGGCGCTACGGGATGTCGCCGTCCCAATTGTTCGGCTGGCGCCGCAAAGCCATAGCCAAGGGCCAGGTTGAACGGCATGAACGGCTTGGCGAAGACTCTGGCACCTCGGGCGGGGTCATCGAGATCGGCATCGCGGGTGCCACAGTCCGCGTTGGGCCGGCGGTGAGTGAGGACCATCTGCGCCGTGTTATCCGTGCCATCAGGTCGGCATGATCCCCTCGAGCGTGAAGGTGTATCTAGCCAGCCAATCGGTCGACTTCAGGAAGGGACCTGAAGGTCTGATCGGGCTGGTGCGCGATGCCGGTGCCGATCCGTTCAACGGCTCGCTTTACGTGTTCCGCGCCAAACGTGCAGACCGGATCAAGATGGGACGGGACCGGCCTCTGCCTTTACGCCAAGCGGCTGGAGAAAGCGGCGTTCTGCTGGCCCAGGATCGGCAACAGCCGGGTCCAGCTGAGCCATGCCCAACTGCTGTCGCTGGTGGAGGGCATGGACTGGAAACGGGTGCGCGCGGTGCCGGTGAGCCGTTCGCAAACGGCTGGGTAAAAGCCTGCGGCAGACTGACTCACTGACCCAAAACCCTCAGGCAATCTGGAGCCTTTTGTGCCATGATGCGCCTATGGTTCCAGCCGATCCGCAGCAGCTCCCGGATGACGTTGACGCCCTCAAGGCGATGATTGCTGCTGCCCATGCCCAGAAGGCGTCGGCCGATCAAGAGCGCCTGGCGCTGGAAGCCGAAATCGCCGAAGTCAAGCTCATCAACGCTACGGCCGACGAGCGCATCGCGCGCCTGACCTCGATCATCGCCATGCTGCAGCGCGCCCAATATGGCACACGCTCGGAACGCCTGCGTCACGACCCACTCGATGATGAGCAGATGGCCTTCGTGTTCGATGAAATCGAAACCGGCATCGGCGAGATCGAGGCCGGGCTGGCCGCGCGCGACAAACAAGCTGCAGCGCCGCGTGCTTCACGTCCGCGCAAGGGCTTTGCGCCGCACCTGGAACGCATCGAGCAGGTGATCGAGCCAGAGGTGCCAGCTGATTGCGTGGGCCTTGAAGCCGTGCGCATTGGCGAGGACGTCTCCGAGCGCCTCGATGTGATCCCGGCCACATTCCGCGTCATCATCACCCGCCGCCCTAAATACGCCTATCGCCTGGCTGACGGCGAAGACCGCATCGTGCAGGCGCCGGCGCCCGACCACCTGATTGCCGGTGGCATCCCCACCGAGGCGCTGCTGGCCCAAATCGCGGTCAGCAAATACGCCGACGGCTTGCCGCTTTACCGGCAGGAGGAGATCTATGCCCGGGACGGGGTGGAACTGGAACGCTCGCTGATGGCCCAGTGGATGGGACGGCTCGGCTTCGAACTCGAGCCGTTGGCCCAATATGTGCTGCATACCATCAAACAGGGGGAGCGCGTCTTTGCCGACGAGCCCCGGTTACCGACGATGGCACCGGGATCCGGGAAGGTGAAGACGGCTTGGCTCTGGGCCTATGCCCGGGACGATCGACCGTTCGGCGGATCAGGACCACCTATGGTGGCCTATCGCTTCGAGGACAGTCGATCGGGTGACTGCGTCGTCCGACATCTGGATGGCTATCGCGGGATCCTGCAGGTGGACGGGTACGCCGCCTACGACCGACTGGGTAAGGATCGTGGCGCTAACGACGCTATGACCCTGGCCGGGTGCTGGGCGCATCTATGGACGCCCCCGGTTTTGCAAGAACTTTTCACGCGTTTCTGGCGGAGCCTGCGGCTGCAGTCATCTATTCGGCCTCTCGTGTTGTGACGCACCCTGCGTCACCGGCCTTGATGGAATATCCGCGAACCAGACCCCAATCACACTGCGCGAACTCGAAGTTCGATGCGCCCAACGGGTTCACCTGGTCCCGGAACGCCCGGCTTGCCATCACACGCTTTTCTGTCCTCGCAACCGCTTCAGCCCGTTTCCAGGCAGAACTGCACTACCTCGGTGTCACGCGGCCCTTTGTACGGGCTGACCATAAATTCCGCCGAACCGCAGCAACGCCCAAACTACTCGGGCTGTTTTATTGGCGATGGCAACTGCTGCGACATTCGCGGGTCGGCGATCACGTAGCTGAGCTAGCCATGTCCAGGAGCGACCCTTCCATCGCATGATTGAGCGACTGCCATGAATTAGCAGTTTTCGCAGATATCCGTCGCCGCGCTTGCTGATCCCACCGAGCTGTTCTTTGCCCCCCGTTGAATGCTGTCTGGGCACGAGCCCAAGCCAAGCGGCAAAGTGGCGCCCTGATGCGAAGTCGCTTGGATCACGCATGGAAGCAACAAGGGCACTGGCCGTGATGACGCCGACGCCAGGGATTGTCATCAAGCGGCGGCAAGCCTCAGAGGACTTCGCCACCAGAGCAAGATCGTCATCGATTTGGACTAGCTTGGTTTTGATCTCACGAAGCTGGCTGACAAGATATCGTAACGCATGTCGCGCCACCGACGGGATGCGGGTCTCGCTTTCATCTTCGATCATCACGGTCAACAAGCCGATGTTGTGAGCTCGGTTCGGCCCGATGACGCCAAATTCGGCCAGATGGCCTCGGATCGCATTGATGAGCTGGGTGCGTTGGCGGATGAGCATCTCCCGGACGCGGTGAATGACCAGGACCTCCTGCTGCATCTCCTCCTTGATCGGAACAAAACGCATCGTGGGTCGCGTTACCGCTTCGCAGATGGCCTCCGCATCGGCGGCATCATTCTTGTTGGTCTTGACATAGGGCCGTACATATTGCGCAGGGATCAACCGCACATCGTGTCCAATGCTGCGCAACAGCCGGCCCCAATAATGTGCACCCGGGCAGGCCTCAAGAGCAACGAGGCAGGCTGGTAGAGCCTGGAAGAAAGGCTCGACCTGCTCGCGCTTGAGCTGGCGCCTGACTACCACTCTACCGCGCTCATCGGCGCAATGAACTTGAAAGACGGACTTGGCAATATCGAGGCCAACTACGTGAACTGCGTTTGGCATGGTACCCTCCTTCACTCTGATGAAGCCCTATGGTGCCCCTCTGCGCGATGCCGCGGAAGGGGGCGTCCATACCATCATTCGCGGCGCAGGTTCTTCGACCTGCATGCCAGCGATGGCTCGCCCTTTGCCGGTGTCGTAGTCAAGGCCATGGCGCCGCTCTGGGCCATTGAGGAGGACATCCGCGGGTATGGTGCCGAGGTTCGCGCCTGCCGAGCGATCACGCCCCATCGTGACCGACCTGTTCGCCATGCTGGATCGGGAGCTGCCGCGCCTGTCGGGCAAGTCCAAACTGGCCGAGATCATCCGCTATACCGTCAGCCGCCGCGCCGCTCTCGAGCGCTTCCTTGCCGACGGTCGCATCGAGATCGACTCAAATATCGTCGAACGGGCAATCCGTCCGCAGACCATCACCCGCAAGAATGCGCTCTTCGCCGGCTCAGATGGTGGTGGCCGCGCTTGGGCGTACGCCTTCGGTGAAGGCCGCCTTGTCCGTTTAGGTGCTTCGGTCTGATGCTGCGCTCATGAGTATGCTCTTACGAGCGCAGTTATGAGCACAGCATGGGTCATGTGACGGTTATTTCTGGTCCCGAGCGTCGGCGGCAGTGGAGCGATGGGGAGCGCGAGGCGATCCTGATGGCGGCTTTCGCTCCCGGCGCTGTTGTTGCCAAGGTCGCGCGGCAGTTCGATGTTTCCACGAGCCTGATCTACAAGTGGCGCCGTGAGGCTCTCAAGGGTGAGGAGCCGGCGTTTGTACCAGCGGTGTTGCAGCAGGATGCCCCTCATCCTGCGCAGCGGGGTTGGGCTGACCAGCCAACTGCGATCTCGCCCGCCATCATCGTAGATCTGGCGCCTGGCCGAAGCGTACGTATTTCGCCCCAGGCGCCCGAAGGGCTGGTGACTTCGGTACTGCGGGCACTGCGATGATCCCGGTTCGCTCCGATGTGCGCGTGTGGCTGGCCAGCGGCTATACCGATATGCGCAAGGGTATGGGTGGCTTGGCACGCCTGATCCAGGAAGGATTGGGACGGGACCCGTTTGCCGGAGACGTGTTCGTGTTTCGGGGGCGCAGCGGAACACTGATCAAGGCCCTCTGGCACGACGGTGTGGGCCTGTCGCTCTATGCCAAGCGCCTGGAACGTGGGCGCTTCATCTGGCCCTCCACGGAGGGTGGTGTCGTCCATTTGAGCTGCGGTCAGATGAGCTATCTGCTCGAGGGGATCGACTGGCGTAACCCGCAGCAGAGCTGGCGTCCCACGCGCGCGGGGTAGACCCTTTTCTTTTCGTCTTGGCGCAATTTTCTGCTTCACGCCTGAGCATGGCTATGATTCCATCATGGCCATGCAGTCCAGTGTTTCGCCCCTGCCCGATGATGTGGAAGCCCTCAAAACGGCCTTGGCAGCGGCCACCATGCGGGCCGACCAAGCTGAGGCGGCACTGCTGGGCGCTCGGGCCGAGCGGTCCGATGACCAGGCACTGATCGCGCATCTCAAGCTGCAGATCGAGAAGCTCAAGCACCAGCTTTTCGGCGCCAGGTCGGAGCGGAGCAGCCGCCTGCTGGACCAACTCGAGCTTCAGCTCGAGGAGTTGGAAGCCACGGCCAGCCAGGACGAGGCAATGGCTCAGCTGGCGGCCCGCAAGGCCGCCGCTGCAACCGGCTTTGAACGGCGCCGACCATCCCGCCAGCCGTTTCCTGAGCATCTGCCGCGCGAGCGCGTCGTCATTCCTGCGCCTTGTACTTGTTCAGCTTGCGGCGGCACCCGCTTGAGCCGGATCGGTGAAGATGTCACCGAGACGCTCGAAGTCATTCCGCGCCGCTGGAAGGTCATTCAGACGGTGCGTGAGAAGTTCGCTTGTCGGGACTGCGAGAAGATCAGCCAGCCACCGGCACCATTTCATGTGGTTGCCCGCGGCTGGGCGGGCCCCGGCTTACTGGCAATGATGCTGTTCGAGAAGTTCGGCCAGCATCAACCGCTTAACCGGCAGGTGGAACGCTATGGTCGCGAGGGCGTGCCGCTCAGCCTCTCGACCCTTGCCGATCAGGTCGGAGCGGCCGCGGCGGTGCTCGAACCTTTGCATCATAGGCTGGCGGCTCACGTCATGGGTGCCGAACGGCTGCACGGCGATGATACCACCGTGCCGGTGCTTGCCAGAGGCAAGGCCGCAACGGGCCGGATCTGGACCTATGTCCGCGATGACCGACCCTTTGGCGGACCGGCGCCACCAGCAGCGCTGTTCTACTATTCGCCCAATCGCGCCGGTGAGCATCCAAGGCAACACCTGGCGGATTGGTCCGGTATTCTGCAGGCCGACGCCTATGGCGGCTATGCCCGGCTCTATGATGCTGGTCGCCAACCCGGTCCGGTCCTGGAGGAGCCACGCGCGCCGCGCCTTCTTCACGCTGGCCGATATCGAGGCGAGCGCCGGATCTCCGCAATCATTCTTTGGCAACCGCACCAGATTGTAGGCAGCGAAGGTGAAGGCCCAGCCAACCCGTTCGAGCCCCTTGAACCTAGTCTTGCGCTGTCCGGCCACGGTCTTGATCCAGCCGAAGGCCTCTTCAATCCGCTTTCTGATGCGCAGGCTCACGGCGTAGCCGGAATGGCGTGCCGTGCGTCCATCGATCGCGGAGCGGCGGCCGCTGATGTTGCGGGCGACATGCGGCGTCACCTGCATCGAGCGCAGCTCGTTGATGAAGTCCTCAGCGTCATATCCTTTGTCGGCGCCCAGCGTAATCGTCCGCGGCCGATCGGCATGGGGCTCAATCATATGCAGCGCCGCCACTCGTTCGGCATGGCCGTCCGCCTGCGTCAGGCAGGCATCGACCAAAAGTCCGTGGCGGTTCTCCATCAGTCCGTGCCCCATAAAGCAGAGCTTGGCCTCTTTGTCCGCACCCTTCTTGTACAATCGGGCTTGCGGGTCGGTGCTCGATGCATGGGTGGCGTTCGACCGCTTCTGACCATGAAAGCTCGCATCCGGGTTGCGCCCACCACTGCTCCCAGGCGGCTCATCCGCGTTGTCCTCCGGGCACCTGGGCCGGACACTCTTCATCGACGCCCACGCCTCGATCAGCGTGCCATCGACCGAGAAGTGCTCCGTGGATAGCAGCTTCTTGACTGGGGGCTGTGCCAGGACCGCTGCCAGGAACTTGGCCGCGATATCGCCCTCGAGCAGCCGGTCGCGGTTCTTCGAGAAACTCGAATGGTCCCAAACAGCATCATCGATCCCGAGGCCCACGAACCAGCGGAACAGCAGGTCAAACTCCAGCCGCTCCATCAACTGGCGCTCCGAACGGATCGAATAGAATGCCTGCAGCAGCATCGCCCGCAGCAGCTTCTCGGGCGCGATGGAGGGCCGCCCCAAACCCGAATATAGCGAAGAAAACTCACCTTCCAGCGCCAGCAGCGCCTCATTCACCAGCCGACGGATCGTACGCAGCGGGTGATCCTTCCGCACCCGTGACTCCAGATCCACATAGCTGAACAAGGCACCAGTTCTCTCGTCCGATCCCCGCAATCCCGCCTCCCCAAATCAGCGGACACCATTGAATCACGCGACAGCCGATCCGACGAGCGACTTCTTCAACACCCTGCTAGATGTGAGACGAAGGTGGCTTAGAGCTTTTCACCTATCAACGCGCTCCAGAGCCGAACAGCACCGTTTTGACTGTTTTGAAGAGCACGAGCAGATCGAGATCCAGCGAGAGATGCTTGATGTAGTATAGGTCAAAAGAGAGCTTCTCGAGCTCCTCCTGCGTGGTTCCGGCGTAACCCGACGTCACTTGTGCCCAGCCGGTGATGCCGGGCAAGACTAGTGACCGCAAGGCGTATTTAGGCTCGACCTCCTCAACCGCTCGAGAGACGTATTCCGCAACAGGTCTGGGGCCGATCAGGCTCATATCGCCGCGCAATATGTTGACGATCTGAGGCAGCTCATCGAAACGCAACTTCCGGATCAGTTCACAACCTGGAATGATCCGCTTATCGCCGATACTGGTCGATCCGCCCCCACTACCCCGGTACATAGTTCGGAACTTGTACATGCGGAAGCGGCGCCCACCATATCCGCGACGGATCTGAACAAAGACCACCGGGCTGCCATCTCGTGCAAATATGTAAAGCGCGACAAGCGCCGCGATAGGCACCGTCAGTGGCAGGCTCAGAAGCACACCGGCTAGATCAAAGAAGCGCTTTGTACGCGCATAGAGCATCTGGCCGGGTGCGTACGACAGGTGCGATGTGTCGAAACTCGAAACGTCCAATCTCCCCCGCTTTATTTCCAGATAGCGCATCCACGGCATGACCTCGATGCCGCCCAGATAACAGGCCGCCAACAGCGGAGACCATGCTTCGCTGTGGTGCTCCGTGGGGTCAATCAACAGGATCTCGGTGCCCCCGAGTTCAGCTTCCGGCCCAGCGAGCAAAGGCAGTTCGCCGATTTCACGCATGACGTGGTCTGAACCAGAAAAGCCTGCCAGAGCCACTCTTTCATCCAGCTGGCGGTGAAAGCGGACATTGGCAAACGCCATACAGAACACAGTAATGGGAAGACACAGCGCCAGCCCCGAATAGCTCACCGGGACCCGCAGAGCCGATAGAACGCTAACAGCGACGCTGAAGAGCGCGGCAGTCACCACACTGGAGATAACAATGGGCGCCTCATGGCGCCGAAACGCCGTCAGAATTGCCGCAGATATCAAAGGAACGAAGGAGAGGGCGAGAATCGCGGCGCTGATATTGAGCCAGTCTGTTCGCCCCGGAAGCGTGATAATGTAGAGGTAGCACAGCGCCTGCAGGATCACCGCCACGCCTACGGCGAAGGAAAAAGACTGTATCTCGCGAGCGAAGCGGTGACGTCGCGTGCGCCCACCTTGTGTTTGAACATAGGAGAGATCACGCACCGGATAGCTCGGGCCGGATCGACGTCGAGAGCGCTTTAGCATGAGGCTGTGCCTTGGCGGTGGCGCTGCACTAGAGCCCCATGGTTTCGATCATTTGTGCGTTAATCGTACGCACGTCGAACTTCTGTTCGGCGAGACGCCGGCTCTGGCGACCCATCTCCGACACTAGGCTTGGCTCATCGATAAACTTTTGCATCGCTTCAGCCAGAGCAGCGGGGTTTCGGGGCGGCACGAAGAACCCGTTAACACCTTCTACCACCGTTTCCCTACACCCCGGTGTGTCGGCGGTGATTACCGGACGGCCACTCGCCATCGCCTCCTGGATTGAACGCGGAAGCCCTTCCCTATAGTAGGACGGAAGGACATACACCCCGCTTTGGGCAAGCCACGGGCGGACGTCGACATGGCCGGGCCACTCTATGATCTTGTTCTCTGCCCACTGCTTAATGTGAGCAAGAGCAATCGCGTCGGGGTTGGAATCAACTCCGCCGAGGAGAACGAAGCGCACCTCAGGAAATTTGGCCTTAATGATCTTCGCCGCTTCCACGTAGTCGACAATCCCCTTTGCAGCTAATAGCCGCGCGGCGAGTACGAAGGTGATTGGCTTGTTTGCTGGAGGGAGAAGGGGCCACGCGGAGAGATCTACGCCTGTTCCATTAACGCGCACGATCTGGTCACCCTTGACCATCCCCATGGCTTGCAGTTCACGAGCGTCGTCAGGATTCTGAACGAATACTTTTTCAGCTCGGCTAAGCGCGAGGGTATAAAGCAACCGCGCTACACAGTGGATCGACGCGCCGGGCAGACGTTCGCGAGCCCGCATGTCAAAGGCGTAGCCCAACCCAGCGACAAGAGCGTATCGTTGCGGAACTCCTGCCATTGCCGCTGCCAAAGTGCCATAAATCACGGGCTTAATTGCAAAGCTTAGAACCGCATCCAGAGAGAGGCCTGCCAGGACGTGGCGCAGTTGGAGCAAATCTGTGACATCACGCACCGGATTAAGCCCCGTGCGCGATAAGGAAATTTCGACCGCCTCGACGCCTATGTTGGCTAGTGCCTTCCGCTTCGTCGCATCAATGCCTGGGGCAAGGGCGAATACCTGATGCCCCCGCCGCGCGATGTCTTCAAGAAGCGGTGCGCGGAAGTTTAGTAGCGAGAAGGCATCATTGCTGATGATTGCGAATCGTACCTTGCGTATCAAGGTGAACTGGCCAAAAGGTTTTCTGGAGCAGGAACCTGTGCATCATAACGAAGGAGGCGGCGCACATAGTCAAGGCTACGACTTGGATTGAGCCTACGGGCCGGATACAAAACTGACAGACCAGTTGCTCGTCCGTACCGGTGAGGTGAATTCACTCGGTTTCCCTCCGTGGGCACAACGATGCGAACTTTCCTCGAGCGGGCTAGTGGAAGGGACCGTGCCAGCATGCCCTCTACGAATGAGTGCTGGAGTGGGTTGGACCTACCGAGGATGGCTACAACGGTTTGCAAAGTCACCCACACCCACAAAGGTCGTCACCTACAACAATACTGGTAGAGGTGTCGAGGCACTCCGCTACCGCGAACCCGCCCTGAAGGTGGTGAGTCAGCCCGTTTCTATATCGCTTCCATGGCGGCCTGCAAAGGACGGCAGATAGAGTTTGCGAGTGACGAGCAACTCTTCTATGTCTGATTTGCGAGGAAGCGCAGGTGGAGCGGCGGATTAGCCCACTGAGCGGATTACTGGCTTGTCCGTTGAAGTAGAGTGACCCTGAAGGAACTTGGCAGAACCCAGCTCCGGCTACCGATTCCAAGCTGTAGCAGCCCACGCGTCGTTCCAAGCGCGAGAACAACACCGAATTCTCCTTAGGCGCTGTTGTCGCTCGGTTGCGGGTGATAGGAACTAACTGCTTCAGTTCGAGGCAGGGTTATTGATGGAGTGCTCTGGCGAGCTAAAGCCCACAAAGATGCGCATTCTCCACGTGTTCAAAACCTATCTGCCCGAGAGCTTCGCCGGTGTTGAACGGGTTATCTGGCAGATCGCTGAAGGATGTGCCGATCTGGGCATCGAAAGCGAAGTTCTGTCCCTTAGCCGCCACCCAGCCGAAAACTCCGTCGATGTAGGTCGGCATTTTGCTCGGAAATCAAGGCTGCTGATCAACTACGCTTCGACGGGGCTATCACTTGATCTGGTCGGCGCCCTACGTGAGCAGTCCCGCGCCGCGGATGTGGTGCATTATCATTACCCTTGGCCCATGATGGACCTTGCACACTTTCTCGCTCGCCCCGCTCGCCCGACCCTTCTGACTTATCATTCAGACATCGTCCGCCAGAAGGGGCTGGAGAAGTTCTACTCACCGCTACGCAGGGTTTTCTTGGAACAGGTTGACCACATCGTGGCGACCTCTCCCAACTATATGCAAACCAGCCCCATTCTTGAGCGCTATCTTGGCAAGACCAGCGTCATACCCATCGGCTTGGATCCAGCTTTGCAACCCGCACCTACACCGGAACGGTTGCGGAGTTGGAGTGAGCGCCTCGGCAGTCGGTTCTTTCTCTTCGTAGGTGCGCTGCGGTACTACAAGGGAATTCAGTTCCTGATCGATGCAGCCAAGGCGAGTGGATTGCCGCTGGTCATTGTCGGCGATGGGGAAATGCACCGAAACATCGCTTCGGCTGACCTGCCAAATATCACCATGGTGGGACCCGTAGCCGACGAGGACAAGGCGGCACTACTTCACCTGTGCACCGCCTTTGTATTTCCCTCACACCTTCGCTCTGAAGCTTTTGGCGTGGCCCTACTGGAGGCGGCGTTTACAGGCAAGGCCATGATAAGCTGCGAACTGGGAACAGGGACCAGCTATGTCAATGTTGATGGAGAGACCGGGATTGTGGTTCCGCCGGCGGATGCAGAGGCCCTCACATATGCCATGAACAGCCTCTGGAACGATCAAGAGCGGTGCGCAAGCTACGGCCGCGCTGCGGCGGAACGGGCTCATCGTCTCTTTACAGCCCAGGATATGACGAAGGGCTATGTTGAGCTTTACAGAAGCCTCGACGCGAAAGAGCGCTAGCAGCTCGGTCAAATCTCGCTACTAACAAACATTCCGTCCGACGCCTGCGTGGATGGTATCATCAACGCCATCAAAGCTAGAGAGATCCGCAGCCTTTGCACGCGCTGTCTCTGCATTCTGTGATCGAGAAATACGTACCCACCTTGAACAGTGCGCTCTAGACAATTACCAGTACCCATCGTTCAGAAGCCACTCAGATTCCAAGCTGTCTGAGCCGAAGCGCGTAGACTCCAATCTGGTTTAGGTCAGCAAACCTTATGATTACACCCGTTCTTCTCTCCGGCGGTTTCGGTACGCGCTTGTGGCCTGCCTCCCGGAAAGCCTTCCCCAAACAGTTCGTGTCGCTCCTCGGCGAGGAGACGCTGTTTCAAGCTTCGGCACTGCGCCTTTCCGGTGCAGGATATGGATCACCGCTGGTACTTACCAATGCGGACTTCCGTTTTGTCGTCACCGAACAGCTCCAAAAGGTCGGCATAGACCCAGGTGCTATTCTCATCGAGCCGGAGGCTCGCAACACAGCACCAGCGGTGCTTGCGGCAGCGCTCTGGCTGCAGCGCAGCAATCCAGAGAGTTTCATGCTGATCGCACCTTCGGATCATGCAATTCCGGATCCTGACGCGTTTCGAGCGGCAGTTGAGACCGGCCTTCCGGCGGCAACTGAAGGCAAGATCGTCACGTTCGGCATCATTCCAGACCGTGTTGAGACTGGCTATGGCTATCTTGAACTAGCGCAGCAACCGAGTGGCACATCCGCTCCAATTGACTTGGTACGCTTCGTTGAGAAGCCAAGTTACCAAGGCGCTGAAGAGATGATAGCCTCGGGTACCTATCTCTGGAATTCCGGGATCTTCCTGGCCTCAGTTGCAACCATGGTAGATGCTTTCCGTCAGCACGCCCCTGCCTTGGTGAACCAGGTGGGAGCCGCACTGGCAGATGCCAGGACAGACCTGGGTTTCCTGAGACTTGACCCGAAAGCCTGGAGCACGGCTGAGGATATTTCGATCGACTATGCAGTCATGGAGAAGAGCGACAATCTTGCCGTGGTCCCTCTCGCCGCCGGATGGTCAGACCTAGGCAGCTGGGACGCGGTATTGCGAGCCTCATCGGTCGACCCAGACGGGGTGGCGCTCAATGGCAATGCCACTGCCATTGAGTGCTCCGATACACTGCTGCGTTCAGAAGACGAGCGGCTAGAGGTCGTTGGGATCGGGTTAAAAAACATTGTTGCCATTGCAACGTCCGACGCTGTTCTCATAGCGGACCTGGCACGCAGCCAAGACGTTAAGCTAGCGGTGTCAGCGCTGAAAGTGAAGGGCGCCCGCCAAGCAGAAGCCTCACCCCGTGACCACCGGCCATGGGGCTGGTATGAGACAGTCGCCCGTTCAGGCCGGTTTCAGGTCAAACGCATCGTGGTAAATGCAGGAGGTGTATTGAGCCTCCAGTCCCATCACCACCGCTCAGAGCACTGGATCGTGGTCGAAGGCACAGCTCGAGTGACAATCGAAGATGAGGTCAAACTCGTCACGGAAAATCAGTCCGTTTATATTCCGCTTGGGTCGAAGCACCGGCTGGAAAATCCAGGCAAGTTGCCCATGACGCTGATCGAGGTGCAGACAGGTCCGTATCTGGGTGAAGACGATATCGTTCGATACGAGGATGTGTACGCTCGCGTTTGATCAGTCGCGTCCAGAAGCCATCTTGCGGCGCGGGCAACCAGCATCTGAAGCGTCGGCACAAGTCGAAGGAACGGCAACTGGTGTGGTCGATCACCTCCCAGCAAGCGGGGCCCTGCCCCACCCCACCGCGCCCGACATCAGGCGCCAGCAGTCCATTGCGCCGTAACGTCAACGTGATGAAGCTCCGAGGCTCGTGATTTGAAAAGGAGCGCGAACGCCCGCATTTGCGGCGCCGTCGTTGCCGGCTCTTAACGAATTCATGCGGCAATAGCGACCTTCGCTGCAACTTCGAGGCCCCCGGAACTGAACATGTCTGATTACGAATTTACAGGCGCCAAATGGGGTGCTCCATCGCTAGGAGCGAGCGGCGGCCAAGTCACCTGGAGTTTCGCCAAGCTGGCAGGCGCCTTCTACAGCTTCGACGCTGCCATTACGCAGGTGACATACCAGAACCTGATTAGGGACGCCTTCCAAGCATGGGAAGATGTTGCCAACATCGATTTTGTGGAGGTCGCCGATAGCTCAACTTCGAAGATCCGTCTCGGTTGGGATGCGATAGACGGGCGATACAACACCATTGGTGAAGCAACCTACAGCTACTGGCATGGGAGCGAATTCAATCAGCTCGCCAAATCAGAAATCCGCTTTGACACGGCGGAAGTTTGGTCAACAGCCAAGCACTACGTCGCCGGAACTATCAACTTCTACGCCGTTGCGGTACATGAGATTGGTCATGCTTTGGGCTTGGGGCACACCGATGAGCGGGACACAATTATGTTCCCAACCGTTGGGACACGGGTCGCTCTGTCATCCGGTGACATAGCCGGCGCACAGGCTCTTTACGGACCAAGTCTGGCAGCCACAGCGCCGACAGCAGCAGCGTTCAACGGGTCGGCTGCCGCTGATGTTTATGTTGGCACAGGTGCCAACGAAATCATCCTTGGCGATGGCGGCAATGATCGGCTAACCGGCGGCGGCGGCAATGACCACATCGACGGCGGGGCGGGTGTAGACACCGCCGTTTACGGCGGCAGAATGAACCAGTTTCGATTGTCGTCTGACAACGGTGGTGGCGTGACTATAGTGGATTTGCGGACCGGTTCTCCTGAGGGAACGGACACGCTGCTGGGTGTAGAGCGAATTGAGTTCAGCGATGGAACGCTGGCTTTAGATATCAGCGGCATCGCTGGCCAAGCGTATCGGTTGTACCAAGCATCCTTTGAGCGTACGCCTGATAATGAGGGCCTTAAGTACTGGATCGGCCGCATGGATGAGGGGAACACCACCCTCATCGATATTGCAGATAGTTTCCTTCACTCGCCGGAGTTCGTGAGGACCTACGGTACAGAGCAGACCGTTCCCAGCGGGGAATTCGTTGATCTGCTCTACACCCACACCTTGGGACGCGAGTACGATCAGGGTGGATACGATTACTGGGTGGACAAACTCGAAGCAGGAACCACCAACCGTCGAGACCTCCTGGCCTTCTTCTCGGAGAGTGATGAGAACAAGGCCCAGGTTGCGGACGCAATCAGTGACGGCATTTGGCTCTACTAAGGACGGCTTCGCCATGGCAGCGCCCCTTACAGCATAGTCTATCGAGTTCTCTGATGGTTGAATTGCGCCGCCTGCCCGGTTGTGGCTCTATGCGTACGGGCTAGGAGACTAAGACCAGAGATGCAGGTGAACGTATTTATTGGGCACCGCTCCGGCGAGCAGCCAGAGCTGCTGGTACTGCCGTATGGGCCGATGGCTGCCATCCCGCCTCACCTGCAGACACTCGAATGGCGGCACATGGCAACGACCGGAGCAGGCGATAGACTGCTCGGAGCGACCGAAGACAAGATCAAGGCCGAGATAGCAATCAGCGGGTATGCCGTAGTAAGACCGACCGGCTAGTTTGATCCGAATGGTACGGCGATAAGCGGCACTTTCGCCAGGGCAGCTGATCGTTCCTGCTCACGGTGAAGGTCTACAGCTGCGCTGAAGGTCATTCCTGACACCAGCAAGGCAAACGCGCCCAAACTCAACTGCGCCCATCGCCGTTTTAAGCCCTCTGGCCACGCTAGCACCACTTGGAGAGCGCCAACCACCAACAGCAAAAAGGACATGAGTAGAAGAACGATCATGGATGCCGGCCAGAACTCTGAGGTGGTCCCGGTTTCTGAGACAGGGTCATAAGGTGATCTTCCGACGAAAGGGGCGATCCAGCATGAAGACACGTAGACGGTTTACGGCCGAGTTCAAGGCCAAGGTGGCGCCTGAGGCGATCCGCGGCGAGCGGACGATTTCGGAATTGGCGACGAACACCAGCTTCACCCCAACCAGATCATGCGGAGGAAACGGCAGGCCACCGAGAACCTGGCCAAGGCTTCGACGAGAAGGTAACGGATGCACAGGTGGGCCGAGAGGCGGAGGTGATGAAGCTGCACGCCAAGATCGGGCAGCTTGTCGTTGAGCGAGATTTTTGCCAAAGCCTTGGGAGTGTCAGTAATTTCGTGTGCGGGCGGTCGGTTAAACATTACGCCGCCATGGCCCTGATGAAGCGCTCGCCAAAGATGACAGCAAACTGCGCCTTGGCCATTGACCACTCACGTGGCGGCATTTTCCACTCTTTCTCTGATCGGTTCAAGATCAGGTAAAGCAGCTTGGTGGCGGCATCATCGCTGGGGAAGTGTCCCCTGGCCCTGACCGCCCGCCGGAGCTTTGAGTTTAGCGCCTCTATGGCGTTGGTGGTGTAGACGATCCTGCGGACCTCGTCAGGGAAGGCAAAGAACGGGATGACCTCGCTCCAGGCGCGCCGCCAGCTCTGGCCGATGGCGGGATAGCGCTGCCCCCAAGAGCCGGCATCGAAGTCCGCGAGCGCCTTTTCGGCAGCATCGGCATCGGTCGCGCGGTAGATGTCCTTGAGCGCCGTTGCCAGTCCCTTGCGGTCTTTCCAGGAGACAAAGTCCATCGAGTTGCGCAGGAGATGGACGATGCAGGTCTGAACCACGGTCTCGGGGAATACGGCGGTAATTGCCTCGGGGAAGCCCTTGAGCCCATCAACAACGGCCAAGAGGATGTCCTCGGTGCCGCGGTTCCTGAGCTCGTTCATCACCCGCAGCCAGAACTTGGCACCTTCATTCTGCTCGAGCCAGAGGCCGAGCACTTCCTTGGCGCCATCGGCGCGCACTCCCAGAGCAATATGGATCGCCTTGTTACGCACCATGCCTTCGTCGCGGATCTTGACCCGGATCGCATCGAAGAAGATCAGCGGATAAACCGGGTCAAGCGGCCGTTGCTGCCAGGTGGCGACTTCATCAAGCACAGCGTCCGTCACGGTGCTGATCAGGTCCGCTGATACATCGATGCCATACAGATCGCGCAGGTGCCCGGCGATCTCCCTGGTGCTCATGCCGCGGGCGTACATCGACACGATCTTGTCGTCGAACCCTGGGAAGCGGCGCTGGTACTTGGCGATCAGTTGCGGATCAAAGCTCGACTGCCGGTCGCGCGGCACATCGATCTCCAACTTGCCGGTCTCGGTCGTCACGGTTTTGCGGCCATAGCCGTTCCGCATGTTGCCAGCGCCCTCACCACTGGCGAGGTGGTGGTCCATCTCTGCGTTCAGGGCACGCTCAGTCAGCGCCTTCTTCAGCGAATCCAGCAGACCGCCTTGTTCAAACGCCATGGCCGCACCGCCAGCCAGGAGCTGGTCGAGAAGTTCGTTCGGTATGGCAGGTTCTTTGCGTCGCGACATAGGGGAGACTCCTTCTTACCCATTATGCCGCCTACACACGGAAATCCCGACACTCCCAAAGCCTTCGATCGCTGAGCCTCGATCGGAGGAGAATGATGATCGATTCTGATCTCAACCGGCTCTCGATCCGCCGCCAATGCGAACTGGTTTCGATCTCGCGGGCCTCGTTATCGGCAACCGGCGGGAGAGACGCCCGAGAACCTCGAACTGATGCGCATCATCGACGAGGCCTTCATGGAAATTCCCTGGGTATGGCTCCCGACAGATGGCGCGGCACCTATGCCGTCAGGGCTGGTGCGTCGGCCGCAAGCGGATCGTGGCGCCAATGATACCATGACCCTGGCCGGGTGCTGGGCACACGCACGGCGCAAGTTTTTCGACCTGCATGCCAGCGATGGCTCGCCCTTACCAGTGCCGTGGTCAGGGCCATGGCGCCGCTCTGGGCCATCGAGGAGGACATCCGCGGCTATGGCGCCGGACTGCGCGCCAGCATCCGGGCCGAACGTTCCCGCCCCATCGTCACCGAGCTGTTCGCCATGCTGGAGCGGGAGCTGCCGCGCCTGTCGGGCAAATCCAAACTGGCTGAGATCATCCGCTACACCCTGAGCCGCAGGACGTCCTTCCAGCGCTTCCTTGCCGACGGTCGTATCGAGATCGACTCCAACATCGTCGAGCGGGCAATCCGCCCGCAGACCATCACCCGCAAAAACGCGCTCTTCGCCAGATGGTGGTGGCCGGGCCTGGGCTACGATCGCAACGCTGCTGACGACGGCGAAAATGAACGGTATCGATCCGCACGCGTGGCTGACCCAAACCCTCCAGCGCATCGCCGGCGGCTGGCCAAACAGCCAGATCGCCGACCTCATGCCATGGAACTTCAGGCCGTAACGGCCTCGCCTACTTCTCCGCTTACCGCTTACACGTCAAACCCCACTATGCACCAATAATCGCCCTGGATCGCCAATGCGGGGACCACTCGACGACCGGAGGATCATCAAGCAAGCGGAGCTGCACTCGCTGGTTCGACTGAGATGCTTCAAACGGAAGCGACGCTAGAGTAGAGCTTTCGTGCCTCAGCTTGGGCGATCGCCGCACTCATGCCGGACAGAAACCGCTCCCGGGTAAACAGTTGCGCCCGTTGTTCACACGCTACTCGCATTTCCAGTGCGCGATCTGGTGTAAGCATACGGACCGCTCCCTGAAGGTCCCCTGCAGAAGGCTCGGCCGGAAGAAGGAAGCCGGTTTGACCTGGTACAACAGTTTCCAAGAGCCCGCCTTCGGCCACCCCAATCACCGGCTTGCCCGCTGCCATAGACTCGACCGGTGACATACCAAAATCTTCCTCGACCGGGATATAGATGGTCGCGACGGCCCGTGCGACCAGTAGCTTAAGCTCAGCATCCTCAGTCCAGCCCGTGAAGCGGATATTCGGCACCCCCGCAGCTAAAGCTTTCAGCTCATCTTCCTGTTCTCCCCCGGAGGCGACAACAAGATGCAGGTCAGGCATGGCTTTGAAAGCCTCTACAATAGTGCGGATACGCTTAAGTGGGGTAAGCCGCGCAGTGGAAAGGTAATAACCCTGCGACTGTTCCCACCTAAATCCTTCCGTATCTACTGGAGGATAGACGACGACGCTGTCTCGTCCCAGATATCTCTTGATACGCCTCCTGATATTCTCGGAGTTGGCAACAATCATGTCCATGCGCCCGACCGAACGCTCATACCCCCGTTGGAACCAGGCACCGGCCATCGAGAGCCCAAGTCGGCGTCCCACCCCGCCAGTGGCCTCGTAGAACGATTTCTGATCATAGAGGAACCGGGGAGGCGTATGGCAGTAGAAGATGTTGACCCCGGACCCATCTTGCTTGGGCGCGGCGAAAGGAGCCGCTACTCCACTAAAGATGCGCACAGGATAATTGACAGAACGGCGCCTCTCCATAGCGAACGACATCGCCAGAGCTATCGTGGCCAAGCCCGGGGTCTTGATCACCTTGCCCGACATCAGGCTACGGGAGTCAGCTGGAAAGTTCTCCTCGCCGTAGCTGAGTTCCGTTCGATAACCGTATACAAGTTCAGCATCGAGCGCGCAGGCGAGTTCAAGTGCTAAGCGCTCACCACCGCCACGAATTGCGAAGTAATCGTGGTACAGTGAGGTGGTAGAATTACCTTCGCGCAACATTTAGCTCCTACTGACATTCCCACCTGAGCGTCGTCCACTTCTGCCAACTCAGCCGAAGGCATTCACCGGCTATATAGTCTCGTGCTAACCGACTTCCGGGAGTTCTCGGCCAACGCGCACCAACACTGTTCCCTATTCCGACCCAAGCAGATCAGACTACGACGGTAGGGAGCTTGATGCGTGCCCAGTTCGCACATCTCGTAGGCGTTGGCGATTTAAACCGCGGAGCGTGCCTGCAAGGCGGCGGCCCAGAACCGGATACGCGTGAATTTCTCGCCACTCGGCAGCGCGTGCAAGGACACTGCTCACCAACGGGGTGTTTGCCCGCAGGTCATAGGCCAGCTTCTTCAAGCCGTCAGCAAGCTCTCTCGGCGTGGCTCCGGGTAAGGCAAATACGACTTGCGATACGTCGTCAAAAATCGGCGAAGGAGTTACGGCTACAGCCTTCCCTACGGCCAGACCGTAGCGCACGGCGCCGCTCGCGGACTCGGCCGTGGCTTGATATGGATAGACGATGATTTCGCTAGTAGACAGCAGCTTCAAGCTTTCCGCATCGGACAAAAACTCCGTTGTAAGCCGAACCTGGTCTGAGAGGTTGTAGCGCGCGACCAGAGAGTGCGCCTCTTCGATAAGCTGATACGAGACCGCGGCAGGAAAAGCTGCGTTGACGAGATCGAGTTCGAAGCGGAACCCCTCCTCCTTCAAGAGGCGAGCTGCTTCGATCAACTCGATTAGACCTTTGTTTGGAAGGAAGAAACCGTAGCTGGCTAGGCGCACTGGATCGCTCGGCAAGCGCTTCTTTGCCTTTACCTCAGGTGCTGCGAGGACGCCGTGAGGAAAGAGAGCAACATTATCGATGAGACCATGGGCCTTTAGCTGATTAAGATCCTTCACTGAGTGCACTAGTAGCCGATCGCAACGCATCAACGACTGTACAATGGCGGCTAGTCGCTTGTTTGGGTCATGCTGCGGATCGATGGTGGCGTGAAGCGTTACGACGACTGTCTTATCGGCGTCCTTCAGGCGCTTGATCAGCAAAGCAAATTGGTCCAGATCGAAAAACGCGTAGTTGAACTGAATGACGATGGTGTCGAGGCCGAACTCATCCACCGCTTGCATCAAGCGTGAAAAGTCGTCGACCTTTCCTTCACGCCAGCAGCGGCAAACATTATCCGGATCGTCGTCGGGTTCTTCATCTGGATCATCGGCAAGAATAAGCACCGGAATGTCCAGGCCTTCTAACAGATGTTCCGAATAGGTGGCGATACCGCACCGCTTGCGGAACGTGGTAACCCAACCAAGGCGAGGCTCGGCGATGAGGTCGTCGGTTGTTATGGAGCGCACCGCCTCAAGAGTGCGGGAGGCTACGTCGTCCCACGACCAATGACTTAGCAAGTCGAAGGTCTTCTTCGGACGCTTTTGCGCGACCGCTTCTTGCATCAGTTCCGCCAAGTGGTCGGGGTTTGGCTCTGCCCATGCGCTGATCGAATTGCCAGCCTGATGGGTGGTGGCCGCGGCGAACGAATAGTCGATCAGCGAGGCGTTGTCTGAGGTGCAGAAGTCGAGGTGGCCACTCCATCCGGTAGCAATTACATGTAGGCCGGCGAGCATGGCCTCGGCGATGGGCAGTCCAAAGCCTTCCGCTCGGCTCGGTGCGACTAACGTATCGCACTGCTCGTAAAGCCTCTTCAGCTGCGCGTCGGATAGGTCGTCCATAATGAGGGTAACAGGGGGGTAGTTCGGATTGGCGGACCGCAACTCCGACAGCTGCTGCTCTATGGTGTTGTGGGGATTCTGAAAGGTCTTGATGACAAGCAGAACATCATCAGCGCGAGTGAATGCCTCGCCGTAGCTCTTGAGTAGCACATCTGCCCCCTTGCGCGGAAAGCAAGAAGAGACATGAAGGAAAGTGTGCGCGGCGGTTTTGATTGTGTAGCTGGGATCGGCAACAACGCGGGCCCAATGATCCACACCATTGCCAACCACTGTGGCCGGCACCGACACGCCAGCATCGATCATGACCTTGCGAACGTGTTCGGAAGTGGCGGTGACGAACTGGAGATATTCGTTGAACCCCTCGGCATATGAGAAGGGAAACCCCGTCTCCTCCCACGCATAGCAGCTGAAGCCGTTGAGCTGTCCGGCCATGTCGGAAATACGCGGAGGATACATGTTGCGGGAAACTATTTCGGCCGCACGATCGGCCCCGTTTCGTGCGTGCAATGCTGCTACATCAGCATTATTGCGAAGGAACGTAGCATCGGCCTCGTAGTCGCCGGGCCCCTCTGAAGCGAATAGGGAGGCTCCAACGCCCTTTCGATCAAGGGCCAGGCCGAGTTCGCGGTTGACCAGCGCCAAACTGTAACTGCTGTCGAATGGCCCTTCTATGCGCCAACTCGGCTGAGCAGAAACGTTGATGGGACGTAGGCGATTTTCGACTGCCGTGCGGTTGGCAGCGGCAGCCTGAGCAAACTCTGCCAAGTCGGCGGAGCTTGGCGGTGAAAACTGGCTAGCGAGCCCTCTAACCCGTTCGATGAGACTGTGCTCTACGCGCTCGAGGCGAGCAACCGTCTTCGCCCAATCTTCAGGATTAGCCGCTGGAAGCGCTGTGGCCCGCAGCTGGGTAAGCGCCTTTTCAGCACTGGAGGCCCAGGAGAAACGTTTCGCCTGCGACTTTCCTCGTTCAATCAGGCTGGCACGAAACGCCGCGTCGGTGAGGACACGCTCAAGACTGCTCCTGATGGCGTCCACCGAACGGGGATCAAACAGCGCGTCCGGATTGCCTATAATCTCCGGTATGCTCGAGGCATTGGCACCAATGGTCGGTGCACCGCACTGCATTGCCTCTAGACACGGCAGCCCGAACCCTTCGTAGAGCGAAGGGAAAACGAAAGCGTCACAGATGTTGAGCAGTTTGATTAGCTCTGCGTCGGGGATAAAGCCCAACAGCTTGAGTGCATCCGGTGGCAGACCAGCTTGGCGGGCCTTATCCTCAAGTTGCTGGCGCTCTCCTGCGGAAATCCCGCCGGCGAATACCAGCTGACGCCCCTGGCGCGTTACAAGTGGCAGGCGCGCGAACGCTTCTATCAGCCGATCAAGGTTCTTCCTTGGATCTGCACCACCCGTGTAGAATACGAAACGGCCAATAATACCATGGCGCCGTTTTACAGCGTCCCGCGCATCGGCAGAGAGGTTAAGCGGACGGAATTCGGGCTCAGCGCCTTCCGATGCGTTGATGACACGTTCGGCAGGGTATCGAGCGCGTTCTAAAAATTCACTCGATGTGTAGTTGGAGATCGTTATCACCGCCGCGGCGTCACTAATCTCGTTGAGCTTGGCATGGTAGTGCCGGCTGTAGTCAGGGCTTAGATAGCGTTCCGGGAGCGCGAGGGGTATAAGATCATGCACTGCCACTACGGTGGGTACAGTCGCAAGCCGCCCAATACTCAGCGTAGCATCATCACCATAACCCTCAAAAAAACTGGGAATGAACACCACGTCCGGTGCCAACATTTCAATATAGGCTTCACGCAGCAGTGCCGCGGCGCTGTAGCGCCAGCGGTGTTGTGGATCGACATCCCCTGCTTCGCCGAGCATACGCACGATGTGAAGATTTTGCTGCGGCACGGCCGCGAATCTCTGGCGCAATGGAATAAGCGTTTGGTCGAACTGGTCGTTAAGCAGAAGATGGACGTTGTCAGCTTCAGCTTGTCGTACGATTTCGCTCGCAATGTTGGAAGCGTATCGGCCCAGTCCCCGGAACCGACTCTCGTTCTGGCAGGCCTGCAAATCGATCAGAATACGCGTCATCGAATTCCACTGTCCGGCTTCTCGGAGAGCCGAAGGTAAATGCTGGTCGCTCGGGGCGACAGCAGGCGCTCGTCGAGAAGTTGATGATAAGGAAGCCCAGCAGACTGCGCAGCCCGCAAATCTCCATAAATCAGTCGCTGAGCGCGCGTAAAGAGCCCCGGAAAATGGAGCTTGAGCTTCCGAGCGAGCCAACGCGTATGTGGCAGCTTAAGAGCCGACTGTACGGACTCGCGTAGAATTCGGCGGGTGAAGCTTCGGCCCCGCTGAACCAATGTTCCAGCAGCTCGGACGGGGGCGCTCACCCGCCAGGAAGTGCTTTCGTAAACCGCCCGGAGTTCCGCAGCTTGATCTTCCAGCCTGCGCTCCATCGCATGTTGTGCTGACCGTAGCTCCGCGAGATCATCGCGCAACTCGCGCTTTGCCCTCTCGACAGAACGATCTTCAATCGAGGCTTCGAACCGGCTCGATAGAGTATCGAGGGTGAGGCCCCGATCCACGGCGAACACTACACTGGCTGAGGCCATGACGTGCTCCGGACCACTCTTCTGAGCCACAAGAGCATAGTCCGGACTGACCCCGCCGAGAACGTCGAGCAGGCGGGCGGTATCCCTCTCACTCAAGCCAGGACTCTCTTGCAGGCGCAATATCTCTGCGCGGGCAAAACCATAATAGCGCGCCAGGAAGGACATTAGGCCAGGCGGCAACGGCTTATTGTGAGTTGGATCCATGTGGAAGCTTAAGCTGCCGACATGGAGATTCTCGGCGTTAGGCGTTTCGAGGATCAATAAGCCTCCAGGCCGCAGAGCGCGCATGGCCTGACGAAACACCTCTTGCAAAACGTCGAAAGGCAAGTGCTCGGCGATATGAAATCCGGACACAATCGAGAGACTGTCGTCCGGCTCCCCAGCAAGATATGCGATCGCATCGCCATTTGTAGCGGGGAGCCCACGTACAAAGCATTCGGCCAACATGCCCTCGTCGAGGTCCACGCCATGCGCTGAAAAACCATAGGACAGGGCCAGCTCAAGCCACTCACCGCGCCCGCACCCCAGGTCCAGAACCCTGCCCCCAGGCGCCTCCTTGGCGATGACGCGCAAAAAGGCCCCATAGCCTCGCTCCAGCCGACCGGCAATCTCTTCGCGGCTGCCGCGAAAAGCTTGTTCGAAAGCATGATAGAAGTTCTGGCTCACCGCTCCATCTCCAAAGTTGGTGGTATCCACGCGATGCCAACAAACTCGGAGTGCCTGAGGTTAACCACACTGAAAGTGACCGCTAGATCCTGCCACTGATAGTTACGGGAAATGTGGGTATCTTTATCGTGAAGCGCCACGGCAATGGAGTAATTGCCATATCCGATGTTCACAGGGAATCGGAACTTGAAGGTGACTTTTTCGCCGGCGGCAACGTTAGTGAGCGGTTGACCCAATTGGTAGGTGTTGGTGCCAAAGATCGGCGTTCCGAGTCGGTCCTTCAGCATGTAGCCGGCGACAAGTTCTCCGACGGGCTGGTTAGCTCTCGCGACCACTCGCAACACCGCCTCGCTTCCGACGGTGAGCATCTCCGTTGGGCGACCCTCATCATCAAGCAGGGTCACGTCCTCGATTGTGACTTCCCCCGAGCCGGATCGGGTTCGAACCCTACCCTTCTCGTCGGTGGTCTGCTCGAGCAGATGCCCCTCCTTCTGTGCCACCAGAGCATTGTATAGGTCGAGCACTTCCTCGGGCGCTCCATCGCTACGGACCTGGCCAGAGTCGATGAGGATCGCCCGATTGCAGAGCGAAATGATAGACGCTCTGTCGTGAGATACCAGCAGCAGGGTGGTCCCTGCCGTTCGAAACTCTCGTATGCGATTGAAGCTCTTGTGCTGAAAATAAGCGTCGCCGACGGATAGGGCCTCGTCCACAATCAAGATTTCGGGGCGAACCGCGGTCGCGACGGCGAATGCCAGGCGAACCTGCATGCCACTCGAATACACCCGGATCGGCTGATCGAAGTAGCTGCCAATCTCAGCGAATGCTTCGATTCCACCGATCAGGCTATCAATCTGCTCCTGCGAAAACCCCATGAGCCCGGCTGAATTGTAGACGTTTTGACGCCCTGTCATATCGGGATTGAAGCCCATCCCCAGTTCAAGCAGGGCCGCGACGCGCCCGTTCAGCGACACCGATCCCTTGGTGGGCTGCATGGTACCCGTGATGATCTTGAGGAGGGTACTCTTGCCCGCGCCGTTTTGACCAACAATTCCAACAGCTTCTCCAGGCTCAATGTCAAATTTGATCCCCTTCAGAATGTCAGTTTGGCCACGCAGCCGGGGTGCAGCGCCGAACCATGACAGGATGCGTCCCCATTCACTGCGATAGGTGAAAAAGCTCTTGTGGACGTCGTCCACGCGGATTGCAGTCATAGTACGTCCACGATGTCAGAATTGGCACGGCGGAACACAAACAGGGCGACAAAACAAAGGGTTAGCGCGAGGAGAGCGATGGCGGCGATGGCGGGGAGGTTGGGAGGTTGGTGGTAGAGGACAATGCTGTGATAGCTCTCGACCAGAATATAGAGCGGGTTGAGGGCTAGTATCCGCCGATAGGTTTCGGGCACAACATTGGCGGGATAGACGATAGGCGTGAACCAGAACAGCAACTGGATAATAATGGGGACGACCTGTTCGACATCGCGCACGAAGACATTGATGACGCCCAGTATCAGACCGGTTCCGGCAGCGAGTGCGGCGATGATGGGGACCAGGAGAAAGTAGTACATCAGGTATGGCGTGACGAAATGCCCGAGAAACAGGAAAATCACGTTCATCACCAGAAACAATGCGAGATTATTCACCAAGGCCGAACCAATGGCGATGATGGGCAAAGTCATGCGCGGGAAGTTCACCTTCTTGAGCGCATTGGCGTTGTTGATGAAGATCTTGAGGCAGCGGTCGAGGATTTCTACGAACAGGTTCCACGCCAGTAGACCCGCCATGAGATAGACGGCGTAACCATAGGTGGAATCAACACCTGGCAGCCGCGAGGACAGGAGATTGGAGAGGATGAAGGCATAGATCAGAACTTGAGACAGTGGCTGAAGAACCACCCACAAACCCCCGAGCCGGCTGCGAATGAAGCGCGTCAGGAAGTCGTTGCGGATCGAGGTCAGTATGAAAAACCGGTACTGCCAAAGGCTGCGGAGCAGACCGTTCATGTGGATCTTCCGAGAAATACCGGGCCCCGTATAGGCCCGCCGATAGCACTTTGCAAGTTTAGCCTTGCCGTGCCGATTGTCACACCGCCCTTGGTTGCGGGCCTCAAAGCGGGAACAAATGCTAACGGAACGTGCACAGTGAGGGCCTGAACTGCTGTCAAACCGCTAAAGCACGAGGTCGGGGGAAACTGGCGCTGGTAGATCCACACCTGGTGGTCTCCCGGACACGCCATGATCTCATCGGGGGTGCCGAACCGCTCGAGATAGTCGGCGGGCAGGTTTGCGGTCAGCACGAAGTTGGGGCGGAAGGGTTCGCCATCGGTGCGCCGGTCGCGCCAGCGCGCGGTGAAGTTGATATGAGTGTTGAGCCCGGCCTGGGAGAGGTGGATGGCGCCGCCCGACAGGAAGATGACGGATTTGGCGTAGTCGTAATCGGCATAACCGTCGGTGAGGCCACGCTGCTCGAGACAGGCAATCAGTGGCGCGTGCTGGCCGGTGCGGAATGCAGTGAGGAGGCTCGGCGACAACCAGAGGGCCAGAACGCCGAGAGCCAGCCCGACGCCACCAGCCAGCAGGCGGAGGCGCCCTGCCCGCAGCAGCCGCAGTGGTGGCGGCAAGAGGAGCAGCGGCGCTAAATACACAATGGCGATCATGTAGCGCAGCTTGGAGGGGTGATCGATGGCCCCGACCAGTATGGGCAGCACGAGGACGGCCAGGGTCGACAGGGTGAGAAGAAGCGTCTGCACCTGGCGCTCGCTGACGCTGCGGCGCGCGAACAGCTCGCCGATGGTGGCCAGCAGGAGGACGATGCTGACGAGCGCAGCAAGGCTATAGGCAAAGAGCGCGCCGTCGCCATCGGCCAGCCCCTCCCCCAGCACGCGGAAGAACTCGCGGGCCGCATCGAGGGGGCTCACGGCAAAGAGCTCCGCCTGGGAGCTGGGGAAGGGCTTGACCCGTTCGGCCAGGTAAGCGGCGACGCCGAGGAGGCTGACGAGACCGGGCGCCAGGAGGCGGCGCGGCTGGCGCGCCACGAGGGCGAGAAGCCCGGCTGTCGCGGCCAGAGGCGCGACAAACCAAACGAGGAAGATGGGATCGGAATAGACGGTCGCCACGGTGATGGCGCAGAGGACCGGGAGGGCAATCGGCGCCCTGCCCCGCACCAGGACTTGGGCGGCCAATCCAATCGCGACCAGCAGCATCAGCGTCGCGCCGGTGTGGATATAGATCGAGGCGGCGTAGTTGAGGAGCCATTGGATGGGCCGCCCGGCTACAAGGGTGATGAGGACGAGCCCGGCGCCGTAAAGGATAATTGCGGGCGTCGGAGTGAGGCCGAGCGCAGTGCCGAGCAGCAAACCGCCGGCAAGGGCGAAGGCCCCGAGTAGGAGGAGGCTCGCCAGCACGATGGCGACCCGGCCGTCGATGGGCAACAGCGCGGTCAGCGCAAAAAGCCAATCGGGAAAGGCGTAGAGCGCGGCCGAACTCACCCAATCGAACAAGGAGCCGCCCGTAGCGAGGTCCCGCACCAGCAGGAAGGGATGGACGAAATCGCCATCGAAGAGGCGGTAGGGATATTCGCCCGCAGACATCAGGGCCGTGGCATAGGCGAGCGCCACCAGGGTGGCGGCGAGGAGCGCGGTGACGGCGGCGGTTATGGGCTTGGACGCGGACATGGCTGCGGCGGGTGAGCGATAGGACCTCTATAGGGGAGGCTCGGGGGCACGGCAAACATTTGGTGAGCGGGGGAGTGGAAACAGGGGTCCCGCTGCGCGGGAATGACATGGTGGGTGGAGGGGGCTGCGGGTCACCCCACTCTAGCTTTGCTACGGCCTGGGAGGCCGAGCGGCGCTACCCTCCCCTTCATGGGGAGGGTCAAAAAGTGCGCGTGGCTACTTGGTGCGGACCAGGCAATCGCGTTCGCCGACCAGTCCATAATTCTCCCGAAGCACCGTTTCGGCTTCGGCAGCGGAGAGCTCGGGCAGCGAGTGACTTCCCCCGCGGGGCAAGTGGAGCGTCGAACCCTCCAAACGATAGCCGCGCTCGCCGCCCTGCTCGGGATAGGTGCAGGGGGCTGCGGACACACCGGGCACGGCAAGGGTGAGGACAATAAGGGGGATCAGCATGGCGGATAGCTCCTTGTGGGATGGCACGCAAAGCATGGCGATGCGGCAATCTCGTGACCCCTTCCCAGGCCACCGGGATCGGCTTGGCAGCTGGTGGGCAGCAAGCTTGCGCCCTATTGCTCCTGGGCCGGCATAGCCGCCTGCAAGGCTCTCGCATAGGCCGCGCGAGCAGTCTGGAGAATGGCAAGGGTCTGCTGGGCTTCGGCGATCTTTTAATCGACCACCTGCAGATTGGTGATCTGGCTCCGTGCCTCTTCGGACAAGGCAGCGAGATCGAATTGCTTGCCGTCGATGGTGATGGTTGCGCCTGTTGTGAATAGCCCCTAGATTTGTAGACGCCTTCTTCCCTAATTTTGAGGCAAGGAGGCCTACATGGGCAGAGGCAATTTTAGCGACGAGTTCAAACGGGACGCGGTGCGTCAGATCACCGAGCGGGGGTATCCCGTTTCGGAGGTGTCGCAGCGTCTGGGCGTGAGTGCCCATTCGCTCTACGAGTGGCGCAAGAAATATGCATCGGATATTCTTTCATCCCAAGTTGCGCTAAGTCGGGAGGATTGATCCCGCCTAGAGCGCTTGAACCGGGTGTCCCGATCAATGTAGATTTGTTCAGCCGGACTCAAGGGGAGCTTCGGCAATGCATCCCAGGCCGAAGTTTTTTATCAACGACCGTCCGGTTTGATCCACGGCATGGTCACAGTGACCGTTAGCCCAACACCTTCCGATACAAGGCCCGGCCACCGCTGATCCCGTTGTCCAGGGTCTCCCGCTGAAAAGCTTGATCGTTATCGAAAAACAACTCGCAGATCATCTGGACATGGGGAATTGCCGTTTGCGCGGCCGGATACCAGTCTCGAACAGCGGCATTGCTTGCGGGGTTCATTGTGGGCGACCGATCAAAGGTCCAATGGAGGTCATCAAACAGGATGAAACCGCCCGGCTTGACGAGCTCCTTAAGCAGTATGGCGGCAGGTGCATCGTGCACAAAGCTGTGCGCGCCGTCGAGATAAGCGAAGTCGAGCATCGGTCCAGACCCTTCCCTGCGCTTTTTGAGGGCGATCTGTGCCAGGTTCCAGCTGTAACTGTCATAGGTTTTTCGCGAATTACCATAGGCTTCAATGTTGCTGAAGCCCTCGTTCAGTAGATCACGCGCGAGCTCGTCGACGGACACCTCGAAATCGAACAGCAGCAGCTTGCCGCGGCCATTGAGCCGCTTGGCAATTGCAAAAGTGGTAGCGCCAACCCCTACGCCAATCTCCGCAACAACGGGAGCAAGGCATCCGGAGCCAAGAACATTATCAAGCACCAGGAGAGCATCCGCGGAAGGGGCGGAAATGCCTTGGTAGTGCGCCGTCCCGATCTTCTCTAGCATCGCCGGATTTCCCCGCAGATGAGCATAGTGCGATGGTAACGCAGTCGCGGAGCTTATGCATAAGTCGGGGCCCAGATTAGAAACCCAGACTTCCATAAAAGCAGCACAGTTATACCAAGCCAGTAGTGGGGCCAGATCACGCCCCCCGAAGCAGCTCCAACCCAATCGCCACTGTGCTCAACGAAGAAGCGATCGGCTTTAAATCCGTAGCGTCGTTCGATGGACATTCAACGTATATGTTGCGGACGCGATCACGTCCATGCAGCAGGGCGAGGGCAGTCGAGACCGTCGCCTGATCGGCAAAGAACTCGGCATTGGTGTGCATCTGACCGAAGGCGTGGTTGGTCGAGCTGCGCGTGGAGCGGGCAACGAAGTCACCGGACCAGTCAACACGCGTAAGCGGCACGGTATCCCGCAGCCGGTTGGCAATCGGGGCATGGCCATCGGCACGAGCCTTCTCGCAGACGATGTCGACGTCACCGGTCGAAATCGTCCGGAAGTGACCATCAACGCCGTTGATGTTGACGCCCGGGCGCAGCACCATGCGGATGGCTTCGGCATAATCTCCGCCTATCTTTATGCCATCGAACTCAAAAACCTCGCCGCAATATCGGGCAGTCAGGATCGCACAGGCCAGAGCAAGGCTTTGCGATTTAAGATCCACTTCCTGCTTGCGGAAGATGATCGTAGACAAGAGGGGAAGGGCGTCGGTGTAGCAGTTGCTGGTGAGTTCAACGCAGGTTTCGCCGAGCGCGGCGTCGTAGGTTGCAGTGTAGCGCATCTTAGTGAACCCTGGAATTGAGCGTGAGCTCGCAAGCTTCACCGTTCGCCGCGATCTGATGGAAGGTCATCCCCGTCTGCAGTTCCAGGCTGAACTGTGATTGCTGAATGGCCTCGTGGCCACGGATAGACGGAGACACGAGGCTGTAGACCTGACCGTCTTCATTGAAGTCGGCGACGATCTTAAGGGCATGCCCCATCAGGGACTGTGCATTCACCCGATTCAGGCGGGCCATGAGTGATGAGAGATCGTCGAATGTCTCGGACCTGAGAGCGCGCTCACCCGACTGCAGGTTGAGATCTTTCCAGTTGAATGGAACTTCGCGGTCGATCTTACTTTGCTGCACGGAGCTCATCTGGACGGGTATCCCGAGCAGGGCTTCGATTTCCTTCTTGATCTTGCGTGCTTTTTTTAAGCTCTTGATCGCCGCCGAGCGGAAGTAGATCGGCTGATTAAGGCCAGCGTTGCGGGTGCAGAAGTCACCGGGAGTGACTCCGAACACTGCTTCGAGCATACCAGCGTTCATTTTGATGATGGTGCTGGACGGATCTGCTTGTGTTAACGGCTCCTCGGTCGGCTCGTGAGCATCAAGCAAGTTCTGCTGCAGATGCTCAGTGAATTCTTCCGAGGCTTCCGCCGGAGCCACCTGGATTGGCTCGGCAACCTGCTGCGCTTTGAAGGCGGTGATCGGGATGTAGATCTGCCAAACGCCGGCATAGTCCGGAAGCTTGGAGACTATCGTATCGAAAGACATCTGGTTGCGGCAGTAGACCTCCTTGTCGATTTCCTTGGCCCGCTCGCGCAGACCGGCATCCTTATTCCAACAGTAGGTGTTGAGGGCGCGGGTTCGGGCCGTCTGCCCGTTTGACGCTTGGTTAGCCGTGCCCGTGATGGTCACGTTGCTCGAGTGATAGCGTCGTAGCGTCACGTAGCTGCCGGTGTGCTCGATCCTGAAGCCCATGAGAGCCATTCGCAAGGCAAGGTCGAGATCCGAACCGAGCGCAAACGCCTCGTCATAGGGAACCGTTTGCATAACGTCCTTGCGGTAGAAACAGGCGGGATGAGCTGTTATCTTGCCGGTGCCGCGCAGCAAGGTGGCTGCGGTACGCTGCTTGCCGCTGTTGCGCTCGATCACGCCAGTGGTTTCGTCCCAGTCGATCCAGCCTCCATGCGAACCGTGGATCTGACCATCCTTCTGGAAGGCGCGTAGATGGTCGGCAAGACGGTTGGGCAAAGCCGTGTCGTCATCATCCACGACGCAGATATATTTGCCGCGAGCGTTTTCCGTAACCAGGTTGCGAGCGCCCGGAATGGAGGCCCGGCTTGTGCTTTCAAGTCGGATTAGCCCCTTAGCCCATTGTATTTTGTTGAGCGAAGCGCGCAAGTTTTCGACAGCTTGCTCGCTGGAGCCATTGTCCACCACCATGATCTCGAAGTCATGGTCGATCTGCCCGCGAAAGCTGTCGATCGCTTCACGCACCATGCGGAGATGATTTGGGCGCTCCGTCGTTGCGATCCCGAGCGTAACCAGCGGTGCAATTCGCTTCTGGATCTGGGGAGATGCGATTTCAGCGAAATTCGAATACAGGAAAGACATGGAGCGCAGCACGCTCTTGTCCGTATGAGCAATCTTTTGGTTCTGCTGACGAAGCTTCAGAATGCCGTTCATGGAGATCGATGGCTTATGCCACACATGGAAGAGCTGGAGGGCAGCATTGTCCGCCCAATAAAGAGTGCGACCCGAACGGCGAACACGCTCAGCGAAATCTCCGTCCTCATTGCCCCATCCGGTAAAGCGTGAATCCACGCCGCCCACGGCTTCCCAGGTCTTGCGCGAGAAGATTACAAGTCCACCCTGACCCCACTTGGCGCGGAGCCGACCTTTTGGCTTTCCGCCATTCAGCACCACCTTCAAGGCGTCCTGCACGGAAAGTTCCTCGTGCAGGTCTGTGGCCTGAGCAATGCCGATACCCAGACGACCGGCGGCTGCATCGGCAACCATGCGTTCCAGTTCGCCTCTGCTGCAGTTGGAAATCAACATGTCAGCGTCGGCTTTGGCGATCACGTCATTGGACGCAAGCAGCACCCCGGCATTTATGGCTTCACCGCAGCTCCATATTTCCGCTTCGAGGCGTACAACTGTCGCGATGGAGGGCACGTGTTCGCTAAGAACAATTGGCTCAGCGGAGCCGAAATCGACCACAATTATTTCGTTGAGGTAGGGTGAACCCAGCGCCGCAAAGCTTTGGATACAAGCATCGACACGTTCACTGGGCCAATTCCGGACAGGCAAGACAAGCGTGAGCACAGTTGATTCCTCAGAAGTTGGGTTGATCGCTACCCAACTCCCGAAGCTTAGCGACGGTATGGTTACTCGTACGTTAATCAGCCCGCGGAGCTAGTCGGGAAATTGTCCAGCGTCTCCGAACCAATTGCTGTAATTATTCTATTGCCAACGCCGAAACCGACATCGCCGCTGCGCGCTGCAATAGCCAAATCACGCAATACTATAGTTGATCCACCAGTCGTATCTAAAAGCATTGCGTTGAGCTGCTCCAGAGATAGGCGGTTATTTCCAACTACAATGAAGCGTACACCCATGTCTTGAAGACGTTTAACCAGAACTTGCGCATTGGATACGTCTCCCTGCGCTGCCTGTTGTTGAACCATGTTCAGGAACATGGATGGGTCAACATCATAGCTCAGGGTAGGTGTCACCGAAGTTGCTACAATAGCTGTAGCTGCTAGGGCGGCGGTGAGCTTCTTCAAGTCGAATTTACGCATCTCAAACTCCGTATTTATACGGCAATATGGAGCGGATCCGTTTCGGTACGATTAACGTCCTATGGACGTTTTGCTCCTGTCCATTAGTTGTGCTGACAGCCATTCAAGTGGGCCTTCTCGTGGGCCAGGACGAGTTCAGACATCCGGGGACTCATTCTTTCTTCTAAGAGGATCACTCTGCCTTCTAGCGTGCACGCCTTCCTACCTCCGCACCAGAAGTTCGTCTCGAACGAGGCAACCCGCTCGACCGTATAGTTCTGCGTAGGTTCTGCGAGGCACCTCAGCGAGTTAGGCACACTGAATTTCCAGCCATCAACCTCGACATAGCGCCACTCCGCTGCCTCCGTCGTAAGCGGTGCAGCAAGCAGACACGCTGCAATTGCAAGAGAGTGGAAATTCGGCACTGATGTCCTCCACGACTGAAGGACCAATAATGTTGTCTGCCGAGTGAATTACCATGTTTACCGATGATTAACGTTACCGGCGATGCGAATCCACTTGATCGGATATTGCGGTGGTGCGAACTCAGAAGCCTGGCAGCGGACTAGCAAGCAACTACAAAGCGATGACGATCGCCCGGCGGAGCTCCGTACCCGCCCACTTTTTGCTGACGAGTAGCGAGGTGATGCTGCTACTAGGTCGAACTCGGGGGTGAAAGAAACACTACGTCCATCATGCAGTTCCAGGGGCCTCTCTCAGAGCGGTAGATGGATTTGATCCCACGAGCTTTCTGTCGAAGGGGAAGAGGACCTCAAGTCCATAGAAGGGTCGTTTCCTTAGAAGTGATTGGCCTCCAACAGGGGGAGTGTTCTTTCTATCTCTCTAAAGAAAACCACACACACCCACATTCTCTCTATCCATACCTTTATGCATTACCAGAACGTTTATTATTCCTGCATATCGGTGCTGCCCCCGCCTGAATGAGCATCTGTAAAGTCAGCTAATTTCGGTGTTGGCGGGGTATAGCCCGACTAAGTTGACACTGATTTCCCCTCAAAATAGGTCGAGCCCGTACACGATATCCGGGTAGGTGGGGCGGTCCTCGCCTGGGGGGCTAAACGGTTGTCAGTGAGCTTCTCTGCTCATCCTAGACAGGAGTGGACCCCGCCCTGCAGCAGGACAGTGGATCTCAAAGACGTCGGAAGAATCAGCTAGTCGGAAGGCAGACGTCCTCTGCAACACTCAAGTACGCTCGCTCAACGACGGCTGCGGCTTTTTCTGCAGCATCTCTCCGAGTACCGTCACTTAGATGTGCATAGCGTTGGGTGGTTCGGAGTTGGGTATGCCCCAAGAGATCTTGCACTACATAGATGGACACGCCGGTGTTCACCAGGAAGCTTGCAAACGAGTGCCGCAGATCATGCAGTCGGACATCGGGAAGCCCTGCTCGTTTTCTGATGCGGTGCCACGGTCCATACAGCGATGATGGGGGACGTCCGGTCTCGGGCGATGGGAAGATGTAGGGATTGCCTTTGGTGCGCTTGATTGCCTTCAACGATCGTGTCCTTCGGCGTGGTGTAACTGAGGCAGGGCCTCCACGCATATCCGGCTTGGCCGGGTTGGTCAGCGTGCGGGGACTGCCGGCAGGCTGACGAGGGGATCATCGCTCAAATGGGCAACGGATTCCAGCGACATGTATCTGGCGCGCTGCACAGCCCACTCATCGTTTTGCTCGAGCAGGATGGCGCCCACGAGCCGGACGATGGCATCCTCGTTGGGGAAGATGCCCACCACCTCGGTCCGGCGCTTCACCTCGCCATTGACCCGTTTTATCGGGTTGTTCGAGTGAAGCTTGGCCCGATGCTCCTTGGGGAAGCTCATATAGGCGAGGACGTCGTGCTCGGCCTCATCCATGATGGTGGCGAGCTTGGGCACGCGAGTGCGGATCTGGTCGGCAACGGCGCGCCATTGGATACTTGCGGCCTCAGGGGTCTCCTGGGCGAAGGCTGTAGCGATAAAGGCGCTGGCCACCCGGCGACCGCTCTTGCCAGCATGAGCAAGGACGTTGCGCATGAAGTGAACCCGGCAGCGTTGCCAGGTTGCACAAAGGACCTTGGTGACAGCCGCCTTGATGCCTTATCATGAGCATCGGAGATGACCAGCTTCACGCCTCGTAGGCCGCGGCGGGTCAGCTTGCGCAGGAACTCGGTCCAGATCGCCTCGGCTTCCGAGGTGCCGATCTCCATGCCCAGCACCTCGCGTCTACCATCGGCGTTGACGCCGATAGCCATGATGGCAGCCACCGAGACAATGCGGCCACCCCGGCGCACCTTGAGGTAGGTGGCGTCGATCCACAGATAGGGCCAATCGCCCTCGATCGGTCGGTCCAGGAACGCTTTAACCTTACCGTCGATCTCCTCGCATAGCCGGCTCACCTGGCTTTTGGAGATGCCGCTCATGCCCATGGCCTTGACCAGGTCATCTACCGAGCGGGTGGAAATGCCTTGGATGTAGGCTTCTTGGATCACTGCCGTCAGCGCCTTCTCCGCCATCCGGCGCGGCTCAAGAAAGCCAGGGAAGTAGCTGCCCTTGCGCAGCTTGGGGATGCGCAGCTCGACTGTGCCGGCTCGTGTCTCCCAGTCCCGTTCGCGGTAGCCATTGCGCTGGACCCGCCGCTCAGTGCTCTTCTCGCCATAAGCGGCGCCGGTGGCAGCGCTAACCTCCAGCTCCATCAACCGTTCAGCAGCAAAGCCAATCATCTCGCGCAGAATATCGGCGTCGGGGGTCTTCTCTACCAGCGTGCGCAGGTTCATCATCGAGTCGGTCATCGGTGGTCCTTCAGGTGCAGGGTTGGGGTAAGCAACCAGACCTTACCGGAAATCCGTCGATGACCACCCAGCCGCTCGCTCGCTACGGCGCTCGTAATGGCGCGCTCGCGAGCGGCTTGACCAGCTCAGTTACACCACGTCCCGGGACACGACCCCTTCAACAGCGTAATCGCCTGCCCGCTTAACGTAATCTTCCGAGGCTTGCCGGACTTCGAGCGAGGGACCAGCAGTGTCCTCTTGCGCCAGTCAATCTGCTTCCACTCAGCGTGAGTGATCTCATTCCGCCTTGCGCCGGTCAGGAGCAACAGTAGGACCGCATCTGCTGCAACCCTGTTCTCATCCTCGGCCACGGACAGCAGCACTCGCCTCGTCTCCTCTGCCGACAGGAAACGCTCACGGTGAATGTCAGGGGCAAGCTGCAGGGGCGCTGTAGGATTGTCCACGGCAACGCCGGTAATTTTCCATTTTCTCGCCAGGTTGAAGATGTAGCGAAGCAGGATAACAATACGGTTGGTCGTGCCGGCAGCATAGCCTTTGACCCGCATGGTGCGCACCAGGTCACCAACTTGCTCAGCGGAACCTCATCAAGGTAGAGCCGTCCGAGGGCGGGCAGGATGTGGATGCGAAGAATGGTCTCATCAGTTTTCCAGCTTCGCTTGTATTCCTTGACGAAGGGGAGGTAGCGGGATTGAACCAACTCAGCTAACGTCAGGCTTGCCCGCAGTTCCTGTCATTGGACCTGGGGGTCAGGACCAAGAAAGGCTTCGGCTTTGACGGCGCGCCCCTTCCGGCGGGCTTGTTCAAGTGTGACGGCGTCTGCCGTGCCGATCTTGTACTGGCGCTGTGAACCGCGTGCATCGGTGTAACGCTGGAAAAAGGTCTTGCGACCGGTGTTTCGCACCTCCAAGACAAGCCCGGTCAGGCAGGTATCAAAATACTCAGCCTTGGTGCGCCCCTCGGGACACCTTGCGGAGCGAACGAGGGTGGCAGTGAGATTGACCTTTGGCATAGGTGAGAGCGCTTCGTTAAGATCGTCTTTTAGGACGTATACATCCTGATTATGAATGTTCAAGCGCGTATTGATACGTGGGCAGCTTCGCCGTGAGCGCGAGCATCAACTCTCACAAGGCGTCACTGGGGGCACGTATTCGGGCAGCTCGTGGCGTTCTGGGCTGGAGCCAGGCCGACCTTGCTCAGCGCATAGGAAGCACCCAACGATCGGTTAATCGCATTGAACAAGGAGCTGTAGATGCTCGTAGCTCAACAGTCTCCGCTATTGATCAAGCGTTCCGAGATGCAGGGATTATTTTCGAGGACCTAGGTGAAGGCGGCTTCAAGCTCACCGCCCCATCCTCATTGTTTCTGCCGAAGGCTCCGTAAGATGAACCACTGAGGACGACGGTCAAGCTAAGGCTAAAAAGGGTGCTGCCGACAGCATGCCGACAGGGCGGACACGGAAAGCGCAACTAAGCCTTTCCTCGCCACTCCTGTATTCCCGTTTAAAATGAATGTTCTACGCCGCTCTATGGCAGCTGAAAGCCGCCCACGGCATGCCGACAAGATTAGGGGGAAATCGGCCACATAGCGTCAGGTCAAACTATGCTTGCCCTATTGCTGCACACCTTCATCACCGGGCAGAGCCGCCTGCAAAGCCCGCGCATAAGCAGCCCGGGCAGTCTGGAGAATGGCAAGGGTCTGCTGCGCTTCGGCGATCTTCTGATCCACCACCTGCAGATTGGTGATCTGGCTCCGCGCCTCTTCAGACAGGCTGCTCAGATTGTACTGCTTACCGTCAATGGTGATGTTTCCACCAGTTGCATCGGACATAAGGTTTCCTTTTCTTCTAGTTCAGGGTGAGTTGGCCGTGGTCATCCCCGAGCCAGTCAGCTTCGATCTGCAGATTCCAGCCCGCCGCCTCTGCCTGCCGCTTCAGCAGTTCAACAAGCCGGTGCAGGTCGAGGCGGTTCAGGACCACTGCGACGGGGGCCCCTCCTCCACCTTGCACGACCATGTGGAAGTCCTTCGGAGTCACCTTGATGTTCACAGTGGTGACGAGACGGGGCGTTACTTGGATCGTTTCACCTGCGGACGCGTCAGTTTCGGGCTTGGAGACGCCTGTGTTCCCCTGCCCCACCCCAGCAATAGCACCTTGGTGCTCCATTAGGACAATGTCGCTGCGCATTGCGTCGGGCGCTTTGCTGGCGGCAGTGTTGGAGCGCTCAATGATGCTCGCGATCCCGTTGATCAACCGAGCTGTAAGTCGGCGGGTAAGAAGCAGGGCCTGCTGCCCTCCTCCAGCATCTAACGCTAGCACAATGAGCCGATCTTCCGGCTCGTGAAAGAGGATTTTTAGTTGGGTTGCGGTGAAGGCACTTGAGGATTGAGGCATGGTAGGTTTTGTCCTGCAGCTGGCAGCATTACTCAGCAGTCGCTAAGCTCACCTCAATCCTTGAGGATCGCATCCCAGTCGATCTTCTCCTCAAGATCATCATCTTGAGGCTTAAAGAAGGATGCTTGATCCTGTTGCCGCTTTTTGTTCTGTTGCCGATGGTTTTTATGAGCCTGCGCCAATCTAGTCAGCATAGACATGTTTTGCATCGACAGGAGCTGCGCGTACGCTAACGCCAAAGCGCCACCTCGGCGCAGCACCAGAAAACTCTCATCGCTCAGCTTGTTTAAACTAGTCTCGCTGACGCGGAGCAGACCCGTCACGTCACGCTGCGCTCCGCCTTCTTGAAGCTTGATCGGCCAGTCCTCCAACACGCCATGCTCGTGCAGCAACCCCGCCATCTGCTTGGCTGCTTGCTGACCGTTGCGGCTGGCAACTAGGAAGTTCAGCATCTCTTTCGTCGCCTCGGAGGGTTGACCATCCTCGTTAAAAAACGGCTCGCCTTCACCGTCATCACTTACCAAGGCGCTGTCCTCATCCAGGCACAGGGTCAACCGATCTTCCGATGCAGCGCCCAAGAGGAATGGCTGGCTGCGTAAAGCGGCAGGCACGTAGCTGCCCACCCACTGCCCCTGCGGAGCAACGAAGAGGTTTTGCTCAGGCTTGAAGGCTAAAACTGCCACCGGAGCTATGTCACCGTTCGCAGCTGTGAACGCGATCGGTAAGGCACCGGCTGCGTGGCCAAGCTCGTTTGCCGCTAGAAGCACCACGTGCGCACGTTCTGCGAACAAGTAGTTTTGATTACGCTTCCAAGTCTTTCGAGCGTGGCGCTCACGCGTAACAGGCGTTATGTTCGTCATTCGACCCTCCCATTCTGGTGCTCAATGCTTCACTCCAGCAGCGCGCGCTATAGAGCGCTTTAAGTGCAGCCCGCGCAGAGCCCCTCCCGCATTTTAGGTGTTATCCGGGAAACGCTCGGTAATAGCAGCAGCCAGCTGCTTGAGACCGGACGCCGCGAACACAAAGTAGTGGTCCCGCTCTGCTGTAACGAGTTTAAGAAGCACCTCCCGACGGCCCTCCTGCTGAACCACTCGGAACCTCGTAACATGCTGAGCTTGTATCTTCACTTGGTCGTCACTCGTCGCTTCCTCAAAAGACAAAGCGGCGATGATTTCTCACCGCCGCCTCTATGATTAAGCAGACGCTATTAGACGAACACGAAGTCGCTTGTAGACAGGTCAGTCACACCGGTCAGCGAGATCTGGTAGTCGTTGTTATTCAGCGTGCCATCGTTGTTGATGTCGATCCAGAGCATGTTGCTGCTGGTATCGAGAACAACGTCAACGAAGGTATCAGCAGCCACCGTGGAGCCCTGAGCAGCACCAAAGCCGTTTGCCTCGCCAACATAGCGGAGCGTAGTACCGGCCGGAAGCGTGAGACCAGACAGGTCAAGCTTGTCAGTGCCAGCGACAAAGTCGGTGATGGTCACCGAGAAGCCCTGAGCAGCGTCCTCAATCACGAACACGTCTGCACCACCGTTACCAGTAGCCGTATCCGCCGCGCCCAGCGTGATGATATCGGCACGCGAGCCGCCGATGAATACATCAGCTTCAGCCGTGCCGGCGGAGATCGTCAGGACACCAGTCAAACCAGAGGCATCAATGGTGACACCCTGATCATTGCCATCCAGATCGGTCCAAACAGCCGCACCGTTTACAGTAACTGCGCCTGCTCCCGAAGCAACCAACTGAGCATAAGCGCTGGTGTTATCCAGAACAACCTCGCCAGCACCATTGCTGTCGCCGTCGAGATTGAAAGCCTCCAGATTAACAACACCGCTGCCGGTGAATTGACCAAAGGCGTCAGCGGCGTGCTCGATTGTAAGGTTGACTGTGCCGCCATCAGCGTCGAAGCCAACCGTGTCGCTGTCCTGAAGGTTGACGAACGAGTTGTTATTCAACGAGATCAGAGTGTCGATGTTGACACGATTAGCATCGATGTCGGAACCAAGCGCATCTGCGAAAGCAATCTGCTCAACGCCAGCAAGCGCATTGATACGAGCATAGTTTGCATTGGTCAGAGTAGTTGCACCGGTCGAGAGTACAACCGTGTCACGGCCCGCACCGAGATTGATGCTATCTGCGGAAGTGAGATTGCCGAGGGAGAGACCCACGACGTCGGCTCCAGCGCTGCCTTTGAGGGTCAGATCAGCAGTATTGCCGCTGAGATCAATGACAAGACCACCGGTGTTACCCGAAGCGTCAACGCTCGTCAGATCAGTAAGCTCAGCATCCGCAGAGAGGTCAAGCCTGCCTGCACCAGTGATCACCAGCGAAGTAGCATTGTCGTTGTCTTCATATTCGACGAAGCTGTTACCCGCAACGTCGATATTGATTGTACGGACCTCGTCAGCACCATTAGAAATGACTTCGACGTAAGCGCGAGCTGCAGCGGTTCCGAAGCTGTTCAAGTTGATCTGAACGGAACCGTCGGCGCCGAATACACCTTCATCGTAATCAACGACTACGCCGCCAGTGCCGTTGCTCGCGTTGATAGCTACGTTCGACCCAACGTTGTCAAATGTCGTAGAGTTCGAACCGGAGTTTACCTGAGCGACAGATGTAAGCCCGGAAACGCCAGCGAGATTAACAGTCACGCCGGCAACATCGCGAACCTGCAGGCGCTCAACGTTGGTGAGTGCAGGAGCTGCGGTTACGTCCGCGTTCAGTGTCAGGGAGAGAGTATCAACACCTGTACCGCCGTTGATGCTGTCAGCAGCATCAAGCGTCGCATTGTTGCCAATGAACGTGTCATTACCGGCAGTACCGACAAGAGCGTCAATACCAGTAGTGAGCGTGAAAGTGCTACCAGGATTGGCAGCACCTGCGAAGTATGCATCTGCATCAGCCTTGGCAGCATCAACCGAAGCCTGCGTCTCGTCCACACCATCCACAACGGCATCGGCCTGCACAGCAGCCTCAGCGTCGTATTCAAAGCCAGGAGTCGAAGCAGCGTTCTGCGTCCAATAGAGACCAACTTCGGTCTTGTTGTCGAGAACAGCACGGTCAGCAACGCCCTGGGCGGTTTCGCTGGTGATCGCGTTCTGCTGGATCTGGGTGATCACTTCGCCCGGAGTCTTACGACCCGAGGAGATCTCCGCCATGTAGTAAGCAAGGCCATCCGCATCAACGTCGCGGTTGAACATGTTCTGGTAGATCGAACGGATGAAGTTTTCCGACGAAGCCAGCTGCGGGAAGGCCAGGAAGGGATAGGTGGAGATCGCTTCGGGCGAGGCAGCGAACGAGTCAGCGATGTCCTTCAGCGACACGCCAGCGTTCACACGGCCGATCCAGTAGGACAGACCTTCTGGATCTGGAGCACGGTCATAGTAGCCGATGTAGAGCTGAGTAATCAGCTGTGCGGTGGTATATTCCATTGGTGGATATCCTCTTCCAATGACAATCGTACGTATGCCAGACCTCTGGCACACAGGTTCCCTCGAGCCGCTGCAGAAGAACCCCGAGGAGCGCTTTGCCGCCGACAGCTGCGAAGTCTATTTTGGAAATTGGGGTTCCCCCCGCATCCTCCAAAACGGCGCCGAGGAGTTTCGCGATTCGCCGCAATTACTCATCAAGCCCGGCATTGGTGTAGCGAAACTCCGATGCGTCAGCAATAGGGTGTAGAGTAAATTTCATACCAATGTTTGTTGACCCCCAAAGGCGGCTCTGCGATAGAATGGCCCAAGTTCTCTAGATAGAGCGCTGGCAGCGGGCTTCGGCCAGCTGACCTCGGGGGCTTAAGACCTATAACAAACCGGGGCGGGTGTTGCTGCCAGACCACACTCAGGGGTATCGAGCGTCATGTTGGCCAAAACACAAGCACAGGGGAGCGAGACGACCGAACTGCGGCAAGCCGCCGGTCTCTGGCTCAAGGAATGTCGCGAGGCGGCGGGGATCTCCCAGCGCGAACTCGCCAAAACTCTCCATCTCGACTATTATACGTTTATCTCGCAGCTGGAAAACGGCCGGGGCCGTATTCCGCCCAACCGTTATCGCGACTGGGCCGCGGCGCTGCAGATCGACGAGAAGAGCTTCGCCAAGCGGCTGCTGATGTATTATGATCCGGTGACCTACGAGATTCTGTTCTCCGACACCGTGACCGACGCGGCTGTTTAAAGGGACCCGATGACGCTACTTTCCTTCCCCTCCCCGTTTGGCAAGCCCCGGGCGGCTGCCGCCGTTGCGGCGCCCGCACCTCGGCCCCGCCAGGCGAGCGACTGGGGACAGCAGGAGCTGGCCGATCTCTATCGGGTCGAGGCGCTGCTGGTGCAGGCCAATATGGGGGTGGAGACCGAGCGCGGCACCACCGACGAAGGCGAGCCGTGGTTTGTGTTCTGCCGGCCCGATGGCGAGGTGTTTGTCCACCTTTGCCGCATTGACGGGGAATATCTGCTCGATAGCCCCGGTCTCGATGCGCCGCTGCGGGGCACCGATTTCGCGGGGTTGATCGACCAGTTCGTGCGCAGCGCGGCGGCGCGGGCGGCCACGGGCAATGTGGTGCAGTTCCGCAAGGCGCGGCATGACAGCGTGGTTCGGCTGCATCCAGGCATCATGATGGCGGCGCTGATCTGGTCGCTTTATCTCGCCAGCGACCATCTGATGGAAGCCGCACACGCGGCCGAACTCGACCTGGAGGCGGCCGACCTGGGTGGGCTGCTGGGGCTCGAGCCGGGCGCCGACGCCGATGGGCTGGTCGCCGAGCTTGATGCGCAGCTGGCCGGTAATGATAATGCCGGTGCGCCGCCGGCCGAGGGGCCGCGCAGTGCCGAGGGTCGCGGCTGGACTGGTGGCGCGGCATCAGCGGGTCTGGCGGCAACGCTGACGGCCATCGCCGTGACCTATGGGCTGATCGAACAGCGGCAGATCGAACTGGACCTGGCGCATAAGGCCGGTGCGGGCGCGAGCGGTGGCACTGCCCTGCTCCCAGCCGATGCGCTGGACCTCGTGGTCGCCGATGCCGCCGCCTTTGACGGCGCCACGCCACTGGTGCTGGCGCAGGACCCCGGCCCCATCGTCTTGGACGGATTGGCGCTGATCGACCTGACACAGATGGTCGCCGATGGACTGGCCACGGTTTTGGGCAAGCTCGCAGCGGCTGAAACCGCGGCCGACCAGCCCCTGCCTGCAGCCGAGCTGGGGAGCGAGCCCATGCTTTCCGCCGGAGCACGGACGCACGCAGCGCCTGAAACGCAGTGGCAGGCGGCCGCGGTGACCCCACCCGCCGCGCCCACCATTCCGGCGCCTGCGGGAAGCAAGCCGGTATCGGAGGCCATGTCGCTGGTCGCCATGGCCGAAAAGCAATTGGGCAAGCTCACCACCTATACGCTGGACGGCAAGACGATCTCAGCGTCGTTCGACCTGACCGCCTTTAACTTCCAAGGCAGCGCCATGCCGCTACCAGAGGGCGGTGACCTGGTGATCGCAGACGCGGGCGGATGGATCCCGGGCGTGCGGCCGCTGCTCTTGGGTGAATTCGATTTGGTGCTGACGCCCACCGCCGAGGGCAGCGAAGATGATTTTGGCACTCCCTCTTCAGACCACGAAGTACCGGCAGCAGGCGGCGTTGGCATGGGGTTGGGCAATTACGACGCTTTTGCACGCGCCTTTCTCCAGGACTTTATGAGCAGGTCCGATAGCATAGAGATGATCAAGGTTGACCATGCGCTGATCCTGGTGGACATGACGGCCATGGACGATCGGTTCGACCGCTATACATCGAGGAGCTGGGTTACCGACGATAATATGGTGATCACCGCGGTCGGCCACTATAACGACTTCCTTGAGAGCGGACTGTTGTTCGCCTAACCGGCGCAGACTTGATCAGGGCCGCTCTCGCCAGTAGAGAGCTCCCACTCCCCTTCCCGTTCAGCCGGATCGCAATGCCGCACCGCGTCCTCGCCACGTTGTCTGAGCACAAGGTGGACATTATAGGCTTTATTGCCTCCTGCGTGGTGGGTGGCATCTTCCTATGGTTGATCACCCCACCTGGATTCATCCTGGGCGTGTCGAGTTATTGGGACACCCAACTCGAGGACATCGCGCAGTATATCTCGGGCTACCGCGCCTACATGGCAGCGCCATGGTCGCTGCCACTGCTCCGGATCCCCTCGCTCAACTGGCCGCATGGCACGACAGTGACCTTTGTGGACGCCATCCCAGTTTTTGCCTTTGCCATAAAGCTCGTCGATCCCCTGCTACCGATCCCGCATAATCCATACGGGGTGTGGGTGCTGTTCTGTTTCGCGCTGCAAGGCGGGTCGGCCTGGTTCCTCTCGCGGCAAGTGGTCGGGCGCAATTATCTACTCGCGGCGCTGGGCGTCGCGCTGTGTATCATGATGCCGTCCCTAAGTGCCCGGATGGGTCATCTGAGCCTTCAGGCGCATTTCATCCTGCTGATCGCTCTTGGGCTATACTTCCGTGGTCAACGTCTGGAACGACGGCAGACTGTGCTCTGGACGCTGTTGCTGGTGTTCGCCTTTTACACCAATTTTTATCTCACCGCGATGACAACCGCCCTGATGCTCGCAAGTGCAGCAGACAGGACGCTGCGCACGCGACGCCTCGTTGACATGAGCTTTTGTGCCATTCCGCTCCTTGCGGTCGTGATCACGGTCCCACTTACCTTAGGAACCGCCTTCGGCTCAGCCGTACCTGATACGGGCTTTGGCTTCTATTCCATGAACCTCCTCGCACCGGTAGCCGAGGGTCACCTGCTGGCAATGCCGTTCTACGAACCTGGGACAGCGGGACAGTACGAGGGCTACAACTACCTGGGGTTAGGCCTGATCATACTGACTGTGTTCGCCCTTGTTCAGGCAAGGACCAAGGTCGCTGGTGAATTCCACCGCTTCGGGCCTTTCCTTGTCGCCATTTTGATTCTGTGCGTCGTTTACGCGCTGTCGAACGAAGTGTACCTGAGCAATGTCCACCTGTTGCACTGGCAAGTGCCTGGATCACTGGTATCGTTGTTCGAAGCCTTCCGCTCCTCGGGTCGGTTCTTCTGGGTCGTTTCCTACGCGCTGGTGGTCTTCGCCTTGTTCGGCCTCAAGCACATGTCGGGGTTGTCGCGGGGGCTGATTGTTTTCGGAGTACTGGTCATCCAGTTGGCGGACCTAGTGCCCATATATGTGGACATCAAAGACAGCCTAGATCGAGAACCGAATATCCTCGCCGATATTCCGGCATGGAAACTTGCTCTCGATGGAGTCGAAACAATCCACGCCTTTCCGAAATTCAAATGCCCGGGCGGCTATGCGCGAGAAGTCCTGCCGCTGCAGATGGTCGCGGCCGAGGGCGGTTACAATCTTACCACCGGGTTCATTTCCAGGTATGGAGCGGACTGTGATGCTGTAGCGGAGGAAATTGCCGCCTCCGATCCCCTCATCGCCGCCTACGTGTTCGCACACACGCACTATACAGACGATCAAATCCAATCCTTTCTGACCCCGGAAGCTCAATGTCAAAGACTGGAGATCTGGACGGTTTGCCGCATCCAGCCGTGACCAATCCCGTGACGTTCTCGGTGGTGGTACCCTGCTACAATGAAGCCGACGGCATCTCTGCGTTCTGGGATCGGCTTGTATCCGTGATGGGCGACCTGGGGGCACCATGGGAGGCCGTTTTCGTCAATGACGGCAGCCGCGACGCGACCTTAGACCGCCTCCTTGCGCTCCGGAGCGTCCATCAGAACATCAAGATCATCGACTTCAGCCGGAATTTCGGCAAGGAAGCAGCTATAACAGCGGGCCTCGATCACGCTGTGGGCGAGGCCTGCGTCGTCATCGATGCCGACTTGCAGCATCCGCCAGAGACCATCAAGCTCATGGTGTCGCTGTGGCGATCGGGTTCGGAGGTTGTGTTAGGTAAGCGCAAGGACCGTTCCGCGGACTCGAAACTTAGAACTTGGTTTAGCAATCGGTTCTACAGTATTGCCACTCGTATTTTTGAGGTGCCTATCCCCAAGGACGTCGGCGACTTCCGGCTCATGGACCGCAAGGTGGTGACCGCAGTGGGGAATATGCGCGAGAATCAACGCTTCATGAAGGGTCTATTCGCCTGGGTCGGCTTCAAGACCGTTGTTGTCGAATTCGAGGTGGGTGTACGCGAGCATGGAACATCCAGCTTCAATCTGTGGAAGCTTCTTAACTTCGCGGTCGACGGCATAACCAGCTTCACCACCGTGCCGCTACGCTTGTGGTTCTATATCGGCTCCGCCATATCTGCATTCTCATTGATATATGGTGCCGCCATCGCAATTTCGGCACTATTGTTCGGCAATGCAGTGCCAGGCTATCCATCTCTAGCCACGCTGGTTGCTTTTATAGGCGGAGTTCAGCTCATCGGCATCGGTGTATTGGGTGAGTACATCGGACGTGTCTACCGTGAGGTCAAAATGCGTCCGATTTACATTGTACGCGATTGCTATGAGAAAAAGGGGCAATGAGGAACATCGCTGCAAAGCTACAAAGCCTGTTGCGAACAGAGTTCGTGCTGTTCTGCTGCGTCGGTGTTGCCAACACCATCATCCATGCTTCCATCGTGATTGGACTTGTGGAAGTGGCAGGCTTTAGGTCAACCATTGCCAATACCGCTGCGTTTTTTGCGGCCAATGTCTTCTCTTACATTTGCAACGCACGGCTCACGTTCAAGACTGCGCTGTCAGCCCGCGGGTACTTGCGTTTCCTAAGCTCGTCTTTGTTCGTGCTGGCAGCGACGGTGAGCATCGCAGCGGCTGGTGAGTTGGCTGGCGTGCACTATTTGGTGGCCACTGCGTGCCTGATGATCGTCTCGCCTCTTTCGAGCTATTTGCTGGTAAGGCACTTTGCATTCGGCAAGCGGGCGTGACGGGAGTGCCTTGGGGCAGCGCGAACAGTGGATTGTGGTGCTAGAATCCTGCATCACTGGTATATGAAGCCGAAGGTGCTGCTGATCACCGTTGGCGCGCGAACAATTATCTGGGGCTGGACGGCACACCTTATAAAAGGCCGGGTGAAAGCGAATTATGACAACACTTAATCCATTCAAAGCGGCCCTTAAGAGCTACCGAACCATCCTCGTGGCAACCATCACGTTCAGTGTGGCTATCAACATGCTGATGTTTGTCTCCCCGCTCTACATGCTGCAGGTCTATGATCGTGTGCTGCAGAGCCGCAGCGAGACCACTCTGGTTATGATCACCTTCATCGCGCTCGCTATGCTGGCGGTGTACGCGATGCTGGAGTGGGTTCGGTCGCGCGTGCTCGTCCGGGCTGGCTTGCGTTTCGACGAGATGATCGCAAAAGGCCTGTTCAACCGGGTGGTGACCTCAACGATCCGGCAGCCTGGTGGGAAGTCCGAGTTCGTGCTCGGCGACGTTGACCGGCTGCGTGAATTCCTGACCGGCTCAGGCCTGATCGCCATCTGCGATGTGCCTTGGGTGCCGGTATTCATTCTCTTCTGCTTCCTGTTCCACCCCATGGTGGGGTATGTGGCGCTTGCCGGTGCAATCATTGTCTTCGCCCTGGCGCTGCTTAACGAGATTATGACCAAGAAGACGCTGAATGAGGCTTCGGGTCTAGGACAGTCAGCCCAACACTTCGCTACCACGACCCTGCAGAACATCGAGGCCATTCGCGCACTCGGTATGGAAAATAGCCTCCGCAGCCGATGGCACGATATGCACCGCGGTATGCTGGAAAAGCAGGCCGTCGCTAGCGACCATGCTGGGGCCATTCAGTCCTTCTCCAAGTTCATCCGCATGGGTTTGCAGGTGCTCATTCTGGGTGTGGGCGCCTATCTGGTGCTCCAGGGAGAGATTTCGCCCGGTTCGATGATCGCCTGTTCCATTCTCATGGGACGCGCCTTGCAGCCGGTTGACCAGGTGGTGGGGCAATGGAAGCAGGTGGTGGGCGCCCGCCAGGCCTATGGGCGTCTTTCCCAACTCTTCACCCAAGTGCCCGGCGAAGAGGAAAAGACCCAACTACCCAATCCGAGCGGCCGCATCTCCATTGCAAACCTGGCGGTGGTGCCACCCGGCTCGCGCACGCCATTGCTGCAGGGCGTGAGTTTTGAGGCAATTCCCGGCGAGGCCGTTGCGTTGGTGGGCCCCAGTGGTGCCGGCAAATCCAGTTTGATGCGGGCCCTGGTCGGCATCTGGCCGGCTGCGGCAGGAAGCATTCGATTGGACGGCGCTGAGCTGCAGCACTGGGAGCCAGACATGCTTGGCAAGCATCTCGGCTACCTGCCGCAATCAGTGGAACTGTTCAATGGGACCGTCGCTGAGAACATTTCGCGCTTTCAGGAAGGTGCTCGGGACCAGGATGTGCTGGTCGCGGCACAGCAGGCGCGCGTACACCAGATGATCCAGAACCTGCCTGACGGATACAACACTCAGATCGGCGTCGGTGGACGGTCCTTGTCTGGTGGGCAGAGGCAGCGCGTTGGCCTTGCCCGGGCGCTCTATGGTGATCCGGCTCTGATCATACTGGATGAGCCCAATGCCAATCTCGACAGCGAGGGCGAGGAGGCGCTGTTCCAGATCATTCAGGAGCTCAAGGCGCGCGGCAAGACGATCCTTTTTGTCAGCCACAAGATGAGCCTGGTCAGCCTGGCCGAGAAATCCCTGATCTTGGCAGACGGGCGCATGCGCTCCTTCGGACCCACTCAGGAATTGTTGAAGATCAAACCTGCGCCAAAGGCGGTACAAGCTCCTGCGGTGCCGGCAGCCGTCCCGCAGACCCGCAGCATCGCCTAAGGACATAACTCATGTCAGCGACGACTTTCACGAGCGACGAGCCAAACGCACCCCGCGGCAAGGCCAAGGAATTCTCGCCCCGCCCCTATGTGATGATGGGTTATGCGACGATACTGATGACCTTCGGGGTGTTTGGCGTGTGGGCCGCCACCGCGCCGCTGGCCGCCGGTGTTGTTGCCGGAGGAACGGTTTCGGTGGAGTCGAGCCGCAAGATCGTGCAGCATCTGGAGGGTGGCATCGTTGAGGCCATTCACGGACGTGAAGGCGAGATCGTGGAGGCGGGCGAAGTGGTGCTCGAACTCGACGCGACCGAGGCGCAGGGCAACGTAGCCTATCTCGCGGGCCGCATGTACATGCTGCAGGCGCAACAAGCTCGGCTGGAGGCCGAAAGCACCAATGCTGAGGGCATTGTTTTTCCAGAGGTGCTGCTGAACTCGACCGACAGCCTCGTCACGCGTATCGTGACCCTGCAGCAGACCTTGTTCAACGATAGAAAAGCCAGCAAAGACGGGCAGATAGCCATCTTCACTTCGCGCATCGATCAACTTGAAGAAGCCATTCGTGGCATGACCGTTCAGAAGGGTGCGCTCGAAGAGCAGATGACATCTCTGAACGAAGAGGTTGCGCGGCTGACTCAGGGTCAGGAATCGGGCGTTGTCGCAACTAACCAGTTGTCCTCGATGACGCGGTCCGTCCTGCAGTTGCAGGGCGAGCTCGGTTCGGTGACTTCCGAGATCGCCAAGCTGCGACAGTCGATTTCCGAAAGTGAACTCCAGATCATCCAGGTGAGCCAGGAATTCGTGGAGCGCGCGGGAACCGAGCTACGCGACGTGCGCGAGCAGCTCAACGAGACCACCGAACGTTACCACGTCGCGCTTGACGTTTTGGAGCGAACGACGGTGCGGGCTCCGGTTCGAGGCATGCTGCAGAACATCAAGGTGCACACCATCGGTGGCGTGATCCGCCCTGCCGAGCCGGTGATGGACATCATTCCCCTAGATGACGACCTGGTCATTGCGGCGCAAATTCGGCCGATCGACATTGATAGCATCTCAATCGGTCAGGAAGCGGAGGTTCGGTTCCCAGCGTTCTCCACCAAGTCAACGCCAGCCATCTTCGGGCGAATCTCAGTCGTTTCGCAGGACGTTATCGAACCGACGCAATCCAACGAGTTGCCGTACTACAGCGCCCGAATCGAGGTTGCCGACACCGACGTCCCGCAGGATATTCGTGAGCGGCTGCTGCCCGGTATGCCGGTAGACGTGATTGTCTCCACAGGCGAGAGAACGATGTTCGAGTACTTCGTACGCCCGATGACCGACATGTTCCACAAGGGTATGCGTGAACAGTAATTGGGTCGCGCGGATACGATTGCGGAGGGGCTACCCCCCCGCAAAGCCAATAGCAGGAACGGGCTCAACGCGAGCACATCCTACTGCTCGCGGACGTGGGTCTCAGGAGTTGCCGTCACCGCGCACCGCCTGACCTGCGCTAAAGTGCATTCATCCGGGTCAGCTCTCGTGAGTGCTCGATGGCGATGAATTCACATCCAAGGCGGCAATCAACGCCAAGACCACGGCATATAGTACAGTCTGCGTGAGAATTCCAATCATCGCGTTGGTCAAACCCATGGCGAAGTAGCCGACAGGCATCACCACACCGAGGTACAATGCAGCATTCCTCCAGCGGCCTCTGGTGGCCAACGCTCCAGCAAGCGGCGCGGCCAGGTACAACACGTAGCTGAGGAGCCCCAAACTGCCACCGATCACCGCGAAATCCGCTATGTCATTGTGTAGGTGTTGCGAGGGTTTGTACTGGACGGGACCAGGAGGGGCATACTGCGCCGCGGCATGGGTGTAGTCGATCAAGCCATGGCCAAATATTGGCGATGCCTGAAAGGCATTCCACGCGCTGATATACATGTGGAAGCGCTCTCCCACTGAACTGTCACCCGTTGTTCCGCTTGAGAACAAGGTGACGACTGATCCCAATCGCTCCAGCCGTTGTGCAAATCCCAAGACGTAGGCCAAGTAGCCGCCGCCTATCAGAACCACGAGGGTAGCGGCGGCCGCTGGTAGCACCCATCTGCGCGGGAGCAACATGCCCGAGATCATCGCTGCCGCTGCGATGGACACGGGAACGGCTGCAAGAATGGGCCCACGAGAGTTCGCGAGAACAACAGCGATTAGGCCGAGGACCGGCCCTATGACGAAGATGAATCTGCTTCGTCCCTTGGTGCCGAATACGCCAATCAGCGCGACAAACCCGATGGTCAGAGCCAAGTCCGCGAAGTGAATGACGTTGTTTACCGAGTAACCACCGCGGGAGAGCCCCCGCACTGCCACGTCATAGACAGCCACCGCGAATGCGCCCGCTGCACCCACAAGCGCGAAGATGCCGACGAGAGTTGGTGTTAGCTCCCGGCCCAACTTCTGCAACAGCGATGCAAGAGGTCCAACCAGGAAAAGCGGAGCGAGTACGAGAACGGCGAGGACATGGTTCGGGGTGGTCGCAGTAAACACCAGGGCAAGTGCCAAGATAGCCCCAGCGGCTAGCGGCAGCAAAACCGCAGGCTGGCGAATGACACCCCGGCCGCTCGGTTGCACGAATACCAGAATCAGACCGACGCCCATCAGCGCAAGCACGGTGACGTTCGCCACTTCGGGCAGTACAGTCGGCAGGCTTAAGCCGGCAACCAAGGCTATCCAAGAGAGCAGATAAGTTACTTTTCGGGAGAGAGGAATTTAGATGAACCTTTGCACGAGAGTACTTCTAAAGTTGCCCCTGGGGCGCAATGGGAGCCAACGCTAGGCGAGCTAATGAGCGGCGCGTCAGACACTATCATAGCCAACTTTGCAGCACAGATTTATAGGGAAGCCAGGATGGCGCGTTGTCGGCATAGGCGAGCCAGACGCCGAAAGCCGCTGCACTGCATGCGATGATGGCTGCTTGAACGAAGTGAGAGACCGTCCTCCCTGAAATGCTCGGTAGTGTTGCAAAGGCGTATAGCTGCAAAGGCACAAAAAACAGCGCTGTTCTATCAGCCAGAGTGGAGCGCCAGAAGGCGAGCGCGAACAGGCAGACGACAACCAGCGAGGCAATCGTCCAGAGCCATTGCGTTGGTGCCGGGAGCGGGATGCGGCTCAGAATGACGATGAAGCCCGCGGCCGCGACAACAGATTGGGCAATGCGCGCTAGAGCGCCTGCGGAATAAACCCTTGTGACGTCATCTGCTTGCCCCGGCTCCGCTGTGGAGCCTGGCGTCAGTGGCACTTCCGTCCCAGGCGCCACCGATTGCACCGGAGAAAGCGCTGATGGTGGCGCTGGGGGAGTTGATGCCTCTCCCGCCGAAGCTGGAAAACCTGCCTCCCCTGCCGTTATGATATAGCCTTGGATAAGCGAGGCAGCGTGGCCCCACAAAACGGCAAGAACGAGAACAGCCCCGTAGACTATCACCCCTCCTAGCCGAACGAGTGCAGCACGGCCCCATTTTCCGGCGAAAAGGGCTGGCGCAAACACCAGGAGGCAAACGGCCGTCTTGTGAAACACGGCGGCAATGGTGACAAAAGCCAAGAACTTCCGCACGCCCCGTTCTTGGACCGCCAGCATTGCGAGCATACCGAAGCCCACGGCTACAGATTGACGCGAATATCCCATGAACACGACTGTCACGAGATAGGGAAAGGCGACCAGCAGCGCCAAAGTTGGATTCGCCTGGCGGCTGCAGAATATAATCAGCGGTATGATCGCCAGGACGGCGCAAGTAAAATTGACCAGGTAAATCCCGCCGAACCAGTTGGCACCTATCCAGTTCAGGAGCGCATAGCCGGGGTCGGTGGACTGCAGAACGGTGGCAATGTCTGCGTCTTTGGCCGCATCCACCCAGGACAGGTAGTTGTCCCAGTCGTCGCCAACTTCGTGGCGTAAGCCCACCCAGATTATCAAGAGACCCGCTGCTGCGGCCGCTCCGGCAAATCCGGTGCGCGGCCGAAGAAATGAGAGCAGCGCAAGAAGCCCGAACGGAAGGCAGTAGATCAACGTGTGCAATGTCGCTCGCTCATCTGTTTGCCTGCGTCACAGGACACATCAGCTGGATGCTGCAGTGCACCTTGTCGCAAAGTCAGCCGCGCCCCAGCGTAATGGAGACGCGAGCCGTGGTGAAGTCCCCGAGCTTGCACCAGAGGAGATTGTTCCGGATGAGAGCGATCGGGCGGGCCAGAGGCTCCTGATCAACAATGTGCATTATCGGAGCTTGCTCCAGCCTGCAGAGATGTGGGGCCTTCAGAAGCCGCCCAAACCGAGCTAGGGCCTGTTGACAAACTGGATTCCCAAATCGGGCTTACCGTGATTCAAGACTGCTTTTTAGGAGGCGGTTTTGGCACGTGGGGATTTGTCGGACGCAGAGTGGCGGCTCATCTGGGAGCTATTGCCGGCCGAGCGAGGGCGCAAGTCCCGACCAGCGCAAGATAACCGTCGCTATCTGAACGGCATGCTCCATGTTCTGCGCGTTGGCTGCCCCTGGCGCGACATGCATGAGCGCTATGGGAAGTGGAATTCAGTCTATGTGCGCTTCCGTCGCTGGGCCGAGCAAGGGGTCTGGGATGCCTTGCTCGAGACCCTGGTCGAACTCGGGCTCACCGACGACTGGCAACACATGATCGACAGCACCACAGTACGCGGCCACAGCCAGGCAGCGGGCGCTAAAGGGGGACTTATAAGGAGGCTTTTGGTCGATCACGCGGCGGCTTTACGTGCAAAATCCACGCCCGCACAGACGGTCAAGGACGCCCTCTTGGCTTTGTCCTCACGGGCGGAGAAGCATCCGACTATGCAGCCGTTCCTTCCTTGTTGGCCATGCCGGTGGGCAAGCCGCGATTGCTCCTTGCCGATAAAGGATACGATGGCGACGGCGTGCGCCAGGACTTGCTGCTGAGCGGCATTGTTCCGGTGATCCCACCCAAAGCCAACCGCAAGAATCTGCCCCCATGCGACTTCAAGGCCTACAAAGATGGGAGTGTCGGGATTTCCGTGTGTAGGCGGCATAATGGGTAAGAAGGAGTCTCCCCTATGTCGCGACGCAAAGAACCTGCCATACCGAACGAACTTCTCGACCAGCTCCTGGCTGGCGGTGCGGCCATGGCGTTTGAACAAGGCGGTCTGCTGGATTCGCTGAAGAAGGCGCTGACTGAGCGTGCCCTGAACGCAGAGATGGACCACCACCTCGCCAGTGGTGAGGGCGCTGGCAACATGCGGAACGGCTATGGCCGCAAAACCGTGACGACCGAGACCGGCAAGTTGGAGATCGATGTGCCGCGCGACCGGCAGTCGAGCTTTGATCCGCAACTGATCGCCAAGTACCAGCGCCGCTTCCCAGGGTTCGACGACAAGATCGTGTCGATGTACGCCCGCGGCATGAGCACCAGGGAGATCGCCGGGCACCTGCGCGATCTGTATGGCATCGATGTATCAGCGGACCTGATCAGCACCGTGACGGACGCTGTGCTTGATGAAGTCGCCACCTGGCAGCAACGGCCGCTTGACCCGGTTTATCCGCTGATCTTCTTCGATGCGATCCGGGTCAAGATCCGCGACGAAGGCATGGTGCGTAACAAGGCGATCCATATTGCTCTGGGAGTGCGCGCCGATGGCGCCAAGGAAGTGCTCGGCCTCTGGCTCGAGCAGAATGAAGGTGCCAAGTTCTGGCTGCGGGTGATGAACGAGCTCAGGAACCGCGGCACCGAGGACATCCTCTTGGCCGTTGTTGATGGGCTCAAGGGCTTCCCCGAGGCAATTACCGCCGTATTCCCCGAGACCGTGGTTCAGACCTGCATCGTCCATCTCCTGCGCAACTCGATGGACTTTGTCTCCTGGAAAGACCGCAAGGGACTGGCAACGGCGCTCAAGGACATCTACCGCGCGACCGATGCCGATGCTGCCGAAAAGGCGCTCGCGGACTTCGATGCCGGCTCTTGGGGGCAGCGCTATCCCGCCATCGGCCAGAGCTGGCGGCGCGCCTGGAGCGAGGTCATCCCGTTCTTTGCCTTCCCTGACGAGGTCCGCAGGATCGTCTACACCACCAACGCCATAGAGGCGCTAAACTCAAAGCTCCGGCGGGCGGTCAGGGCCAGGGGACACTTCCCCAGCGATGATGCCGCCACCAAGCTGCTTTACCTGATCTTGAACCGATCAGAGAAAGAGTGGAAAATGCCGCCACGTGAGTGGTCAATGGCCAAGGCGCAGTTTGCTGTCATCTTTGGCGAGCGCTTCATCAGGGCCATGGCGGCGTAATGTTTAACCGACCGCCCGCACACGAAATTACTGACACTCCCTACAAAGATCGCAACCGGATCGAGCGCATGTTCAACCGGCTCAAGCAGTTCAGGCGCATCGCCACACGCTTTGACAAGACTGCGAAATCCTTCTCGGCCTTCCTCGCCCTAGCCGCTGCAAGGATATGGATGCCGTACTTTGTCAACAGGACCTAGCAGGCTCCCGCGACGCCTCCTATGGCCTCCACCTCCCCAGGATTACTCACGCCAGGAGCTACCACCTCTGCGATGACTGTCAATTCAATTCCAACTAAAGCGAAAGGACCAGCTCAAGATCGACACCCTTGCCGGGGTTTTGGAACGCTCAGGCGGCGGTGACGCTTCCTGGCGCCTGACTTCTCAGGCACCCCCAGGCGATTTTGCAGGTGGCACCCGCACAGCCAGGCCTCCGAGGAACTGGTTTGTTGTGCGGAGTTTTACGACAGGCCAACTCAGCAGCACTGACTAGTCGTCGTCATCATCGTCTTCATCGTCATCGTCGTCATCGTCATCATCGTCATCATCGTCATCGTCATCGCCGTCATTTTCATCATCGTCGTCTTCGTCTTCGTCTTCGTCTTCGCCATCGCCGTCGCCGTCATTGTCGTCGTCGCCGTCTTCCTCGTCATTCCCGTTGCCGCCGCTGCCATTGGCGCCACCCGTGCCGCCAGCGTTCCCGTTTTCGCCACCGTTCCCCGTGCCGCCGCCGTTCCCGTTCCCCCCAGCGTTGCCGTTTTCGCCACCGCTGCCGTTGCCGCCGCCATTGCCGTGGCCAGATCCGGTTCCGGGTTGATCCTCAGCAGGCGATGTCGGGGCACCAAGGGTTGGGCTGTCGCCATCATCGGAACCATCAGAACCGCTTAGCGAGCCAGAGCTAGCTTCTGCCGCAAATAGCCCGGTAACACCGGGAACAAAGACCGGTGTTTCGGCAGGCGGAGCCGGCGGCGGTGCAACCGGCGGGGGCGGCGCCGGGAGTTCGCCGGCAACTGTATTCAGGTAGCCAGGATTTCCCGGAAGTAGGCGCCGTCCGCAACCATACTGTTCAAGACGCTGAGCAGCTTTCTGGCGGTCGCCGTCAGTGCGGCTTTCACTGGTTTCCCTGCGTCCTGTAACTTTCGCCGGAAGGCTTTGAACGTTGTCGAATGCCTTGAGGCATGCAAGGCAGCAAGATACAGGACTGTTCTGACGGTTGCCCTTCCGCCGCCGATGACCCGCTTACCCTGTCGCTGTCCACTGTCACGGGCGATCGGAGCGAGACCGGCTAATGCCGCGATCTTTCGGCGATCCGTCGTGCCGATTTCCGGCAGCTCGGCCATCAAGGTTGCGGAAACGATCATACCTACGCCAGGCACTGATTGAAGCATGCGGTCCGTTTCCGCTATTTCGGGCGACGATTGGATGATCTCGGCGATCCTGGCCTCGACCTTTGCAATTCGCCGTTCCAGAACCAGGATCAGGCTTTTCATATCGGATCTGGAATCGCTGTCTGTCGTTTGCTGGAGACGGGTCGCCTCCTGCTTTCGCATTTCAACTAATTGACGGCGCCGGATGATCTGCGCGAGCAGCACTTGCCTGGTAGCCGAGATCGGGGGCGTCTGTGCCGGCTGCAGCTTCTGTCCAAAGGTCGCGAGCATCCTGGCATCAACGCGGTCGGTCTTGCCGATCACTCCCATGGCTCTGGCGAAGTCACGCGCTTGGCGAGGATTGACTCGACTGAAGCTGGATTTACCCGCCTCAAGCCCGTCGCGCAGCGCTCGATCGTAACCGCCGCTAGCCTCAAAGATGACCCATGCTCCCTCGCGCGCAACAGCACTGGCAAAGCTCCGGATTCCGGCTGGAGTGTTCTCGATACGCCGGGCACCATGAGCTGGATGATAGATGTCGAGCCAAGCCTTGGCGACATCAACGCCGATGTAAATCTGGTCCATTATGTCTCCTGTTCCTGTACTGCGGGGTCTGCGCAACAGCCCCAATCAACTGTTCAGGATGAACGCGAAAATCGGGTGGCTCCCTTGCCGGCAAACGGGCTTGATCAATGGCCCCGGAGGCTCGCGGGATGCCACCCGCACCATCCATAATAACCGATCTCGCAAAGACAGGAGGCTCCAACTCCTGAGTAGGATGGAGCATGACAAGCAAGACCACGAACAAGTTTTCAGTTGAGGTTCGCGCCCGAGCAGTGCGCATGGTGCAGGAGCATGGCGAGGATTACCCATCCCGCTGGGCGGCGGTCGTATCGATCGCCGAGAAGATCGGCTGCTCGGCCCAAACCCTCAATGAGTGGCTGAAGAAGGCCGAGATCGACAGCGGCCGGCGCGCTGGTGTGACCACGGATATGGCCGAGCGGTTGAAGTCTCTGGAGCGGGAGAACCGGGAGCTGCGGCAGGCCAATGAGATCCTGCGCAAAGCCTCCGCATATTTCGCCCAGGCGGAGCTCGACCGCCCGTTCAAGCGATGATTGCCTTCATTGATGAGCACCGGGATGCTTATGGGGTCGAGCCGATCTGCAGAGTTCTGCCGATCGCCCCATCGAGCTACCACGAACGCGTTGCCCAGCGTTGTGATCCTTGCCGGCGGTCTTCCCGATCCAAGCGCGATGAGGTGCTCAAGCCTGAGATCATGCGTGTGTTTGCCGAGAACTTCGGCGTCTACGGCGTGCGCAAGGTCTGGCGCCAGATGCAGCGGGAAGGCTTTGATATTGCGCGGTGCAGTGTCGCGCGCCTGATGCGCGATCTGGGACTGCAGGGCGTGATACGGGGCAAGCCGGTGCGCACCACGATCAGCGACAAGGCGGCGCCTTGCCCACTCGATCACGTCAATCGCCAGTTCCATGCCCCTGCGCCCAACAGGCTCTGGGTCTCAGATTTTACCTATGTGGCGACCTGGGCCGGGTTCGCCTATGTGGCTTTCGTGATCGACGTCTATGCCCGCTATATCGTGGGCTGGCGGGTCAGCCGCACCGCCCATGCCAGCTTCGTTCTAGACGCTCTCGAGCAAGCGATCCACGACCGCCGCCCCATGCATCGCGGGGGTCTGGTTCATCATTCGGATCGCGGGTCGCAATACGTCAGTATTCGCTACACCGAGCGCCTGGCCGAAGCCGGCATCGAACCGTCTGTGGGCAGCGTTGGCGACAGTTACGACAATGCCTTAGCCGAGAGCATCAACGGTCTTTACAAGGCCGAGGTAATTCATCGGAGCGGGCCCTGGCGGAACATCGAAGCCGTCGAGTTCGCCACCCTCGAATGGGTCGACTGGTTCAATCACCGACGACTGCTGGAGCCCATAGGCAACATCCCGCCAGCCGAAGCTGAGGCAAACTTCTACGGCGCACTGGAACAACCGGCCATGGCCGCATAACTCAAACCAAACAGCCTCCGGATTTCCCGGTGCGGTTCAACTCGCCTACTGCACCACTCGTACGTCGGCCAGCATCTCAGCTATTTTTTTGAATGCCAGTTTCAGTGCGTCGGCATTGGCCGCGTCGTGGTAGTGATTTGTACTTGTTGCACAATCTTCTAGCATGTCGTCTGCCTCCTCATCGAGGTCTCCGAATGCGACCGTAAAGACTTCGATGTTTCTCCCTTTGGCGTATTCGCATAGCCGTTCAGTATCGGCGTTTGTTTCACGCAATTGGCTTTCTTGTTCAGAAGCCCTTCCGCTAGGGTGGACGTGGGTACCGTCCTTTTCGTTATACCTCAGCGTGTTCTCGCCATCGGTCATAAGTACCATGACCTTTCGAGGGTCAATGTTCTCGGGATCATATGTGTGCCCCTGATCGAAGGGAACCGTGGGGGAAAGCACGTTGATCCCCCAAAGCAAGCCGGATGGAATATATGTGTAAAGGGTGGACCCGCCCCAACTTATTTCCATGCCGTTGACAGCAGCACGAAGTGTATGTTCTTGATCGGTAAGAGGAACAATCGGCGTGTTGCATCTCTGGCTAGTACCCATGTGCCCTATGTAGTCTGTGTACGACTGCTCATCGGACAGACGTAATGCGCCTATTCGAGATAGAGCGCATCCATACCATTTGTAGTATACATACCGACATGACCACCAGTAGTCACAAACTCTTATCCGATAGTCGTCTTCGACATCCATCCAGGGTTGGCTGCGGTTTACCAGGCCAACATTGACGTACTCAGAGTACGGTACGACAGATACCATCACTTCAGCGCGTGAATCTGCCAGAACCTCATCCAAGAGCTGATTGGTTGCGTCCTTGAGCGCCTCGATCTTGGTAGAACCAGAGCCAGCGCTGCCAGACATAGACCCGGTGTTGTCGAGTACTAGTGCCAGTTCGAGACGCCCACCTTGCGCGCGTTCCGCCACAGATCTGGCTTGAACGGCGAGAGTGTCGATCCCGACCAGACGGATAAAGTAGGTCTCCACCGAGCCGGTGACCGTTGTCTCTACTTGTTCGGTAGCCGGAGTGTAGGTTACGCTTTCCAGTGCGATCCCGGGCCAACGTTCGAGTGCAGGATTGGCGAAGCCTGCCACCACTAGCCTAAGCTTGGCGCTGTCTCTCTCGCGAGACGTGGCACCCGCGAGTGCTCCAGCATCTGCGGCGTGTTGGGCTGCGCTTCTAGCGGTCATCCAGAAGGTGTAGTCAACCGCCGCACCTGCCACGGCGAATAAGACAATAGCCATGACGCCAAAGATGGTCGCGAAGGCGCCTGACGTGTCCTTGCCGAAGCGCCGGACCGTGTCGCAGAAGCGATTCCATCTGCCGATCTTGGGGGTAGTGTTCATCTGCCGGTCCCTCACCACCGCAAGTCTTGCATCCACATGGATAAACAAGCGGTGAAAGTACCAAAGAGCGCACCAGATTTCGTAGGTCTGCGATGCAGCTGACCACCAAGGCCAGAGAGGCTCAAAGTTTCGGAGAACTGGCCATCGATCCTGTTCCGTCGTCCTAGTGCAGCCGGGCCATAAGTGGGATTGTGGCTGACGTGCTGACAATCAGGGATCTAGAAAATTCCTCAAGTCCAACCGGTCCGAGGCCGAACCCTTCGGAATCCGGGTTCACCTTGATCGGCCTTGATGAAGCCGGTATTGCGCTATACTCGTCACTTGGGGCGTGCACCTCCTCGTAAACGGCCGGGGCGGCACTATTTACCGCCCACTCTCGGTTTCGTGCGCGCAGCACCAGGAGGTGCGGCATCCGCTCCGATTTGCCCATAGCTTGACGCGGACGAGGGCGCTGTACCGAGGGAACAAGAATGCATCGATCCGCACTGGGACTATTGACCGGCTTTGCTTTTGTCGTCTCTGCGGTGGCCCAGGAGACCGTTCCAGCGCCGGCGATCAGCCAGTTCACGCTGGACAACGGTTTGGAGGTGGTAGTCATTCCCGATCCTCGTGCACCGATCGTCACCCATATGGTGTGGTACCGCGTCGGCGCTGCCGACGAGCCGCCCGGCCAGTCCGGCGTCGCCCATTTCCTCGAGCACCTGATGTTCCGGGGCACCGAGGCTTATCCCGCCGGCGTTCTGGCCCGCATGGTGAGCGAACTGGGTGGCAACATGAACGCGTTCACCAGCGCGGACGTGACCACCTATTTTCAGACCGTGCCGCCCGATGCTCTAGGTGAGATGATGGCCATCGAGGCCGACCGCATGCGCAATGTGGCGTTACCGCCCGAGGTGATCGATGCGGAGCGTTCGGTGGTCATGGAGGAACGCCGACAGGTCATAGAATCCAGGCCCGAGGGCGTGCTGGCCGAGGCGTTCGCGGCAACCCAGTTCCAGAACCATCCCTATGGCTCTCCGGTGATCGGCTGGGCCCATGAGATCGCCGCGTTGAGCCGTGAAGATGCCTTAAGCTTTTACAATCAGTACTATGCGCCCAACAACGCGTTGGTAGTGATTGCCGGCGATGTCGAGCTCGACACCGTGCGCGAGCTGGCCGAAAGTACCTATGGCGCGGTTCCCCCAGTACCCGATCTGCCGGAGCGCGTTCGTCCCGAAGAACCGCCCCAGGAGACGAGCCGCACCGTCACCCTGAGCGATCCACGCGTGGCGCTTCCCGGTTTCACGCGCGGCTGGGTGGTGCCGAGCTACCGGACAGCCGAGACGGGCGAAGCCGAGGCGCTCGACGTCCTGGCGGCGCTCTTGAGCGATGGCACCCGCAGCCGGCTCTATCAGGAATTGGTGGTGGAACAGGGTATCGCGGTGCGCGCCGGCGCCAGTTATGGCGGCTCTGCCTATGATGTGGCCACCTTCACTCTCTCGGGGGCGCCACGGCCAGGCACGAGCCTCGATGACCTTGAAGCGGCCATCTATGCCGAGATCGAGGACATCATCGCCAATGGTGTCACCCAGGAGGAACTGGATCGGGTGACAACCCGGTTTATCCGCGACACCGTGTTCCTGCGCGACGACCCCGCCAACATGGCGCGAAGCTATGGGCTTTGGCTGGCAAACGGCCGTACCATCGAAGAGTTGGCCAACTGGCCCCAAACCATCGCCGCCGTCACTCCGGAGGCGGTCCAGGACGTTGCCGCCCGCTATCTGCGTCCCGAGAACGCCGTCACCGGCTACCTCCTGCCCGAAGCCCAGGAACAAGCACAATGATCGCCTTGCCCCGACCTCTTCGCCAGGCACTAACGCTGCTCCTGGTCCCCTTGGCCGTTGCCGCCCTGGTCCTGCCCGCGCAGGCGCAGATCAAGTTCCGCGAGATCACCTCGCCTAAGGGGATCACCGCCTGGATGGTGGAGGATTATACGGTTCCCATCATCACCCTGGCTTTCGCGTTCGAGGGCGGCGCAGCGCAGGACCCTGACGACCAGCTGGGCCGAGCCAATCTGATGTCGTCGCTGCTTGACGAGGGCGCCGGCGATCTTGGCAGCGAGGCCTTCCAGATCCGGCTCGACGAGGTTGGGCTCGAACTGGGGTTCTCGGCGGACCAGGACACGTTTTCCGGCTCGGCTCGCATGCTGGCGGATCAGCGTGGAGAAGCGGCACCTCTCCTGGCGCTGGCAGTCAACGCGCCGCGCTTCGATCAACCGGCGGTCGATCGCATGCGCGCCCAGATCATGGCAGGCCTGGTGGCGCGATCGGAGGACCCCGGCTATGCGGCAAGACTGATGTGGAACAAGGCATTGTTTGGCGATCATCCCTATGGTCGCCCCGAGGAGGGCACGCTGGAAACGCTGCCCAACATCTCCCTTCAAGATTTGAAGGCCTATCACCATGCGGTTTTCGCCCGCGACACTCTCAAGGTGGGGATCGTGGGCGCGATTAGTCCTGATGCGGCAGGCGCGCTGATCGACCAGGTGTTCGGTGGTTTGGCAGAGACGCCCGAGCTGAAGCCGGTTCTGCAAGCAGAGCTGAGCTTTGGGCAGGAATTGGCGGTCGACTACCCGCTGCCCCAGACGAGCATCAACATGGCGTTTCCTGGCGTGGCTGAAGACCATCCCGACTTCTTCCCCGCCCGTGTGCTGACCGAACTGGTGGCCGGCAGAGGCCTCTTGTCAACGCTCAATGTGGAGGTGCGGGAAAAGCGCGGCCTCAGCTATGGCGTCTCTGGATCCATGGTCAACCTTGAGCATGCCGAAGCCATTACCATCGGCACATCCACCAGTCCCGCCCAGGCGGACGAGGCGGTCGAGGTCATCCGGGCGACGTTGTCGGGGGTAGCCGAGAACGGTCCACAGCAAGACGAACTGGAGCGCATCAAGCGCTATCTGATCGGTGCCTTTCCGATCAATCAGCTTCGCTCGTCAATCTCGATCGCGCGGGCCATGGTGGGCCAGCAATTGCGCGATCTGCCGATCGACTACATCGAGGAACGCACCGAACGGATCGAAGCGGTTTCCGCCGCAGAGGTGCAAGCCGTGGCCCAGGAGATTTTCACCGCCGAACCCAGCCTGATGCTTGTCGGTCCCGATCCAGATCCGGAACAAGAGTAACGTCCTTCTCCTGATTGGGACGACCAGGTCACCCTTTGATCCCTTTGGCGAATAGAGGCATCGGGTGAACCGACAGGACAAGCGTTCCCGACTGTTGAGGACAGCTTTGGCAGAGCCAGGTTGAACCCGAGCAGAAAGGGCACACCCGTGAACACGTCACTGCTGGACAATATCCCCGATCGGCTCTTGGAGACGTTGCAGCAGCAGGGAACTCCCGCGCATTGTTCCCTGGATCTGGGGGGACGTGCAGCGTTTGGCGAGGACCGGCTGGGGCTGACCATAAGCCAAACGGGCGCAGAGCCAGGTGGAACGCATGGGATGCAGACCTTTGGGTTGGCCCTGTTTCGCTGTCGGCCGAGCGCCTGATCTGCGAGCCCCCCGTGACACGCCAGTGGGCGCGATCATGGGCACCTGGCCCGGCTCTGGCTGCGGGGCACGCCAGTTCGTCGAGAACCCTGCCCGGTCTGCCGCCAAATGCGCGATAACGCTGATTGCCAGACTTCTGGCGCTCGGGGGCGGACTGCCCAACAATTTGGACGGTTGAGTAGCGGCAATGGGCACGATGCCGAACATGGCCATGTGTGCGGCCATGAACCACTCCATCCCACGCAGGTGTGGTCCTGCGACAGCTGGCGACCGACAGGGGGCGGAAGATAGCGCAGCGACAGCCCGATTGCGTCGAGCAGTCTGTTAGCAGACTGCGAAACGGGCCTACCCTGACGCATTGACACTTGGAGCTGCCCCTAAAAGGTAAATTCGTCAGTTCGGGGTGGTTGGAATGATACGACAGGCGATCGCTGCCGCATTTCATGCTGCCCTGGTGGGCTCAGGGTGCTCGTTTCAGCCCGTCTATCAACCCCATGCCGCAGGCTTGGACGCCACGGGCGTTGTGTTCGACATGGCCGAGCCAAATTCTCGGCTCGAGCAGCGAACGCGATGTAGGCCTTGCCGCCCCACCCCAGACCCGGCGCGGCGGCGTGGCGGTCGGCAGCGCTGAAATTCTCGAAGTGACGGTCACAGCTACGGCCGTGGTCAACCGCCCGGGTATGGAAGCTTTCACCGTGACCCGCTTCGCCACGGCGCTTCACAACTCGAGCAAGTCCGGCTCAGTGTTGGCCACGAACCTTGCTCAGGAGAAGGCACACGAGGTTGCGGCAAACGCCGTCGCCGAAAGGGGGCCAGTTCACCCTCACTTGGCAGGGCTGCTTCATTGCTTCCGGAGATCCAAGCGTGCCCTGCCTCGCCTGCCCTTCTTACCATTGTAAACGAGTAAAGGGTGCACGCTCGTAAAGGCTGAAAGGCGCCGCCAAGGAGCAATGGGGAGTGCCCGGCGCTGCCAAGAGCGATAAGGCCATTTGCCGAGCAGCGGCCTCTTCTCAGGGGACGTTCGACAACATCGAGCGTTGAACCCGATGGACGCCGCTGTGCAGGATCTGGCTATGCCCCTAATCGGCCAGCCATTTCACCGCCTGGCGCGCGGCAAATTAGTTCTGCGGCGAGATAGTGTTGATGGTCACCTCGGCATCCTCGCCATCAACCAGCACAATTGGCGACGCTCTTTGAAGAAAACTTGCCAAGCCTGCCAACAGGTCAGGGCAGTCGTCATGCATAAGCATGAGTACGTCGGCATCTCCCGCAACGCCGCAGCTGGAACAGCGCGAAGATCAGGAGAGAGACGCCCATGACGACAGACGCCGCGGAGGCCAGTCCATAGAGCTTGAGATCGCTGGCAAGGGCGGTCTGCTAGATGAACTGAACAACCAAAGTGTTTGCCGTTCCGGGCCAGCCACCATCGGTCAAGCAGCACCGGTACGACGACGAGGTAGCATGCAGATACAGGAGGCTTGACGCGAAGGCACTGCCGGTTCGTGGCGGCAAACGCCAGCTACTGCGATAACGTCGGTAGATCGCGTCTTTGCGACTGATCCATGCCATCGCACATTCAACCTGCCCTAGCACGGCCAAGGCCGTCAGAGCGCCTCATGCAGATCTATCGTCGACGCCTCGCCGCATTACTCACCACTCCTGTTGCAAATTGCCTACCGCATTGCGTCGAGCGCTTTACCCAGCATTTTGTCGACGGTTGAAGCCACCTGAGTGTTGGCTGAGTAGGCCTGCTGAGTCAGGATCAGGGCTTCGAACTCACGAGGAATATCGGTATTGGAGCCTTCGACGGCGCCGCTGATCAGCTGAACATTTTCTATTGCGATGGGGTCCCCCGACGCCGCGGAAGCGAAGAACCCCCCATTGTCGCCCGGCGTCAGACCTTCCGGTGCTTTGAAACGGACGAGCCGCACCGTGCCCGCTTCTTCTCTGAGCCCGTTATCGAAAACTTTGTAAAGCTGACCGTTCTCGGAGACCTCCACACTAACAAACTTGCCCTTAGCGTTTCCGTTCTGTTGGAGCTCAGTGGTGCGGACCTGTCCACTAGCGCTGAAGAACTGAGTGACCTCACCTGCTGCATGTTTGAGCGTCAGATCACCGAACGCCTTGCCATTGATCACAACATCTCTGAGCTGCAGTCCAGCCGTGCCTACCGGCTCGCCTGCCGCGTTCCGAATCTCGGTGAGCTCGGTACCGTTAAACTGATACTCACCGGCCTTGACCCATTTGGGTTGTCCCTCCGTCGCGGCCGCATCTCCAAGGTAGTACAAGGCCCAGGTCTCGTTGCCGGGTTGCGAGCTGATCTTGGCCCAGCGCATGTCCAGATTGGCGTTCTGCCCGGCATCGTCATAGAGGGTGGCCGCTCCACCAGGAATAGAACCGTCGAGAAAGGTGCGTTCGTCGGGTGCGGCAATGTTGCCAACCAATCCCGGGCTGAAAGTGCCGCTCGCTGTGGCAGTCATTCCCGCAAAAGTAGTTGTAACCTCGAGTTTCTCGGAGTAATCCCCCTCGAGCTCGACGACCAGGTAGTTCTCGTCATCGATATAGACTGTGGCGCCGCTTGCCTCCGGATAGCGCGATTTCACGGCAGCTTCAATCGCCTCCATCATGTCATCGTGGGTACCCGTCGCATCCACCTCGATGTCGTCCGGACCTAGAGGCGGCATTGTGCCCTCGCCGGTGTTGAAAACGAAACGCTGGGTGCGGTCCCCATAGGTCAAGACGACTTCCTCGCCCGTATTGAGATCGTCCGAGCTAACCAGGTCTCCGGCGGGATAGGGGTATTCTACCCTAATCGTGGTTCGGGGAGTCGTTGCCAAGTTGCCGCTGCCGGGCACCTTTGGATCATAAGATGGGGGCATCGGGAGGCTGGGAAGATTGAAGTTATAGTCGATGGACGTGGAGGGCTTCTGAGCCAGCTCGCCTTCCTGGTCGATGAAGTTGGTTTCTCCAGCAGCTCCGAGCCGCAGCCCCGACCCATTGGTAAGGTTCCCAAGAGCATCGAGGCGGAAATCACCGCGCCGAGTATAGACTGTTTGGCCGTCCGCGGTCTGGCTGACGAAGAATTGGTTACCCGTGAGCGCCATGTTGGTGCCGATCGATGAAGCCACAATGTCGCCACTGGCGGTGTTGTTTGCCTTGGAGCTAAACGTGATGCTGCTCCCCCCCATCGCCCGGCCCGTTGCGTCGGGCCCCAGTAACTCGGAGAAACTGCTGTCGATCCGCTTGTAGCCAGCTGTCCTCGAGTTTGCGATGTTGCCGGAGATATTCTGCAGGGCAAAACTCTGGGCCTGCATTCCTGCGACCGCGTTGTACATCGCATTGAAGGCTACCATTCTGTTCTCCAAACACGCTTGTCGATGGGGCTTCGCTATCGATCATGCAAGGGCCGTGCCAAAAAAGAATAGCCCGATCAGCGGCAACCACGTAGGTTGCATGCGGTCGTTTTTGCCGCGTCCTGATCGCGACCCGGTCATTGTTGCCCACCTAAGGTCGCCGCCGGTGCAGCAGACCACACGCATATGATGCAGTGGCTCCGCCTTCAAAAGTACAGCCAGCACTGAGCTAAAGTGCATCAACACAGCGATCGACCTGCAAGCCTGGAATCGGGCGCTCGGCAAAAGTCCGGCGAAGGCACAAAGGTGCAAAGACCAGAGCGTAACCCGAGCTGAGTGAATCGGGCAGGTTTCCAAATCAGTGGTGATCTGATTCACAGTGTTCGCCGGTGAGGGAGGCCGGTGGACATGTCGAGAGCTCTTTCCCTCGGTCTTCGTACACGTGTTCTTGCCGCCGTAGCTGACAGTTTGAGCCACCGCCAAGCTGGTGAGCGCTTTGGCATCAGCGCAGCTAGCGTGAGCCGCCGGAGAGCGCGAGCAGGGCGAGCCTCTTCCTGAGGCGCTAGGCGGCGACCGGCGGTCCGGCCGTGTCGACGCCTGCAAGGCCCTGATCCTGTCTCTGCTCGAGGAGTCACCCGACATCACCCTTAAAGAGATGCGTCAGGCGCTCGCCAAACGCGGCCACCCCTTCGGCTTCGGGACCATCCACCGCTTTTTCGCGCGCCACGCCATCACTTGAAAAAAAAGACGCTCCAAGCGACCGAGCAGGACCGGCCAGACATTCTGAAGCAGCGGCAGGACTGGTTCGAGGGGCAGCTTGATCTCGATCCGACCAAGCTTGTCTTCATCGATGAGACCTGGGCGAAGACCAACATGGTTCGCACCCACGGTCGGGCACCTCGAGGTGAACGGCTGCGGGCCGGTGCACCTCATGGCCATTGGCGCACTACCACCTCTGTTGGGGCGGTAGTGCTGCGCGGCATGATTGCGCCATTCGTGCTCAACGCGCCGATCAACCGCACGGCGTTCGAGGCCTATGTCGAGCAAGTTCTGATGCCGGAATTGCGGCCCGGCGACATCGTCATCATGGATAATCTCTCCAGCCACAAGGGAACCCAGACCCGGGAGCTGATCGAGGCAGCTGGCGCCTTGCTGATGTTCCTGCCGCCATACAGCCCTAACTTCAACCCGATTGAAGACGCCTTCGCCAAACTTAAGGCGATGCTACGAAAAGCTGCCGAGCGAACAGTCGATGCGCTCTGGAACAGGATTGGCAGATTGATCGAAACCTTCACGCCTACCGAATGCGCCAACTACTTCGTCGCCGCTGGATACTATGCAGACTATCGGTGGGCTGCACGAGGATAATTTCCAGTCCATTCCTCGAGCTAGCTGCACCGCCGCCAGCAGCTGGACCTGGTCCGGCGTCAGCACCAGTTCCATGCGATTGCCTCGGCGGTGTTGGCTCACCCACCAGGGAGCCGCCTTGCCGCTCCAGAATTCAGCAGATCGACAGCAGACCGCCAAGCGGGTCCACCCTCACGCATTGACACTTAGCGCCTGCCCCCTACAAGCTACGTCGTCAGTTCGGGTGATAGTGATGATACGACAGACGCTTGCTGCCGCAGTTCTTGTTGCCCTGGTAGGGTCCGGGTGTTCGTTTCAGCCCGTCTATCAGACCAATGCCGCAGGTTTGGACGCCGCGAGCCTTGCGTTCAACATGGCCGAACCGAATTCCCGGCTCGAGCAGATGGTCTATCAGGAGCTATCGCTGCGCTTTACCAGCTCCGGGCATCCCAACACGCCGCACTTGCGGGTGGTCGCCTCTAGCAGCGAGCGCGTTGCGTCCCTTTCCGCCACACCCCAGACCCGGCGCGGCGGCGTGACCATCGGCAGCGCTGAAGCTGTTGAAGTAACGGTCACCGCTACGGCCGTGGTCACACACGTGGGTATGGAAGCTTTCACCGTGAGCCGCGTCGCCACGGCGCTTTACAACTCCAACATACCCAACTCGGTTTTGGCCACGAGCGTTGCTCAGGAGAAGGCACAGGAGGATGCGGCAAAGGCCGCCGCCGAGTCCTTGCGGCTGGCGCTGCTGGCGCGCTTCTCGATAAGCAGCGGAGCGTTGTAGGGGCTATTTCACCTCCACCCGCAGAGCTGCCATCGCTGCAGCTATTCTTCCGGTAAGCCGAGCGCCTCGCCCCGTCTGCCGTTCTGGCCATGTAAACGAATGAAGCTAGCCTGACCCCCGACGCCGGCGGGCGCCTCCAGGGAGCGATGCTGCGGGCGCAATCCTGAACACGCGTTGGTTCCGTAGCCTTGACGATGCCCGGGCAAAGATGGAGGAGTGGCGTAGGGATTACAACGAGGTCCGTCCCCACAGCGCAACCGGAAATAAGCCCCCGATATCGCTCTTGCACCGATCGGCGGCATCCGGCCCCTCCTGATCGCTTCATCCCCCAAAACACCCCGTTGGGTGGTCCAAACTCGGGAGCAGCTCAGCCCATCTATGCACCAACAATAACCCTGGACCGCCAGCAAGGGGGCAGACCTATCGAACCCTGGACGAAGCCGCCCAGGAGGTATTCGACTACATCGAGATGTCTACAACCCAGGCTGAAAGCACGCCCGCAACGGCATGCTATCGCCGGTGGAGTTCGAGCGACGGTACCAGACCTAACCCAGAAGATGTCTACAGAACCTGGGGCTATTCATCCCCACAATACCGACCCGATGAACCTCTAGGGGCTTGATCAATCCCTTGCAGAACCTTCCGAATACAGGTTGTTGGTCGTTGCCCCCGGCCCATGGCCAGTGACTTGCGTCGATCAGATTCAGATGAAAGCGAAGTCATCATAGCTGAGGTTCGCTTTCAGCACGCCATCGAACGTCAGAGTGCTGCCATCCGCAAACTTCAAAACTGCATCTCCCTCTACGTCACTGATGTTGCGGTAGAGCTGCGAGAAGCCCTTCACGCCAGCCAGAGCTTTCGAGACAACCACCACATCGTGGTCGTCACCAGCATTGGGATTGAAGTCCAAGATGATGTCGTTCTCGGCAGTGCCTCCACGCGTCTTGGTGGTGCCAGTAGGAACAAAGTAGAAGATGTCTTGACCACCAGCGCCTTCAAAGACGTCCGAGCTTTGAAAGAAGTCGTACAAGTGGTTAGCTTCAGCAGTTCCTTGGATGGTCACCGAAGGTTGCGGTATCAGCGTTGTTGCACTGTCGCCGATAAGGGCCATCTCTCCATCGAGCGGGGCATAACCCACCCCAGCAACTTTTCCCACCAGTGCAGTGCCGGAATCGACCCACTTGCCTGCCCACGCTTCCATCTCAGGGTTCGTGTCAACACACCAGAGGTTCACAAAGCACTTCATGTCACCAGTGGTCCAGATGTCCCCTGGCATATGCGATGCGTCAAAAGTGCCTACAGTTATCCCGTCGATTGTGAAGGTGGCGTTGGTCCCGGTGACGGTGACCGCATAGGTGTGGAAGCCTTCGGTGGCGTCAAAGCCAAGGTCAATGATCAGTGACCCTTGTTGCTCCTCCAAGGTGACGTGCTCGCCGGTTACCGTCTCCATGTGGATGTTAAGACGCACGACGTTGATGTCGATATCACCGTCACCGTCGAAGTCTGCGCCGTCCTTCCCTAGAAACTCAAAATCGAACTCGATCCAAGGATCATTGAAGTGATCGGCTTTGTAGGTGAACAGGCCAAAGACGGAACCGCTTGTCAGTTCCGGAGCTTGTGCTGTCCACGACCAAGTTCCGGTGGAGGCAACGTCGTAGGACTGAACCTCGCCGCTCTCATAAGGCAGGCGAGCGCGCTTGGGAGCGTTATCAAGAATAAAGTCGAGGGTGTCCGTTTCTTCGTTCCAAACGACGTTTTTGGGCGACCATTTCAGGATACTCGATTGTCCAGCGTTCCAGTCAGACACCTGCCAAGCGTCGCTCAGCAGAGGATTGGTTTCATATCTTGGGTACGCCATGGCGCCGCAGCTTTCAGGTTGATCTCCCTTCGGCGGCATCAGACCGCTTAAGGCAGAAATGTGTTCTGCAAGGGAGATTGCCATTGCTGCTTAGAAGGCGCGCTCACAAGTTAGTGATCAACAACATAGCTTGGCGTTTGTGACAGAAATGTCGCGTCGATTTACCGACATCAGTAGGCTGGATGCTGCTCAGGCACGAGAGGATCAGGCGCCGGACCTATCGAACCCGGATCGAAGCCCGCCCAGGATCTGTTCGACCAGATCGAGATGTTCCACAACCCGAACCGCAAGCCCGCCCGCAACGGCATGCTATCGCCGTTGGAGTTCGCGGCCAGCGCCCGCCGCCGCGTTCGCCCCGTCTCGCTCTCGGCCGAGCGCCTGATCTCTGATCCGGTCCTCTGTACGCCACCCCGGCTCATGTACGCCTGAGGCACCATGGTAAGCCGGTCTGGCGCCATCGATAGCAAAGAACCAGCCAGGTGTGGGCAAATGTCGGGCACCGGGCGGTAGCGGACAGGGCCTGGACAACGGGCAGATGTTGCTCACGCCCAACTCCGGACAACGGCCGGTTCGCCGGGCGAATGTTCGATAACGCCCAACTCCGAACAACGGCCGGTTTGCCGGGGAATGTTCGATAACGCCCATTGTTGTACCCCCGCGGATCTGCCGTGAACCGTGTCCGAAGCCTAGTCGAACTGGTCGCAGCTGCGGCTCGCCCAGCCCGATCTTTCCTTGGCAGTCTGGCGCGTGGTATGCACCCGAGACATCCAGATGAACGGCAGGCTCCATCCCGTTCCGGGCGAGGGACGAGGATCCCGAGACAAACGCGTCGACGAGGAACGACACGTTCACCCTTGCAGCCGTGCCAATATCGGTTATCTTGCGCACACACGTTTGCAGCCGAAGTCGGCTGCCGCTGCCGAATGATACTCGGCTACTGGGCTCCACTACTTGCGAACGTCACCCCCGCCTGCATGTCGCACGCAGGGAAACCGCTCGTATGAGAGCACATAAGGACCACTTCCATGGCTATCAAAGGCACCGTAAAGTTCTTCAACACCACCAAGGGCTTTGGCTTCATCTCCCCCGAAAACGGCGGCAAGGACGCCTTTGTCCATATCTCCGCTGTTCAGCGTTCGGGCCTCGAAAGCCTCTACGAGAACGACAAGGTGGAGTATGAGCTCGAGACCGGCCGCGACGGCAAGGAGTCGGCGACCAACCTCAAGCTGCTCGACTAAAATTTTTGGGGGCGCCTCTAGGGGCGCCCTCTTTCTATTTATGTCGAGGATCCGCCGCTTTCCGAGTTACGCATGAAGCCCTGGATCCATCTCGACACCGCTGACGTTCCTGGCGGATCAACCCAACTGCGCCTCATGCAAAGAGATGACGAGTTCTCCATCATGCTCGGCACCAACGAGCTGATGAACTCTCGCCTTAGTGGCTCGGAGCACGCGCTGGCGGAACTCGCCTCCAAACGGATCGGGACGCGAGGCAAACCAAAAATCCTAATCGGCGGGCTGGGGATGGGTTTTACCCTCCGAGCGGCACTTTCAAGCTTCCCGGCCGATGCCGAGATCGTGGTGGCCGAACTCGTTCCCCAGGTGATCGACTGGGCGCACGGGCTTCTGGCACCTGTTTTCGGAAGCTGCCTCGCAGATCCGAGGGTGAGCGTCATCAACTCCGACGTCGGTCTCCTAATCTCCAGCGCCAGGCTTGATTACGATGCCATTCTGCTGGACGTCGACAATGGGCCGGACGGGGTAAGCCGCGCACAGAACGATCAACTCTATGGCGCCCCAGGGTTGAATGCTGCTTGGGCGGCCTTGCGGGCAGACGGTCTACTTGCCGTCTGGTCTTCGGGTCCCAGCCCATCATTCTCTCGGCGCCTCCTAACGGGGAACTTCTCCGTCGAGGAGGCCAAGGTACGGGCAAGGACTGGCGGGCGTGGAGCGCGTCACGTCATCTGGCTAGCGACTAAGCGTGAGGGACCCAAAGGTAGAGGATAGCAGATCGGTGTTTTGGGCGCAGTTCTCCACCAACGTCTCCCAGCGCCATTCGGGTCGTGCTTACCCGTAGTATTGCAAGACGAATGGAGGGACGAGATGCAGGGCATCGAGCTTTCGCGCCGCTTCTATTTCGACGTGGTCCGTCCGTGGTTGAGCACCATTGCGCCCGGCCTTCCCCACGCCGCTGCGTTGATTGGCTCTGGGTCGGAGCTGCTTGGGTTCGATGACAAAACCTCAAAAGACCACAACTGGGGTCCCAGAGTTCAGTTGTTCGTCTCTCCAGAAGGGTTCAACGAACATGCTGAGGATATTGTGGAGACGTTTCTCCGCGACGCGCCCGCGTCATTTCTTGGCGAGCCGATCGGCTGGCGATGCCGCCCGAACTCTCCTCCCGAGGGTGAGGCGGCAGTTGGGCGTCTTGCGCATGGTGTGGAAGTCTTCACTCTTGCCGGCGGCCTCCGAACTATCCTGGGGCTGGAGTCGGTGACGGACATTACCCCACTGCGCTGGCTTGCCTTGCCTGAACAGCGCCTGCTCGCCTTTACCGCGGGCGCGGTCTTCCACGACGATGGGATTGGCCTGGAGGACGCCCGTAGCGCCCTGGCGTACTTCCCAAGAGATGTTTGGTTGTACAAAATCGCCTGCCAGTGGGGGCGTATCGCCGAGGAACAGGCATTTGTTGGTCGGGCTGGACAGGTAGGTGATGATCTGGGATCGCGGGTTATCGCCGGCCGGCTGGTTCGGGACATTATGCGATTGAGTTTTCTCCTGGAGCGCCGATACGCGCCCTATCCGAAGTGGTTCGGACGGGCGTTCTCCCAGCTCCCGATCGCTGTGACCCTGGCTCCGCTCCTCGACGAGGTATTGCTTGCAGCCAACTGGCAGGAGCGCGGAAACGCTCTCGCGGCGGCTTATCTCGTGTTGGCAAAACGGCAGCAGGAGGATGGCACCGGCGGTGACTTCGAGCCGGTCATCGGCCCCTATCATAATCGGCCATTTCCGACGATCAACACTGACGACCTGATTGCCGCCAGCGCGAGTGGCATCGGGGACCCGCAGCTCAGGCAGCTGCCGTTATTGGGCTCACTGGATCAGGTCACCGACCTCACTCCGCTTATCGAGAACCCCTCGAGGTCAGCACGAATGATAAAAAGTCTCTTTGACGTGTGAACGTCTGCAAAGAATTGCAGCTGCTGCGGACGGGGTCGTGCCAGTTGTTGAAACACATGGTGCTCACCGAGCTCACTAGACCTAACTCACTGTATCGGCATATGCTAATGTGAGCTGAACAGTATTAGCAAAACGCCAAGCCGAAGTGGCCATGTCCAAAAAGATCGCCCAGACGGAAGTGACACATGAACTCGGCCGGCAAAGGCGCGGAGCGCGCCGGGTGACGATGACGGATGTGGCGCGGGAGGCTGGGTGCTCCCAGGCGACGGTATCATTCGTTCTGAACAATGCGCCGGGGATCCGGCTGTCGGCAGAAACTCGGGCGCGGGTGGTCAGTGCGGCGCGGAAATTGGGCTATGCGGTTGCCGGCGTGCCACACACAGGCGCCGGCTCGGCCAATCGGGTGATTGGGTTCGTCGTAGACCAGTTGGCAACCAGCCCCGAAGCCATGGTGGCGATCGAAGGCGTCAGCCAGGCCGCCCGGGCGGATGGCAGTTTTGTGCTGGTGTCCCAGACATTCAATGACGTCGCGGTCGAAAAGGATGTGGTGCGCCAACTGGTTGGCAGTGGTGCGGCCGCCATCGTCTACATGACGATCTTCACGCGCGAGGTGGAACTGCCAGACGACCTGGCAGAGCTCGAGCTCCCCATATACCTGCTCAATTGCTACACTGCCGACCAGGCCTTCCCAGCTGTCATTCCGAGCGAAGTGGCCGGGGGGCAGCGCTGCACGCGCTACCTTATCGAACATGGGCATAGCCGTATCGCCACCATTACCGGGGAGTTGTGGATGGAGGCAGCGCAGGATCGGCTCAAGGGCTACCGGCGGGCGCTGGCGACGGCGGACATCCCCTTTGATCCCGACCTGGTGGTGGAAGGGGACTGGTCGGCGAGTTCCGGGTTCGAGGGGACATGTAAGCTGCTGAGCCTCGATGAGCCACCTACTGCCATTTTCTGCCAGAACGATCGGACGGCGATCGGTTGCTACGAGGCGCTGAAGGAGGCGGGCCTCGTCATTCCCACCGATATGTCTGTGGTGGGCTACGACGACGAGGAAATTGCTCGGCATCTGCACCCGCAACTCACCACCTCGGTGCTGCCGCACCGGGCAATGGGGCAATGGGTGATCGAGCAGATGCAGGAGACAAATGGAGTCCGGCTCTCGCGCTATCCTCTGGTAAAGCTTGAATGTCCGCTGGTCGAACGGGCTTCGGTGAGCACTCCCCCGGTGCAGGTCAGGCCCGTGGCGGCGCAATAGAGGCGCGCGCGACCAGCTCGCACTCGATCTTGATCTTCTGCATGCGCTGATCCTGGTCCGCGGCTTCGAAGCCGTCGAGCAACTGCCCGACAGCCCAGCGCGCCATCTCGTCGTGCGGCAGGATCACGGTCGAAAGCGGCGGCTGCATGTTGGCAGCCAGATCCTCGTCATCGAAGCCGACAATGGAGATGTCCTCGGGAACCCGAAGGCCTAGTTCGCGGGCCGCCTCGTAGCAGCCGATGGCCATTCGGTCATTGAAACAAAAAATGGCGGTCGGCGGGTTGGGGTCCAAGAGCAAGGCCCTGGCCCGCTCCCGACCAGCGCGAATGCTCCATCCGCCCGAGGTTACCAACTGGTCATGGCTCGAGACTTGCCACTTGGTCATGGCCTGGCGGAAGCCCTTCTCCCGATCGACTGACGCTTCGAGCACGGGTTCACCGGCAAGGTGGGCAATGCGGCGATGGCCGGCCTGCAACAGAGCTTCGGTCGCTGCATAGCCGCCGACCAAATCGCCAGGCACAACGGAGGGATAGCGAAGCTTTTTCTCGTAACAATTAAGTAGGACAAGCGGCAACTCGTCGAAGCTTGGCGGTACGCTGACCTGCCGGGTAATGAGCGTCGTATAGATGGCGCCGATGGCCTGCTGGGCGACCAGCAGTTCCATGGCAGCCTGTTCCAGCGCTGCATTGGAACCCGTGCAGAAGGTCGCGACGGTCACGTCCTGCAGCGCCGCTTCATCCCGAGCGCCCTCAAGGAATGGGGCGGCGAAAGGGGTAGTTGAGACCTCATCGATAAAGAGGCCGATGATGCGCTTGCGCCCCTCGGGCACCGGATGACCCTGGCCACGGCGGTAGCCCAGCTCCTCGGCGGCTTCGAGCACGCGGCGGCGCGTAGCTTTCGAGATTCGCGCGTTGGGAACGCCGTTGAGAACCAGTGAGACGGTGGCCTGGGATACGCCGGCGCGGTCGGCCACGTCATGCATGGTTGCGCGCTTGTCCATCAGGTCCCTCCCCCTCTCACACCTCAGTCTGATGCCGCATATACCCCCAAATGGCCAGCGGACTGTTCACCTTATCTGCCGCATTAGCGCTCCTATTGCTGCCCAACTGCACCCTCTTGCCAGAGCTCTGGGACCGGCCTATGGTGATAATATTATAACTAATATTGCTTGAGGGTAAGATGAGCGGCACTGCGGAGGCACGGGCACTCGGGACGGAATCGGCAGCCCGACAGAGTCTCTCGCTGGATGGGGTTTGGCAGTTCCGGCACGAGGATGGTCCCTGGCGTGACGCCCACGTTCCCGGACCCTGGCAGGCCGAATTCTCCGACCTGGTCGATACGAGCGGTCGAGCTGTCTACAAGCGCAGCTTTGCCGTACCCGCTGGTTGGGAGCAGCGTGAACTGGCGCTCAAGTTTGGAGCGGTGAGCTATTTCTGCGAAGTACTGCTCAACGGTGAAAAGATCGGCGAGCACGAGGGCGCTTACCTGCCGTTCGAGCTCATCGTCCCGGCGCGGCTGATCCGAACCAGCAACGAAGTTGAGGTGCGGGTCACCATGCCTTCGGCAGATCACCGCCTCTATCCTGACTTCCCCTTTAGCGAGATCCCGCACGGCAAGATCAGCTGGTACGGTCGCATCGGCGGGCTATGGCAGTCGGTATCGCTCGAGGCGCGGGACGCGCGCCGGATTACCGATGTGGTGATCACTGCGGGCATGGACCGCCAGGTGCGGGTCAATCTCGATTTTAGCGAACCCGCCCTGGGGCTCCCAGCGCAGCTTAGTGTTTGTGACAGCGATGGCGCTGTGGTCGCCCAGGCCCAGGTCACGGCAGCTGCCGAAGCCGAGGCGCTACTAAGCGTACCCGACGCCAAGCTCTGGTCCGTCGACACCCCGAACCTCTACTCCCTGACGGTAGACCTCGCTGATGCCGACACTGTCACCCACAGTTTCGGTTTCCGGACGATCGAGACGGCTGAGGGAAAAATCCTCCTTAACGGCGAACCTATCTATATGCGGGGCGCGCTGGACCAGGACTACTATCCGGACGGCATCTACACGCCGCCCTCACTGGAGTTCCTCGAGGATCAGGCGCGCAAGGCCAAGGAGCTGGGGCTCAACACCCTGCGCTGCCACATCAAGGTGCCTGACCCGCGCTATTACGAGGTTGCCGACCGGCTTGGCTTGCTCGTCTGGACCGAAGTGCCCAATGTGGCGACCTTTACGCAGGCCTCGGCGCGGCGCATGCGCGAAACCATGGAGGGTATCCTCCAGCGCGACCGCAACCATCCCTCGATCATCGCCTGGACATTAATCAATGAGGATTGGGGCACGCGGCTGGTCGAGAACGCCGAGCACCGGCAATGGCTCAAGGACAGCTATGACTGGCTCAAGGCCAAGGACCCCACCCGGCTCGTGGTGGACAACTCGGCCTGTTTCCCCAACTTCCACGTCAAGACCGACCTCAATGACTATCACTATTACCGTTCCGTCCCCGAGCGACGCCAGGAATGGGACGACATCACCGCCCAGTTCGCGGCAGGTGCGGACTGGACGTTCTCGCCGCTAGGCGATGCGGAACGGCGGGGCGACGAGCCATTGATTGTTTCAGAATTTGGGGTATGGGGCCTGCCCGACCCGAAGCTGCTGCGCGGCGCGAACGGCAAGGAGCCCGATTGGTTTGAAACCGGTTCGCTTTGGGGTGATGGGGTTGCCCTGCCCCACGGCATCGAGGCGCGTTTTGCAGCGCTCGACCTGCATCGCACCTTTGGCTCGTTCGATCAGTTCATCGAGCAGGTGCAGTGGTACCAATTCATGAACCTCCGCTACCAGATCGAGCAGATGCGGCTGCATCCCTCGATCGTGGGTTATGTGATCACCGAACTGACGGATGTGCACTGGGAGGCCAATGGCCTCCTGGACATGGAACGCAACCCGCGCGTGTTCCACGACGTATTCGGGACCATCAACGCCGACATCGTCATCGTGCCCAGGCCCGAGCGCTATTCGGCCTATGCCGGCGCGGACCTGCCCATCGAGCTCACGGTTGCGACGGGCGGCCACACCATTCCCGCCGGCGCGGTGCTGCGGTGGAGCGGCGATGTGTCGGGTCATATCGAGGTGCCAGCGACCGGCCCTGTGTCCACCGCTTCCTTGGGCACGCACGCCTTTTCCATGCCTGCCAGTCCCGACAACCGCATGCTCCGCATCGATTTTACGCTCGAGGCGGACGGCGCGGTGCTGGCGCGCAATAGCTGCGAGATCGCGCTCTTTGCCGAGCGCAGCACGGCGAGACAAACCTCCATTGCCGCTGTGGATCCGAAACTCGCGGCTTACGCTGCCGGCCTCGGTTACCAAATCCTCCCGGCTGCCGAGGCCGACATCGTCCTCTGCCATGCGGTGGACGGCAAGGACGTCGAAGCCATCAAGGCGGGTGCCCGTTACCTGATCCTGGCCGATGGCAGCGTCGAAACAAATCGCAACCTGCGCACCGACATGCCGGACGGGGAATTGCCACACCGCAGCATCGTGGCAGATGGCAAGAAGTTCCGACCCAGTCTCGACCAGCATCTGCCCGGCATCAGCCTGGTCGAGCGGGACGGCACGATCTGGCGCGGCGACTGGATCGCCGGCTTCAGCTGGGTCCGTCGCGACGGCCCGTATGCCGCCATTCCCGGTGGACCGATCCTGGACCTCGCCTTTTCCGATGTGGTGCCGCACCACCTGCTGACCGGCTTCCGGCCCTGGGAGATTGGCAACAATGTTCACGCCGGCATGGTGGTCGGCTGGGTGCACAAGCCCGCCGCCATCATTGGCGAGAAACGAGTCGGGCGTGGCGGCGTCGTGGCGACCACGTTCCGCCTGACGCAAGCGGCGCCGGGCAGCGACGCGATGGCCGCAGCGCTCTTCGATGCCCTCGTGCAAACGACCAAGGAGTTGCCGGTGGACCGCTAGCGCGGCCCGCTCACATCAGGCGCGGAGGACTAAACGAGACGCAAAGACGGCAAAAGCCGCAGCGGATCGGCAGACCCAAGAGGAGGAAGCCATGGCCGACATCGTACTCAACGACGTCAGCAAGTCTTATGGACAGGTGAGCGTGCTCGAGCACGTCTCGATGCACATTCAATCGGGCGAGTTCATCGTCTTCCTGGGGCCATCGGGCTGTGGCAAGTCCACGCTGCTGCGGATGATCGCTGGATTGGAAGCGATCAATGGCGGCGAGATCCGCATCGGTGATCGCAGGGTGGACCAGCTACCGCCCAACCAGCGCGGCGTGGCCATGGTGTTCCAGAACTACGCGCTCTATCCGCACATGACCGTGCGGGAGAATATGAGCTTCGGGCTGCAAAATGTCGGCACCAGCAAGACCGAGGTTTCGCGGCGAGTGGACGAGGCGGCACGCATGCTGGAGATCATGCCGCTGCTGGACCGCCGCCCTGCGCAACTTTCTGGAGGTCAGCGCCAGCGCGTCGCCATCGGACGTGCCATCGTGCGCGAGCCTCAAGCATTTCTTCTCGATGAGCCCCTCTCCAACCTCGATGCGGGATTGCGGGTGCGCACTCGGGTGGAACTGGCGCAATTGCACCAGCGGATCGGCACCACGATGGTCTTCGTCACGCACGACCAGACCGAGGCCATGACCCTGGCCAGCCGCATCGTGGTCATGAACAACCGCAAGGTTGAGCAGATTGGCACGCCTATGGAGGTCTATTCCCGGCCCGCCAGCCGCTTTGTCGCCGCCTTTGTCGGCTCGCCTGCCATGAACTTCCTGCCGGCCACGGTTGCGGAGCAAGGGGGCGGTCATGCGGTGGTCGCTGCAGGCGGCGCAAGGATCGCGACGAGCATTCCGGTGGCGGGCCTTCCCACCGGAGGGGAGCTGACACTGGGTATCCGCCCGGACGCTTTGCGCGTGGTGCCATCAGGCGGCACGCTCACCGGCAGTGCCGAGCTCGTGGAGCGCCTTGGCGATCGCACATTCGTGCATGTGCGCCTGGCCGGCGGCGATCTGGTGGTGGCGGAGGACAGCGGCAAGAGCACGCTTCGCACAGGGCAGCCGGTTGTCCTGGAGGTGGATCCGGCAGCGACGCACCTGTTTGACGAAGGAGGCGCTGCCTACCACGCGAACTAGGCAAAACAAGTTTCCGGGGCGCGGCCCTACCCGCTCAATGCGACGCGCAACCGGACAGGCAATACGCATAGAGCATTTTTCATTGGGAGGAACCAAATGAACAAGAGCTTGAAACGACTGGCCTTGGCTTCGACGGCTTTCCTGGCCTTGGCCAGCGGCGCTGTGGCGCAGCAGACCGTTGTCTGGTGGGATTTTCTAGGCGGCGGCGACGGGGTTCGCATGAAGTCGCTCATCGACCAGTTCAACCAGGAGCACCAGGGCGAGATCCAGATCGAGGCCACCACCCTTGAGTGGGGTTCGCCCTACTACACCAAGCTGCAGACATCGGCGGCGATCGGGGAAGGCCCCGACATCGCTACCTATCACCTGTCACGCATGCCTCTTGCGGTCGATAGCGGCACCCTGGCCGAGATCAGCGATGAAGACATGGAGTCGGTGGGCCTATCCGACGCGTCCTACACTGAAGCGGCCGCCAACGCTGCCAAGGTGGACGACACGCGCTATGGCGTTCCGTTCGACCAGCATGGCCTCATCCTCTTCTACAACAAGGACATGCTGGAAGAAGCCGGCATGTTGGACGAGAACGGCTTGCCAACCGGGCTCGACGGCATGGAGAATTTCGAGGCGGCGCTCGAGCAGTTCACTACGGACGGGATGTATGGGCTGTCGATGCCGACCGGAGACCGCTATCGCATGGTCTATAGCCTCTTTGGCCAGCAGGGCGGCACCATGTATGACGAGGCTGCCGGTGGCTTCTTCCCCACCGACGAGGATCTGGAGAAGCTGTCCACGGCAACCGAAACGATGGCGCGCTGGGTGGAGAATGGCTGGACACCGCAGCAGATCGAGTCACCGGCAGCCCTGGCGCTCTTTACCTCGGGGCAATCGCCATTCTTCCTGATGGGCAACTGGGAGGTGCCAACCTTCACTGACCTCGCCGAAAGGGGCGAGATGTTCGAGTGGGGCGCGGTGGAAGTTCCGGTGCTCTTCGACCAGCCGGCAGCATGGTCCGACAGCCACGCCTTCGTCATTCCCGCCAATGCCGGCGCCGAAGCCGATCCCGAAAAGCGGGCGGCGGTGATGGAAGTCATCAAGTGGATGAACGAAAACTCCCTCGATTGGGCGGGCGCGGGCCATCTCCCAGCCTATAACGAAGTGCGCCAGAGTGCCGAGTTCCAGGAGATGAAGCCCCAATCGGTCTATGCCGGCTTTGCCGATACGGCCGTGTTCGATCCGCGCACGACGCTTGCCGGCCCGGCCGCCCCCCTGGGCGACGCCTGGAACAACTACATCGTGCCCGCCACCTCCGGCGAGATGGAGCCTGCCGACGCCGCCGCGCAGATGCGCGACGACCTCAACAGCCAGCTCTAGGCGAAGCGACCGGCCGGCGCCCCAGGGTGCCGGCCTTCTCTGTTCCGTGGAGGTTCGGCGATGCTGCGAGACAAACGCCAGGAATATCTCACCGCGCTGGTGCTGGTGGGTCCATTCATCATCATCTATGGCGCCCTGTTCGTCTGGCCCACCATCCAGATGGTGATGCTGAGCTTCACGGACGCACCGCTGATCGGCCCGGGCGAGTGGGTGGGCCTCGAGAACTACTTCAAGATTTTGAGCCACCGGCTGTTTCATGCCGCCTTTTGGAACACCGCGTATTTCGTGGTTCTGACGGTGGTGCCCAACACGCTGGTGTCGCTAGCCATTGCCATGGCGGTGAACCGGCTCAAGGGCTGGCAGCAGAGCCTGGTGCTCGCGGCTTTCTTCCTGCCCTACATCCTGCCGGTGTCGGTGGTGTTCCTCACCTGGAACTGGATCATCGATGTGCAATATGGGCTGATCCAGTGGCTGGTGCGGCCCTTCAATGGCGGCGAGCCCATCTCGCTGACCCGCACCATTCCCCTATTCATGCCTACGGTTGCCTTTGTCACCATCTGGTGGACGCTGGGGTTCAACGTGCTGCTGTTCATCGCGGGGTTGCGCAATATCTCACCTGAGATCTATGAAGCGGCGGCGCTGGACAGCGCCGGTCGCTGGCGCCAATTTGCCCGCATCACCTGGCCGCTGATCTGGCCGGTGACGGCGCTGGTGCTGACCATCCAGCTCATCGCGCAGCTCAAAATCTTCGATCAGGTCTACCTATTCTCGATCGGCGGGCGGCAGGACGCGACCATCGTCCTGGTGCAGTACATCTACAAGCTCGCCTTCCAGCAAAACCGGGGTGGCGAGGGGGCGACGGCGGCGGTGCTGCTGTTTGCCATGATTATCGTCCTGTCAGTGCTGCAATATCAATTGCTCCGCGCGCGAGGTGAAAAATGACCGCCGAAGCCATTCCGCATGTTGCCGTCAAGACTGAGCGCACGCACCGCGATCCGATGCTCGATTTGGGTGGGCTGGTGCTATCGGCGGTCACCATCGCCTTTGCCCTCTTGGCGTTCTTTCCACTCTACTGGGCGATCATCACCTCGTTCAAATCCGATACGGAGGTGATTGCCAGCGGGCTCTCCCTGTGGCCGCAGCGCCCAACGCTGGACAGCTATATCCACATCTGGGAGCGGACCAACATCACGCAGTGGTACATCAATTCCATGGTGACCTCGGTGCTGATTACCGCAGGGGTGGTGATCAGTTCGGCCGGCTGCGCCTATGCGCTGAGCCAGCTCGACTTCCCCGGCCGGCGGCTCATTTATGTGCTGATCCTGGCGTGCTTCATGGTGCCGATGCAGGCGCTGATCGTGAACCATTTCGTGTTGATGGCGCAGTTCAAACTGCTCAACACCTGGGCCGGCATCATCCTGCCGCAACTGATCGTTCCGGTGGTGATCATCGTCTACAAGCAGTTCTTCGACTCCGTCCCCAAGGAGTTCCGCGAGGCAGCGATGATGGACAGCGCGGGGCATTTCAAGATCCTGTTCCGCATCTACCTGCCGATGAACTGGGGGGTCACGGCTGCCCTTTCGATCATCACCTTTATCGGGGCCTGGAACGCGTTTCTGTGGCCGTTTCTCGCGGCAACGGGGGAAGCAACGATGACGGTGCCGGTGGGCATCACGCAGGTAAAAGATGCCTATGGGATCGTGTACGCCAAGCTGATGGCTTCGGCCGTGCTCGCGGGCTTGCCCGTGGCAGTGCTGTACCTGATCTTTCAGCGACGGGTGACGCAGGCGGTGATGCTCTCGGCCGGGGTAAAGGGCTGAGATCGCCGACGCCGGGAGACGCTACCCTTCGCGGTGTCACCGGCTCAAACCACCTCTCTCCGCTGTGCGAAGTGGCAAGTGATCAATAAGGAAAGGCGCAAGGAGAGTTGCACACCCTCCGATAATTTGTCAGACATATGGCATTTAAAGGTCGAGGGGTCGACCTTTCGAAGAGCAAGAAATGGTTCTCGGCATTGTTGCGGGGACCGGCACAGGGAAAGTCCAAGCTCGTTACAAGGAGGGAGCACATGAACTTCTTACATAGAACGGTCGGCTTGTTGGTTGCGGCCACCAGCCTCACTCTTCCGGTCGTGGCACAAACCACAATCGTGGCGCCGACAGGGTCCACTGCCGGCACCTATATGGACTATATGAAGACGGTCTATGACCGTGGCACCGGGTCGGAACTGCTGCAGATCCCGCTGGCGACCTTCGACAAGGAGTTCGAGCTGACGCCGATGGCGGCCGAAAGCTGGAGCCAATCCGAGGATGGGCTGACATGGACCTTCAAGCTGCGGGACGGGCTGGTGTGGTCCGATGGCGAGCCGCTCACCGCGGAAGACTATGTGTTCGCCCTCCAGCGGGCGGCCACCAGCGGCTATGATTTTGCCTGGTACTGGGACTTCGCCGGGGGCATCCAAGGCTGGAAGGAAGTGACCGAGGGCACGGCCGAGGCCTCTACGCTTGGTGTCCGGGCAGTGGACGATCAGACCATCGAGGTCACTACCAACGCGCCAAAGCCCTATTTTCCCTCGGTGACCAGCCTCTGGTACCCCGTGCCCAAGCACAAGGTGGACGAGCTAGGTGACGACTGGGCACTCAATGTCGACAGCATCGTCTCCTCCGGCCCGTTCTCGATCGAGAGCTGGGAGAAGTCGAACAACTCCGTCGTATTCGTCAAATCCGACACCTATACCGGCCCATGGCAGGCACAGGTCGACCGGCTGGAGCTCGACCCGACTCTCGCTGCCCCGGAAGTCGGACTTCCGGCCTTCCTTGCTGGCGATGCGGACTATTCCTTCCTCAACACTGGACAAGTGCCGGTCGCGACGCAGCGGTTTCCGGACGGCATTCGCCAGAACGCGGTCTTCGCCACCTCCTACATCGCCTATGATCTGGAGGCGGAGCCCTTCAATGACGTCGATGTGCGCCGGGCGCTCTACCATGCAGTGGACCGCGAGGAACTGACCTCCACGGTCCTCAAGGACATCGCCATCCCAGCCGGCTCGATCCTGCCGCCCGGCTATCCCGGCTACAGCGAAGACGTGGTGGCGCAGGCCACGTTTGATCCTGAACTCGCTCAACAATATCTGGCTGAAGCGGGTTATCCCGACGGCGAGGGTTTCCCGCCCATCGAAATCTGGATCCGCGAGGAAGGCGGCTACAACTCGGCAATCGTTCCGGCCATGGCCCAGTACCTGCAGGCTGAATTCGAGGAGATTCTGGGGATCGATGTTTCCATCCGCAGCCTTCCCGGGCCGGAATGGATGGATGGCATGCGTGGCAAGCGCAACAACATCTTCATCGCGCCGTACGAGTACGACTATCTCGATCCGTCCAACTTCTACGGCATCTTTTACAATGGCGGGCGCCACAACTACTTCGTCCCCGAATATGATGCGCTGGTGGCGGAGGCTGACGCCGAGGCCGATTGGGAAACCCGCGTCGAGCTCTATGAACAGGCCGAGCAGGTGATGATCGATCAAGGTCTGATCGTCCCCCTGGTTCACCCGATCACCACGGCAGTGATCTCCGAAGAGCTGGGTGGCGAGGCGTCCGAACCCAACTCCTTGGGCTTCACGCCCCTCGACCGGCTCGGGCACTACTTCTTCACCCATCTGACGAAGTAAGCGCCTGCACTCTGCACCTTCCGGCACGCCGGAGGGTGCTTCGGGGACCAACTATGCCGCTTGTTGAAATCGAAGACCTTCGCGTGAGTTTCCGCCAGTATGGCGGCCGCGTGGATGCCGTGCGGGGCATCAGCTTCAGCCTGGAACAGGGCGAAAGCCTCGGCATCGTGGGGGAATCGGGATCGGGCAAATCCGTTAGTTGCAGTGCGCTCTTGCGGCTGCTTCCAGCGACCGCGGAGATCAGCGCCACCAAGCTCCGGCTCGACGGCACCGATGTGCAAAAAGCGAACAAGGAGGATTTGGCCCGATTGCGCGGACGCACGGCCGCAATGATCTTCCAGGATCCGATGACGGCGTTCGACCCCGTCTTTACGGTCGGGCACCAGATCAGCGAGACCATCCAGGCGCATCGCCCGGTGAGCACGAAAGCGGCCCGGCAAGAGGCCGAAGCGATGCTGCGCCGGGTCGAGATCATCAATGCGCGCGACGTGCTTGATTATTATCCACACCAGCTCTCGGGCGGCATGTTGCAGCGCGCCATGATCGCCATGGCGCTCTCCTGCCAGCCCAAGCTGCTGATTGCGGACGAGCCGACTACGGCACTGGACGTCACCATTCAGGCGCAGATCCTGCAGCTGATCAAGAAGGTGCAGGCCGAATTTGGCATGGCGCTGATCATGATTACCCATGATCTGGGGGTGATTGCCGAAACGGTGGACCGTGTCCTCGTCATGTATGCCGGCGAGGTGATGGAACAAGGCGCCGTGCAACAAATCTTCGACGCACCGCAGCACGCCTATACCAAGCAATTGCTGGCGAGCCTGCAAACGCGCTTCGAACCATCGCGCGGGGACGAGGATGCAGCGCCCGCCCTTGAACTGCGCGGCGTGGCCAAGACGTATCGTACCCGGCGCCGGCGTGGGCTGTTCAGCCAGTATGGCGACTTCCACGCGGTGCGGGAGGTCAACCTCACCCTGCCCCGCAACCGTATTGTGGCCGTTGTTGGCGAAAGCGGTTCGGGCAAGACGACCACCGGCATGATGGCCTTGCGTTTGACCGATGTGAGCCGGGGGCAGATTCTGGTCCACGGGACGGATATCTCCAGCCTCTCCACCGAGGCGCTCAAGCCGTGGCGACGCCAGCTGCAGGTGGTGTTCCAGGACAGCTATTCAGCGCTCGACCCCATGATGACGCTGACGCAGATCATCGCCGAACCCCTGCATATTCACAAAGTGGGCTCCGCGCGCGAGCAGCGGGAGAAGGCGCTGGACTGGCTGGAGCGGGTGAGTCTCGACCGTGCCTTCGCCGACCGCTATCCGCATGAACTGTCCGGGGGGCAGCGGCAGCGCGTCGCCATCGCCCGGGCGCTAGTGCTGGAGCCAAGTGTGCTCGTGGCCGATGAGCCAACTTCGGCGCTGGACGTCACGGTCAAGGCGCAGATCATCGGGCTGCTCAAGCGCCTCCAGGCCGAGATGGGCCTCTCCATCCTCTTTATCAGCCACGATCTTTCCACCGTGAGATCATTGGCCGACAGCGTGGTCGTTATGTATCGCGGGCGGGTGGTGGAAGAAGCGCCGACCCATCGCATCTTCGCCGAACCGCAGCACCCCTACACAAGGGCCCTGCTCGACGCCGTGCCGGCGGCCAACCCTCGCGACAAGCGCGAGCGCCGCTTTCTTTCGGCTGAAGAGATCGACGCCCAGACGCCACGCTTCACGGTGGTGCAGACCGGCACAGCGCCACGAGCGGAGCCGCAATTGGTCACGCTTGCGGGCGGACACCGCGTCGAAGCACTCGTCACGTCATAGGGGCAAGTGATGATCGGTTACATCCTTCGTCGTCTCCTGTCGGTCGCCGTAACGTTTGTTGCGGTTTCGATCATCATCTTCTTGATGATGCACGCCATTCCGGGTGGGCCCTTCGACGCCAACGAGATGCCGGTGTCGGCCGCGGTGCGGGAGCGCATGATGGCGCAACTGGGCCTCGATCAGCCGCTCCATGTCCAATATTTGAACTATATGGCCGGCGTGCTCCGGTTCGACTTCGGCGTGCCTTACCAGAGCCCCGGTGAGAGCGTCATCCAACTCCTGTCGCGCGCCTGGGTGCCGAGCCTGGTCTTGGGCGGACTGGGCGTGCTCATCGGGGCGCCGCTGGGTATTCTCCTCGGCATGGCCGCGGCGCTCAACCGCAACACCTGGGTCGACTATATTGCCTCGGTGTTCGCCACGCTGGGCCTGACCATCCCGGTTTTTGTGACGGCCATGCTGTTGATCCTGATCTTTGCAGTTTGGCTGAACTGGTTGCCCGCCAGCGGCTGGCCCCACCCGGAGCGGTGGATCCTGCCGGTCGCGTGTTACGCCACCATTCCGCTGGCAACCTATGCCCGCTACACCCGCTCGGCGATGCTCGACACGATGAGCCGACCCTTTGTCACCGTATTGCGGGCAAAGGGGCTGTCGGAGCGGCGGATCGTCTTCCAGCATGTCCTGCGCAACTCGGCCATTCCGCTGGTGACGGTCTTCCTGCCCATGTTTATCGGCACAGCAACCGGGTCCATCTTTGTGGAAGCCATGTTCCGGGTGCCGGGGCTGGGCGCCTATTTCGTCTCCTCTATCCAGCAGCGGGACTATCCACTCGAGATGGCGCTGATGCTGATGATCACCTTCATGTATTGCATCGCCTATCTCCTGTCGGACCTGGTCTATGCCCTGATCAACCCGCGTATTCGGGTGGGAGGCACCTCATGAGCGAGTTCACAGCAGAGGCTCCCCCGGCCCGGCAACGCGGTCCGCTCTGGTTTGCCTGGCGCCGCTTCCTGGGCAACAAGGCGGCGGTGGTGGGTGGCGCCGTGCTCCTGGTTCTGGTGCTGATGGCGGTGTTCGCCCCGCTCATCACGCCATACCCGCCTGAAGGGCAACTCTTTCTTACCGAAGCACTGGCGTTTCCCTCGGCAAGCCATTGGTTTGGAGTCGATAATCTGGGGCGGGACTTCTATAGCCGCATCGTCTACGGCGCCCGAGTATCGCTCTCGATCGGTTTCATCGCGGCGGGTTTTTCGGTGCTCATCGGTATCCCGCTGGGTGCGCTTGCGGGGTATTTCGGTGGCAAGGTCGACTGGATCATCATGCGCATCATCGAGCTTTTTTCGGTGGTCCCGCCGCTGCTCGGTGCCCTGTTGCTGGGGTCGCTGACGCGGGGTGGCTATGGCATGATTGTCTTCATCGCCGCGCTGTTCGGCTGGGTGCAGGTGTGCCTGTTGGTTCGGGCGCAGGTGAAGTCTTTCCGCGAGAAGGAATTCGTTCGTGCGGCGCAAGCCCTGGGCGCGTCACCCGCCTACATCATCCGTCGACACCTTATTCCCAATTCCATCAGCCCCATCATCGTCGGGTTCGTCCTGGCGATCCCCCTGGCAATGATGCTCGAGGCGAGCCTGAGCTTTCTCGGGGTCGGGGTGCCGCCGCCAACGCCCACCTGGGGACAGATGATCAATGAGGGCATCGACTACATGTTCTTCTACTGGCACCTCGCAGTGTTTCCCACCGCTGCGCTCGCCATCAGCGTGCTGGCGACCTCGCTTTTCGGCGACGGCCTGCGCGACGCCCTCGATCCGACCCTGAAAGGCCGTTGAAGTGTCCGCCAATCTTGCCCGACAGTTTTTGCTGCGCGAAGACGTCGTCTTCCTCAATCATGGCTCGTTCGGCGCCTGCCCCCGGCCGGTGTTCGAAGCCTATCAGCGGTTCCAGTTGGAGCTGGAAAGTGAGCCGGTGGAGTTTCTGGGCCGGCGCCTCACCGAACTCATGCGCACGCCGCGCGAGGTGCTTGCGGCCGAACTCGGGGCGGCGCCAGCAAATATCGCAGCGGTGACGAACGCCACGAGCGGCCTCAACATCGTCGCCCGCTCGCTGCAGCTGCGGCCCGGCGACCAGATTCTAACCACCGACCACGAGTACTCGGCGCTGGAAAAGACCTGGGCTTTTGTTTGCCGCCAGACCGGCGCGGAAGTGGTCGTGGTGAAGGTGCCACTGCCGCTGGTTTCCGAAGCCAATTTTACCGATGCGATCATCGCCGGAATGACTGAGCGCACCCGAGTACTCTTTCTCAGCCACATTACCTCGCCGACCGCCCTGCTCTTCCCCATCGCCGAAGTGGTGGCCGAAGCACGCCGCCGGGCGATCTGGTCGGTCATCGATGGCGCTCATACGCCGGGGCACATTCCGCTCGAGCTTGATAGCTTGGGCGCGGATTTCTACGCGGGCAATTGCCACAAATGGATGATGACACCCAAGGGGTCCGCCTTTCTCTATGCGCGTCCGGAGGTGCAGGGCCTGCTTGATCCACTGGTTATCAGCCACGGCTGGACGGCGCAGAGCAAGGAACCGGGGGCCAAAGGGGCCTTCGGCAACTCGCCCTTTATCGACGAAATCGAGGTGCAGGGAACACGCGACCCGTCGGCGTGGCTCGCCATGCCAGAAGCAATCCGCTTCCGGCAGGACAATGACTGGACCGGCGTCGCTGCACATTGCACCGCTCTGGCCCAAGACACTGCGCGGCGACTGCAGGGACTGACCGGCCTCGCGCCATTGTCGGCCCCCGAATTTTCGGCGCCGCAAATGGTGGCGATGCCTATTCCCGAATGCGACACCGCCGAGGTCCACAAGACCTTGTTCGATCGGTACAAAATCGAAATGCCAGTCTTCCGGTGGCAGGACACCTACATCGCCCGGCTTTCGGTGCAGGGTTATAATTCTCGACCGCAGATGGACGTTCTGCTGGAGGCGCTCGGCGAACTGCTCGATCTTGGTGAGCCTCGGCGCGCGCATGGCTGACAACGGCGCCAAGATGTGGTGTTTGGCGCCAGCGAAGATGCCTCAAGGACTGGGCTCATGAGTCGGCAAGCACCGCTGCACTTTCTCGAACCGCTGGAGAACCGATCCCGCAACGTGGCGGTGTTGGATGCCCTTGCCGAGATGGTGGAGCGTGCCGGTTTGCAGATCGGTGATCGGCTGCCGCCGGAAACCTCACTGGCGACGAGCCTAGGTGTTGGACGATCGACCATACGGGAAGCGCTTAACCGCTGGGAGGGACTGGGAATCATCCGGCGCCGGCGCGGTGATGGCACCTATTTGTCAGCTCGGGTGCAGACCTCGCGGGGCATTGTCCCGACCATGGTCAGGCTGGAAGGCGAAGCGCTCCTGCGGCTTATGGAAATCCGCCGGACGCTCGAAAATGACGTCGTTCGTAAGGCGACGTTGAAGGCCACGCGCGCGCAACGTGAAGAGATTTCCCGCTTGTGCGAGATCTTGCTCGTCGAAGTTGATGCCGGTCGCCCCTGGCGCAAGGCCGACCACGCCTTTCACGGCGCTATCTATGACGCGTCGGGTAACCCGATGTATGGGCAGTTGCTGATGAACCTCGACCGCGCCCTTGAGCGAGGCGGTTCGTCGCCCTTTTCGGCCGACGCCTTTGGGCTTGGCTCCTTCCCCATGCACCGGGATCTCGCCGATGCCATTTTGGTCGAGAATGTGGATCGAGCGACAGCGGCGATCAACGCGATCCTCGATTCGGTTGAGACCGAGGTGCGCGCTATCATTGCCTTGGGGAAGTAGCGGACGGCAGTACCGCCCGCCTCTATGGTCTCGCTTACCGATGAGGTGCCAAGCGAGGCAATTGTTAGCGTCTGACGCTGAGTGTCAGGTCAGTTTGCGATGACGGCACCGGTAGCAGCGCCAGCACCAGCGCCTACGACTGCACCAGGGGTACCGGCGACCGCTCCACCAACTGCAGCACCTGCGACGCCACCAACGGCTGCGCCAGTGACGGTCCGCTGCGTGGACGTGCAGCCGGTGATCGAGAGAGCCGCGACGGCGACGACGGCGATTGGGGCGAACTTCTTCATCGGGATGCTCCTTTGTGCGTGATGCCAATTGAACAAACCTATGGGCATGCAGTTCCGACGTTGGTTGCAGTTTGTCTTAGGCAAAGAATGCTGAGCTGTCGTTTCAATCGGCATTGATGTTGGTGGAAGGTTGCTATCGGGCAGAGATTGGGGCAATAACGGGCTTGTCGTCGGACCCGCTTGGCGGGTGGCTTCTCCGGGCGCCTATCCCCCGGTCAACTCAAGCACAGTATTTGACAGATCTGCGTTCGCGCATTGTATCCAGCACCACTGTTCTTCGACCCCTTCTGAATAGCTCTTTTATCCACGGCTTGCCGCATTTGGTGGGCCGATCGCGATAGCAGGATTGTTCCCGCTACTGAAAGAGCCGGAAGCCACTGGATCACTGCAGCGACGCACCGAGCCGAATGCGGGGCATCTACTCTGCTGCGCATTCCCACGCTGAAGCCCTACTCTTTACGGAAGAATAAATGATCGAAACCTTGCACCGAATGCGCGCCGAATGGTTCGGCAACATTCGTGGAGACATACTCGCCGGCCTTGTGGTCGCACTTGCCCTGATCCCGGAAGCCATCGCCTTTTCGATCATTGCAGGCGTCGACCCCAAAATCGGCCTTTACGCTTCCTTCTCCATCGCCGTCCTGATCGCTTTTGTGGGTGGGCGCCCGGGCATGATCTCGGCGGCAACGGCCGCCACGGCGGTGCTGATGATTACCCTGGTGCGGGATTATGGGCTAGAATATCTGCTGGCCGCGACCGTTCTTGCGGGCCTGCTCCAGATCGCGGCCGGGTTCCTGAAGCTGGGCTATGTCATGCGGTTCGTATCGAAGTCGGTCATGACCGGCTTCGTCAACGCGCTGGCCATCCTGATCTTCATGGCGCAATTGCCCGAGTTGACCAACGTGACCTGGCTCACCTACGCAATGGTGGCTGGCGGTCTCGCGATCATCTATCTCTTCCCGCGCATCACCAAGGCGATCCCTTCGCCGCTGGTGTGCATCGTGGTGCTGACGGCTATTTCGATCGTCCTCGGCATGGACCTGCGTACCGTGGGCGACATGGGCGCATTGCCCGACACCTTGCCGGTGTTCCTCATTCCGCAGATCCCGCTCACGCTTGAAACGCTCCTCATCATCCTGCCCTACTCAGCCGCCGTTGCGGTGGTGGGGCTGCTGGAATCGTTGATGACGGCACAGATCGTAGATGACCTG